>JBILLR010000046.1:0-9501 GCA_044375965.1 Opitutales bacterium
GACCGCGTGCAGCAGATCATGAAGATGGCCCAGCAGCCGATCTCCCTCCAGTCCCCGGTGGGCGACGGCGAAGACACCTCGCTCGGCGACTTCATCGAGGACAAGTCCGCGGAGAACCCCTCCGACACGGCCTCCACCCGCCTCCTCCGCGAGAAGATCGACTTCGTCCTGCGCTCCCTCGCCGAACGCGAGAAGGAAGTCCTCATCCTCCGCTTCGGCCTCCTCGACGGCGTCCAGCGCACGCTCGAGGAAGTCGGCCGCCACTTCAAGGTGACCCGCGAACGCATCCGTCAGATCGAGGCCAAGGCGCTCCGCAAGATGCGCCACCCGACGCGCATGCGCCAGCTCCAGGGCATGTTCGAAGGCGAGCTCGACACCTCGGGCCCCGGCTTCGACCAGTTCATCTCCGAAGACGAGAAGGCCGAGCAGACCCCGGGTCCGCTCTCGCCCGGCGGCCTGCCCGGCGGCCTGCCGCCCAATTCCGCCCTCGCCGCCTTCATCGGCAAGCCCCCGGAAGGTCCGGGCGCCCCGCACCGCGAGTGAACCGGCTCGGCCCAGTCTGTCTGCTGCTCGCGCTGCTGACGGGCTGCGCCGTGTCCAAGCCGCAGGCGCCCGCCGAGGAGCCGAATCCGTTCGCGCTCCCGGCCGGCGCGCCGCGTAACGCCCGCGTGGGCTTCGTCCAGGGCTACCCGCTGCGCAGCACCAGCGTGCCTCTGCTGCTCATCCCGGGCACGCTCGTCCGCGAAGGCCTGCAGGTCATCGCCCGCGACCCCCAGCTCAATCCTTCCGCGATCCTGGAGATCACCTCCGTCCGCGGACGCTTGGCGGTCGCCCGGATCGTCCGCGGACAGCCGCAGCCAAAGGACGAAGTGGTGCTGCCGGACCCCGAGCTCGCCGAACAAGCCCGGTCGCTGACCCCCTGACGGCGGCTCTTGACCTCGACGGGGCGGATGCCCACGTTGCCTCTTCCATGGCAAAGACCCAGGCAGGCATCGTCGGACTCCCCAACGTGGGCAAGTCGACCCTCTTCAACGCCCTCACGCGCTCCCGCAAGGCCGAGGCGGCGAACTACCCGTTCTGCACGATCGAGCCCAACGTCGGCGTGGTCCTGGTGCCTGACGAACGCATGCAGAAGCTGCAGGTCATCGCCGGCACCAAGGTCGTCATCCCGGCGACCATCGACATCGTCGACATCGCGGGCCTCGTCGCCGGCGCCTCCAAGGGCGAAGGCAAGGGCAACGACTTCCTCTCCAACATCCGCGAGTGCGACGCGATCATCCACGTCGTCCGTTGCTTCGACAACGACGACATCGTCCACAGCATGGGCAAGGTCGACCCGGTCCGTGACATCGGCGTGATCGAGACCGAACTGATCCTCGCCGACATCCAGTCGGCCGAGCAGCAGCTCGACCGCAACCAGAAGAAGGTCCGCAGCCAGGACAAGGACGCCATCGCCAACGTCGAGCTGCTCACCCGCCTGGTGAAGCACCTCAACGAGAACCAGCCTGCCTCGGCCCTCGAGGTCTCCGACGACGAGCGCGCCCGCCTGAAGACCTACAACCTGCTTTCCTCCAAGAAGGTGCTCTTCGCCTGCAACGTCGCCGAGGGCGACCTCGCCGATCCTTCCAAGAACCCGCACGTCGCCGCCGTCGCCGCCCTCATCGGCCAGCGCCACGGCTGCGAGCACGTCGTGATCTGCGCCCAGGTCGAAGCCGAGCTCTGCGACCTCTCGCCGGCCGAAGCCACCGAATTCCTGCAGTCCCTCGGCGTCACCGACTCCGGCGTGTCGTCGCTCATCCGCGGCGCCTACCACCTCCTCGGCCTCGCCACCTACTTCACCGCCGGCGAGAAGGAAGTCCGCGCCTGGACCTTCCGCAGCGGCATGACCGCCCCGCAGTGCGCCGGCGTGATCCACACCGATTTCGAAAAGGGCTTCGTGAAGGCCGAAGTGGTCTCCTACGACGATCTCGTTAAGAACGGGTCGGTCGCCGCCGCCCGCGATGCTGGCCGCTACCGTCTCGAGGGAAAGTCCTACCTGTTCAAGGACGGTGACGTGGCTTTGTTCCGCTTCACGGACTGAGGCCCTCGACCTAATACCCCCAAAAAGGACGCTAAATGCGTCCTTTCTTTTTGCGTTAGACGGATAGCCCGCAACCATAGGACTCGGTCGTTGTCCTAAACTTATGTCGCGCACCCTCGCCCTCCTAGCCCCGCTCCTGTTCGCCGCTTTCTCCTGCGCCGCCGAGAGCCGCCCGAACATCGTCCTGGTGATCGGAGAAGACATGGGCCCGGACACCGGGGCCTACGGCTGCAAGGACGCGATCACGCCCAACATGGACCGCCTCGCCAGGGAAGGCGCGCGCTTCACCCGAGCCTTCACCCATGCCGGCGTCTGCGCCCCCTCCCGAAGCGGCATGGTGACGGGCCAGTATCCGCTCAAGTATGGCGCCCAGAACATGCGCTCGGTCGTCGTCAACCCGCCCCACCCTTTCACCGAAAAACTCCGTTCCGCCGGCTATCATGTGATGTGGCCCGGCAAGACCGACTTCCAAGGCGTGCCCGAAAAGGACCTGGCCGACGACCGCAAGCCTTGGGTCCTCCCGGCCAACCGCCCGGCCGGCCCGCTCTCGGCGAAACCCAAGGAGCCGTTCTTCGCTTACTTCAACGACACGGTCAGCCACGAGAGCCAGGTGCGCGCCGATGACGCGACTCACGCCAAGAACACGGCCGCCCTCCAGCCTTCCGACCGCCGGGATCCCGCCAAGGTCGAACTCCCGCCCTTCTACCCGGATACCCCGGCCGTCCGTCGAGAAGTCGCCCACTATCACGAACTCGTGACGGCGGTCGATTACTCGCTCGGTCGCGTGCTCGACTGGCTCAAGGCCCACGACTTGGAGAAGAACACGGTCGTGATCCTGACCGGCGACCACGGGCGCGGCATGCCGCGCTTCAAGCGCTCCGTAAAGGACACCGGCACCCGCGTGCCGCTCATCGTGCGCTGGCCCGGTCAGATCGCCCCGGGCTCGGTCCGTGAGGACTTCGCCAGCTGGATCGATTTCGCCCCGACGGCGCTGACGCTCGCCGGCGTGCCCGTGTCGGCCGAATACGACGGCCATTGCTTCCTGCCGACCGCGTCCAACCCGCCGAAATACGCGTACTCGTTCCGCGACTTCATGGACGAGAGCTTCGACAAGGTCCGCTCCGTCCGTGACGCGCGCTTCCGCTACGTGCGCAACCTGGCGCCGGGCGTCGATGAAGCCGGCAAGGTCGCCTACCAGGAAGTCGGTCAGACGATGCACGAACTGCGCCGCGTCCAAGCCGAGGGCAAGCTGACGCCGCTGCAGGCGCTCTACTTCAATCCCAACCGCGCCCCCGAGGAGCTCTTCGACACCCAGAACGACCCTTGGGAGGTCAACAACCTCGCAGCCGATCCGGCCCACGCCGCCAAGCTGGCCGAACTGCGCGCCGAGTGCGACGGCTGGCTGGCTCGCTGCGGTCCTCTGGCCGACCTGCACGCCGACGAACTCGTGAAGCGCGGGGTCATCCAGCCGCGCGATGAGAAATACGCCGAGCGTCTCAAGACCGGCTCGACCGCCGGCGATGCCGCCATCGCGGCGAAGAAAAAAGGCAAGAAAGCCTCCAACAAATAATCGCCTTCACCTACCCTCCTCATGCGCCCCCTCCTCATCCTCTCCGCTTCGTTGCTCGCCTTCGGCTGCAAGCCCGCCCCGCAGGTCGCCCGCTACGAGGTGAAGTCCGACGCTCCGGCTCCCGCCGCCGCCCCGGCCGCGGCCGTCGCCGCGCAGCCCGCGCCCTCTCCGGTCGTCGCCGCCCCGATGGTCGCGCCTGCTTCGATGAAGGCCGAAGCCGCCTCCTTCGACGCGCCGAAGTGGGGCAAGCTCCCCGCCGGCTGGTCCGTCGGACCCGAGAACGCCATGCGCAAAGCGACCTGGATCGTCGCCGGTCCCGACGGCACCAGGGCCGAAATCGCCGTCACGGTCTTCCCCGGCAACGTCGGCGGCCTCACCGCCAACGTGAACCGCTGGCGCGGCCAGATCGGCCTCGCGCCCGCGAGCGGCGACGAAATCGCCGCCTCCGCCAAGCCCGCCAAGGTCGGCGGCATCGAAAGCCAGCGCTTCATCATGACTTCGACCGACGGAAAGAAAGGCCTCGACGCGGTGATGACCCCGCACAAGGGCGCCACGTGGTTCTTCAAGATGAGCGGTGACGCCGCCGCCGTCGCCGCCAACGGCGCCGCCCTGGTCGCCTTCCTCGCCGAATCCCAGCTTCCGTGAACAACGAAGAATTTCAGAAGAAGGCCGACAGCGGCCGCAAGTTCATCGACACGCTGGCCTCGCTGAAGCTGACGGTCTTTCTGCTGGTCCTGTCGATGATCCTGGTGCTGCTCGGGACGCTTGAACAGGTCCACTGGGGCGTCTGGCACGTCCAGAAGGTCTACTTCTCCTCCTGGTATTGCTTCTACCCGATGGATGACACCGCCCCGCTGCAGATCCCCCTGCCCGGCGGCTTCCTCATCGGCGCCCTGCTCGTCGCGAACCTGGCCTTCGCGCACTTCCGCCACTTCAAGGCGACGGCCGCCAAGGTCGGCATCAGCATGATCCACGCCGGACTGCTCCTCCTCCTCATCGGCGGCTTCATCACCGCGGTCTACCAGGAAGAATCCGCGATGATCGTCCCCGAGGGCGAGAGCCGCGACTTCTCCGAAGCGTTCCGCGACTTCGAATTCGCCCTCGTCGAGAAAGGCGAGAAAGCCGACCAGGTCGTCGTCGTGCCCGACACGCTCCTCCGCGCCATCGCCGCCAAGCAGGCCCCGGATACGGTCGATCTGCCCGGTTCACCCTTCAAGCTGAAGGTTCACTCCTACCACCCCAACGCGATGCTGCGCGCCAAGTCGCAGATGCCGGACGGCATCCCGGCCAAGGCGACCCAAGGCATCGGCGCCCGAACGGAGCTGGCCTACAAGCCGGAGCCCGAGAGCTATGATGACAACAAGCCCAACGCGCCGACGGCCGTCGTCGAGCTGCTCAAGGGAGCTCAGTCCGCCGGCGTCTGGATCGTGAACCTCAACCTCACGGAGAACTTCGACGCCCAGACCTTCGATGACAGCGGCAAGACCTACCAGCTGTCGCTGCGTCGCGTCCGCTATTACGTCCCCTTCACGCTGCGACTCGATAAGTTCACCCACGAGAAATACCCCGGAACCAACACGCCGCGACGCTTCGCCAGCGACGTGACGATCAAGGAAGGCGCCGGCTCGTTCGCCTACAACATCTCGATGAACCAGCCGCTGCGTCACGCGGGCCTGACCTTCTTCCAGTCCAGCTTCGGCAGCACCAAGGACGGCAAGGACCTCAGTGTCCTGCAGGTCGTCCGTAATCCTGGCTGGCTCATCCCTTACGTCTCCGTCGCGGTGATGTCCCTCGGACTGGTCTGGCACTTCGGCTTCTCGCTGCTCCGCTTCCTCCGCGGGCGGGCCGCCAAGGCCGCCGCGATGCTCGCGCTCGGCTTGCTCTCGGCCACGTCCGAGGCCGCCGACGCCGGCTGGAACACCCGCGAGTTCGGCGAGATACCCGTGCAGAGCGGCGGTCGCATCGTGCCGATCGAGACCCTCGCAACGGGCTCGCTCCTGCAGATGCGCGCCCGCACGTCCGTCGCGCTCTCCAAGATCGAACGCGTGGCCTTCGGCCAGCGTCCCTCCACCTGGACGGCCGAACAACGCGCCGAGATCGCCAAGGAAATCCCCGCGCTCGACACCACCCTCCAGGCGATGCTCGAAAAGCGCCCGGTCCGCCTCAGCGGCGGTTCGGTCTCCGCCATCGACTGGCTCATCGAGGTCTCCTTCCGCGCCCCCGTCGCGCGGCACCTGCCGACCTTCCGAGTCGAACACCCCAACGTGCTCAAGCGCGTCGGCGGCGACCCGGACAAGAGCCTTTACGTGAGCTGGGACGGCATACTGAAGAACAGCGCAGAACTCAGCCAGGCCGCCGAGAAGGCCCGTAAGCGAGCCCAGGCCGACCGCGACGCCGAAGACCGCGGCCTCCTCAACCTTGAAAGCGCCGCGCGTCAATATGCCGCGCTCAGCATGACTTTCATCCCGGGCGACCTCCCGGCCGACGTCACGCCGCGCCGCGAATACGGCGCTTGGATCTCCGCGCTGAACCGCGCCTTGTCCGAGATGAACGCCAGCCGCGCCAACGGCGGCTCCGGCCAGGCCTTCGACCCCGAACTGCAGAAGACCGTCCGCACGTTCGTCGAACGCTACCAGGAATTCGAACGCGAAGGCGCCATCGGTCTCATGCCGCCCAAGGAGATCGAATCGGTCGAACGCTGGGACAACCTCGGCGGCTCGCTCCTCGGCATCATCAAGGACCAGAAGACCCATCGCGCCGGTCTCGCCGAAGACGGCCTGATCACCCGCTACGCCGACTTCTCCATGGCGTGGCGCGAAGGCAAGGACGACGAGTGCGCCCGCCTCGCCTCCGCCATCGCGGCCTCCCTGAAGGGACCGTGGACAGCCAAGGCCGAATCCGAAGCCGCCTTCGGCCGCATGCAGCCGTTCTACTGGCTGCTCATCGCCTACGCAGTGACGGTGCTGATGGTCTTCGCCTCCTGGCTGATGTCCTCAGAGGGCCTGCGCGCGTGGGCCTACCGCCTGCTCGTCGTCTGCTTCGTGCTGCACACCGCGGCGCTTGGCTACCGCATGTGGCTCCATGGCCGTCCGCCGGTGACCAACCTCTACTCCTCGGGCATCTTCGTCGCCTGGGGCGCCGTCGCCCTCGGGATCATGCTCGAACGCGTCTGGAAGAACGGCATCGGCGCCGCCGCGACCGGCCTCACGGGCTTCGTCTCGCTCATCGTGGCCCACAACCTCGGCCTCTCCGGCGAAGACAACCTCGAGAGCGTCCGTGCGGTGCTCGACTCGAACTTCTGGCTGGCGACCCACGTGACCATCGTGACCTTGGGCTACTCGGCCACCTTCGTGGCGGGTCTGCTCGGTGCCCTCCACCTCGCGCTCCGCGCCTTCAAGGCCGACTACAACTGGGGCGACAGCGTGGCCCGCGCGGCCTACGGCATCCTCGCCTTCGCGGTGCTCGCGAGCTTCATCGGCACGATGCTCGGCGGCATCTGGGCCGACCAGAGCTGGGGCCGCTTCTGGGGCTGGGATCCCAAGGAGAACGGCGCGATCCTCATCGTGCTCTGGTGCGCCATCTGCCTGCACGCCCGCTGGGGCGGACTCGTCCGCCGCGAAGGACTCATGCAGCTGCTCGTGTTCGGCAACATCGTGACGGCCTGGTCCTGGTTCGGCACCAACCTCCTCGGCGTGGGCCTCCACAGCTACGGCTTCACGGAACAGGGTTCCTTCTGGCTCTACTACGTCTTCGTCCCCTCCCAGCTGGCGCTCATCGCGCTCGGCTGGCTCCCGGACCGCTCGAAGTCCGTGCTCAAGAGCGCATGACCGAAGCCGTCGGCCCGACCTGGTTCTGCATCAAGGCCAAGCCTCGCCAGGAGGCGGTGGCGGTGCAGAACCTGCGGGCCATCGGCGTCGAGGAACTCGTCTTCCCCCGCCTGCGACGGACGCGTCGCGGCCACGACAAGAACAAGGTCGTCGTCGAACCGCTCTTCCCGGGCTATGTGTTCGCGCGCTTCGACCCGATGGAATTCCAATCGACGATCCGCAGCACCCGCGGCGTCCTTCACCTCGTCAGCCGCGAAGGCCGTCCGGTCGACGTCGAGCAGGCCGTCATCGACGAGCTCAACGCGCTCGGACCAGAGGCGATCCTGTCGATGCTCGACGAGGAACTGAAGGTCGGCGCGAAGGCCCGCGTCATCCGCGGCATCTTCACCGGCTCCGAAGGCGAGGTCATCCGCCTGGAGTCCCCGCAGAAACGCATCGCCCTCCTGCTCTCGATCCTCGGCTCCGACCAACCCGTCGAACTCCCGCTCGACGACGTCGAAAGCCTACCCGACGAGAGCTAGATAGGCTACCCCTACCCCATTCATCATGATCGTCGACCAACTCTCCGCTTCCGCCGCCTACGAGTCGCTCCACCCGCTCTTCCCGCAGGCCTTCGCCTACCTCCGCGCCTTCGACGTGAACACGCCGGACGGAAAATATGAGCTCCAAGGCCAGGACCTCGTCGCGATCGTCCAGCGTTACCAGACGGCTCCGTCCGCCGACAAGATGTGGGAAGCCCATCAGGCCTACGGCGACATCCAGGTAGTCTACCAAGGCCTCGAATATTGCGGCCAAACGGACCAGCAGACGCTCTTGGTGACCAAGCCTTACCTCGCCGAAAAAGACGTCGAGAAATACGCCGCACCCACGGCACCTTCTGCGCTCCTGACGCTCGGCCGCGGCAACTTCGCCGTCTTCCATCCGCAGGACGGCCACCAGCCCGGCGTGCAGGTCGGCGCCCCGGCCGACATCCTGAAGGTCGTCATCAAGTTCCGCCTCAAGGCCTGAGCGGCTTGCAACTTCGCCCGTTTGGCGGTGTCCTATGGTCAACCCCATGAGATTCCTCGCCTGCCTGCTCCTCGCCCTCACCTGCGCCCTCGGCTCCGCCCAGGACGTCACCCGCGTCTCGGACGTCATCTACGCCAAGCACGACGGCGTGGCGCTCACGATGGACGTCTTCACGCCGGCCAAGCCCAACGGCGCGGCCGTCATCAAGATCGTCAGCGGTGGCTGGAACTCCAACCACAACGGCATCAACGACGGCGGCTGGCCGAAGCATGGCTTCACGACCTTCGTCGTAGTGCATGGCACGCAGCCGCGCTTCCACATCGACGAGATCGTCGCGGATCTGCAGCGCTCCGTCCGCTTCGTGCGCGCCAACGCCGCCAAGTTCGGCATCGACCCGAACAAGATCGGCGTCACCGGCGGCAGCGCCGGCGGCCACCTCAGCCTGATGCTCGGCACCCGCGTGCTCGCGGCCAACCCGAAGTCCAAGGACCCGGTCGAACAAGTGAGCTCGGCCGTGAACGCCGTCGCCTGCTATTACCCGCCGGTCGACTTCCTCAACTGGGCCAAGGAAGGCGACAGCAAGGAAGGCATCGGGCCGCTCACCACCCGCGCCCCGGCTTTCGGCCCGATCGTGACGACCGCCGAAGGACGCGAACGCGCCGGCCGCGAGCTGTCGCCTCTTTACTGGATCAGCGACAAGACGCCCCCGACCTTCATCGTCCAAGGCGACGCCGACCCGCTGGTGCCCGATTCCCAGGCCCGCCGCTACCACGCCCGCGCCAAGCAAGTCGGCGCCCAGAGCGACGTCCTCATCCGCCTCGGCGCCGCCCACGGCGGCTGGGTCGAGATGGCCGACGACAACGTCCGCATGGCCGAATGGTTCAGCCTGCACCTGCTCGGCCAGCAGCCGGCCAAGCCCTTCACGTTCGACGTGCACACCCTGCCCAGCACGCCGGCGCCCAAGAAGGCCAAGAAGTAAGGCCCGTCGGCGGATAGGTTTACGCTGGCAGGAAAGC
>JBILLR010000119.1:0-2994 GCA_044375965.1 Opitutales bacterium
TCAAGATCGTCCCGGGCCGCGTCTCCACCGAAGTCGACGCCCGTCTGTCCTTCGACAAGACCGCCACCGTCGCCAAGGCCCGCGAACTCATCGCCCTTTATAAGGCCGCCGGCATCCCCAAGGAGCGCATCCTCGTGAAGATGGCCTCCACCTGGGAAGGCATCCAGGCCGCCGCCGAACTCGAAAAAGAAGGCATCCGCTGCAACCTGACCCTCCTCTTCTCGTTCGCCCAAGCCGTCGCCTGCGCCGACGCCAAGGTCCAGCTCATCTCGCCGTTCGTCGGCCGCATCTACGACTGGCACAAGAAGGCCCAAGGCGCCAACTGGAACGAAGCCGCCTCCTCCGGCGCCAACGACCCCGGCGTGCAGTCCGTCCGCCGCATCTACGCCTACTACAAGCGCAACGGCATCAAGACCGAAGTCATGGGCGCCTCCTTCCGTAACGTCGGCCAGATCAAGGCCCTCTGCGGTTGCGACCTGCTGACCATCGCCCCGAACCTCCTCGACGAGCTCTCCAAGGACTCCGCCGAGGTGCCCAAGGTGCTCGACGAAGCCGCCGCCAAATCCGAAGGCGAAGCCGCCAAAGCCTGGGGTGAGAAGGAATTCCGCTGGCACCACAACGAAGACGCGATGGCCACGGAAAAGACCGCCGAAGGTATCCGTGCCTTCGCCGTCGACGGCAAGAAGCTCGACGACCTGGTCGCGAAGGCCATCGGCTAAGCGATCTGTCAGTCCCTCAAGCAAGGCCGGGCCGCCAAGCCCGGCCTTCTTATTTGCGACGCTGGCGGACGGCCTCGAAAAGGCAGATCGCGGCGGCGTTGGAGACGTTGAGCGAGTCGGACAAACCCGCCTGGGGAATCGAAATCTTCTCGTCGGCGCCCTTCAGCCAGAAATCGGAAAGGCCGTCTTTTTCGGAGCCCAGCAGCAAGGCTACCGGACCACGGCAATCGACGTCCCAATAGGCCTTGGTCGCGGCCGGCGAAGTCGCGAGCGAGCGGATACCCCTGGCCTTCATCCAGGCGGCGGCCTCCTGCGAGGTGCACACGGCCACCGGCATGGAGAAAAGCGCGCCCTGCGAGGAGCGGACGACGTTCGGATTGAAGACGTCGGTGATCGGGTCGCAGACGATGAGGGCATCGCAACCCGCGGAGTCCGCCGTGCGGAGCAGCGCGCCGAGGTTGCCGGGCTTCTCGACCGCTTCGGCGACGAGCAGGAGCGGGTTGGCCGAAGGCTTGAGCTGGTCGAGGGCGCAGCTCCAGGTCTTGGCGACGCCAAGGAGGCCGTCCGGGCCTTCGCGGCCGCTGACCTTCTCGAAGGCGGAGACGCCTAGTTCGCAGCAGTCGACGCCGGCGACGCGGGCGTTGGTGACGAGTTCGGCGGCTTCGGAGCCGCGGAACATCGACGGACAGAAATAGATCTCGCGCACCTCGACCTTGCGTTCGATGGCGCGGGTGAGTTCCCGGAGGCCTTCGGCGATGAACAGACCGCGGGCTTCACGCTCGGCGCGGTCGCGCAGGCGGGCCAACGCCTGCACGCGGGGGTTCTGTCGGCTCTGGATGACCTCGTCGGGCACGGGCGAAGTGAGAACCAAGGCCGGCCTAAGGGCAAGGATAGGCCTTGGGCGGGGATAAGTCTCGACCTCTCCGCCGGGAGGCGGACTTTATCGCCATGTCCGAATTCGAGCCGCCCCAGTCCCGCAAACCCGACGCCTCCAAGTTCCGGCCCGGCAAGTTCACGTACCACCAGGAGATCGAAGTCGAGATCGCGAGCCTGACGAACCTCGGCGAAGGCGTGGCCCGCGTCGACGGCTGGGTCGTCTTCATCGCCGGCGCCCTGGCCGGCGAGAAGGTCGTGGCCCGCATCTGGCACAACGCCGCCAACTTCTCGCGCGGCGACCTCGTCCGCGTCATCGTCCCCTCTCCCCACCGCGTCCAGCCCCGCTGCGACCTGTTCGGCGAATGCGGCGGCTGCCAATACCAGAACCTCGCCTACCCGCAGCAGCTCGAATGGAAGCAGAAGCAGGTCGCGGAAGCCTTCGAGCGCCTCGGCGGCATCAAGACGAAGGTCGACCCGTGCCACCCCTCGCCGAAGCAATACGGCTACCGCTCCAAGATCACGCCGCACTTCATGACGCCCCGCCGCGCGGACTTCCCGATCGGCTTCCTCGCCGCCGGCACCTCCCGCCGCGTCGTCGACGTGCCGAAGTGCCCGATCGCCACGGACGCGATCAACGCGGCCTACGCGCGGTCCCGGAAGGACATCAAGGCCAACCCGGGACGTTTCGAGCGCGGCGCCACCCTGCTCTTCCGTGACTGCGAAGAAGGCGTCGTCACGGACTCCCGCCAGGTCGTCACCGAGAAGGTCGGCGCGGTGCAGCTCAAGTTCCTCGCCGGCGAGTTCTTCCAGAACAACCCGTCCGTCCTCGAGCAGTTCGTCGGCCACGCCATCAAGCTCGCGCACGAATCCGGCGCCAAGCACCTCGTCGACACCTACTGCGGCTCGGGCCTCTTCGCCCTCTCCGGCGCCCGCCTCTTCGAATCCGTCAACGGCATCGAGGTCAGCGCCGAAGCCGCGCGCAAGGCCGCCGAGAACGCCACGCTCAACCACTTCCTCAACTGCCGCTTCATCGCCGGCTCCGCGGAATCGATCTTCAAGAAGATCCCGGTCGAAGGCCGCGAATCCGCCGTCATCGTGGACCCGCCCCGCAAGGGCTGCGACGAGGCGTTCCTCGACCAGCTCGACGCCTTCAGCCCGCGCCGCATCGTCTACGTCAGCTGCGCGCCGGACACCCAGGCCCGCGACGTGAAGTATCTCTGCGCCAAGGGCTGGAAGGTCGTCTCGGTCCGTCCGTTCGACCTCTTCCCGCAGACCCGCCACGTCGAGTGCATCGCCGCGCTGGAACGCGCCTGAGCGAGCCGTCAGGGCACAAAAAAGGGGCGCCGCGGGGCGCCCCTTCTGTTTTCACCGGACCGATCTGATCAGGCCGACGGCTTGG
>JBILLR010000102.1:0-2991 GCA_044375965.1 Opitutales bacterium
CGAACTGCAGTATAAGCGTGGTCGCACCGACCGTCTCGAGCTGACCCTTCCAAGGACCGAAATTGAGGTCGCGCCACTGCTCATGGACAGTGTCGGCTTCCCACGCCATCGAACGGAAGACCGGGCGTTGATTCGCATAAGCCATGGCCAGGCGTTGCTCGATCTCCCCGGCCTTCGCTTCGCGGACGAGGTTCTCCTGGCCGATGAAGACAACGACTTCGTCCTGCCCGAGGCTGAACTTGCCGTTCTTGAACGGCGCCGGAGTCGTCCAATCCGACTTCGGTTCGCCGAAGCGGCTGAGCACGGCCTCACGGGTCGTCACCGGCACGTCGGTCATCGGGTCGATGGTGATGTTCCGGAAGCGGATCTCGGCCTTGCAGTTGCCATGGATCTGGAGACCGATGAGGCCGTAGGCGTCGTCGATCGACGGATCGGTCTCCGTGTAATCCAAGGTCGCTTTGCCATTGAGGAAGATCGTGATGCGCGGCCCCTCGGCCCGGACCTCATACTTGTTCCACTCGCCCTTCTTCTCCAGCTCGGCGATCTCGGTATCGGCCTTCACACCATACGCTTCGACGCCGGTTCCGGCACGGGCCAGGAACTTCTTCCGTCGTGATTCATCGTAAAGGGAACCAGTATGCCCGGCGCCGATGTCGGCTTGATAGCCGATCATCTCGTTCGGGGGATTCGTAGTGCGCAGGCTGCGGAACTGCACGCCGCCGTTCACGAACCCTTCGGTGCCGACGAGCTTGTATTCGAACTTCAGGCGGAAGTTGAAGAAGCTACGCTTGGTGGTCAGGAACTCGTTGCGCGGATTGCCCTGCAGCGAGCCGCCGACGATGGCGCCGTCCTCAACGCGCCAGACCTTGGGGTCGCCATCCCAACCGGTCAGGGTCTTGCCGTCGAACAAAGGAGTCGTCGCAGCGGAGAGTCCACAGACCACCGCAAATAAAGAAAGTAAGAAGGCTAGGCGCTTCATGGGGTATGCGCTTTAGGCAATCCAGACGAGGGATTGTTCCAACCCCAAAGACCAGACTGGCAGAAAAGGACAAAAAAGACCGAAGGTTTTTCAACCTCCGGTCCTCGCGTCCTCAGGGCCTCTGGACTAGGTTCTCAGGCCAATCCCAGATGCTTCAACGCCTCGGGGGTCGGTCCGTCGAAATTGACGGTCGGCACGTTGCCCACGTAGCCGATGTCCTTCCAGCCCTGCGGCGTGGTGTAGTAACCGCTGGCGGCGAGGTAGCGGAAGCGGTTGAAAAAGTTCTGGGCGGCCTTGAACTCCTTCTTCACCGCGGTCTTGCCGCAGATGTCATCGGCGATCGCGCATTTCTGCGGTTCGGGCAGGTCGGCGAAATCCTTCTGGAACCGGCGCCGTGCTTCGGCGTCGAGCCAGTCGAGGCCTTCGGTGATGACCGGGCGGTCCTTGGCGGTCTCATCGTAAGGCGAGCTGATCCATTCATCGATGAAATCCTGGACACCGAGCTGCGACGGCTGCTTGTCGCCGGGATTATCCGGCGGCAGGATCAGGTCGGTCAGCGCGGCGGCGGCCTTGCGTTGCTTAGGCGTGAGCGTGAGCGGCCAGAGCTCGCCAGGGGCGTAGGTCTTGTTGACCACCGGATCCCAGCCGATGCGCTGACCGCCAGGGGTGACGGTCGGGCGCGGCAGCTTATCCTGCGCGGTGGCGTGCGGAAAGATCGCGGCGGCCGCGGCGGCGGCGCCGATCCATTTGAGCGCCTGACGGCGATCGATGGCTCCGGACTGGTCTGAGGGGATGTTTTCCATGTTCGTAAGTCTTAGAGGTTACCCTTGCGCATCTCCTCGATGAGATGGTCGGTGGCGCGCCAAGCGAGCGCCATGATGGTGAGCGTGGGGTTCTTGTCGGCGTTGCTGCAGAAGGCCGAGCCGTCGTTGAGCAGCAGATTCGGCACCTCCCAGCACTGGTTCCACTGGTTGGTGACGGACTTCTTGGCGTCCGCGCCCATGATGGCTCCGCCGACCTCGTGGATGATCGAACCACCTGGCTCGATGGCTTTGGTGCCGTCGGCTTCAGGCTTCTTGGCCTTGCCGCCTATCGTCTCGATGATCATCGCGAAGGTGGCCTCCATGTGGGCGGCCTGCTTGGTCTCATGCTCCGACCACTTCCAATGGAAACGCAGCACAGGGATGCCCCACTTATCCTTCACGGTCGGATCGAGCTCGCAGAAGGAATGCTCGTTGGGGATCATCTCTCCGCGCCCGGAGAAACCGATGCTGGCGCCGTATTTCTGCCGGACCTCTTCTTTGTAACTCCTGCCGTAACCGGGGCTTGCGCCGCCGGCCCCGAGGCCGGGCATCCGCCGGCCGGTCGCGAACTCGATGTGGTAACCGCGGGCGAAACCGAGTTTGTTGGCGTCCTTATAGAGCCACCAGGGAATGTAGACGTGGGCGCCGGCGCCTTCTTCATTGTGGACGGGAAGGTTCTCGAAGGCCGGGACGCTGCCGCCGAGCTTCGCGCCGACGGTATCCATGATGTACTTTCCGACCAGGCCCGAGCCGTTGGCGAGGCCGTTCGGGAAGCGGTTGGATTTGGAATTAAGGAGGATCCGGGCGGTCTCACCGGAGCTAGCGGCGAGGATGACGGCCTTGCCCTTCACGGCGCGCTCCTGGCCGGTGACCTTATCTATGTAGATGACGCCGTTGGCCTTGCCGTCCGTACCGATCGTGACCTCGCGAGCGTGGGCGTTGCAGAGGACGTCCAGGTTGCCCGTGGCGAGCGCCGGAGGCAGGTGCACGGTGGTCGACTGGTAGTTGGCCTTGATCGAGCAACCGCGTCCGCAATCCGTCGCCCAGAAACAGGCGGCGCGTTCCTGCATGGCCTTGGCGATGATCTTCTGGGCCTTCGGATTGTTCGGATGGAGGCGCGCCGGGAAATTCACGTGATCTTGCCGCGTAGAGAGGATGGCGCGGTGGATCGGGATGACGGGCATGCCGTATTTTGCGATGTGCTTCTTG
>JBILLR010000120.1:0-9425 GCA_044375965.1 Opitutales bacterium
CGAGCCCTTGAAGGACGAGAAGAGGTTGGCGCGGGAGAGCAGGAAGACGAAGGCGCAGACGAGCGGGACGGTCATGCCGGCCAGCAGGTATTGGCGCGCGCCGACGGCCAGACCGGTCGCCATGGCGAGGAAGATGAAGCCGATGTCGCGCGACTGGCCGACGTTGCGCCGGAAGCGGATGATCGAGAAGGCGGCGAACATGCCGAAGGCGGTCGCGAGGTTGCCCATGACGACGAGGATCACGAGGGTGACGACCGTGCCGAGGATGAGCAGGGTGTGCACGTAGTCCTGCGAGTAGCGCGTGCCGCGGTAGGTGCGCTTATAGGTCCAGGCGACGAGCGCGTTGAGCAGGAAGCTGAAGACGACGGCGAACAGGATCTCGGTCGCGGCGGGCGGCGTCGCCGGCGGGGCGGAGACGACCTGGCTCAGGAAGTCGGACTCAGGCGCGGTCGTCGCGGCGAAGCAGGGGGCGCAGGGCAGGGGCATGTCAGGAAAGGCGGGCGGGGGTGGCGGCCAGCAGGCCGATACTTGCGGAATATTTGCTGATGGGTCGAGGGTGGAGTCCGGCCGCGCTGAGGTGGGCCGCCATCTCATAAGGCACGGCGGTCGCCCCCTTCACCTCCATGACCGCCTGGTCGCGGGGCAGGACGGCCAGGTCGCAGCCATCGTCATCGACCGACGGGGTCAGCCGGTCGAAGCGCGCGACGATGCGTTGGTCGAAGGTCACGCGCAGCTGCTCGGCCCCCGCTTCGTCGCAGTAACGGTAGGCGGTCCGGTCATAGCGGATCACGCAGGCCGGCGCATACCCGTCCTCCGCGACGAGCGCGCGGATCTCGGCGAGGATGCGTTCGTCGGCCGGCTGCGGGCTCGTGACGGATTCTCCGGCGACGAGGGCGAGGGCTTCGCGGAGCGGCAGGCGGACGCGGCGTTTCGCGCCTTCCTTGCCGTCGCGGTGCTTCACCTCGACGAACGTCGCCTCCGGGATGGCGCCGTCGCGCGTGCCATAGACGCGTACGCGCAGTTTGCGGCGGGACGGCACGCCGCGCCAGGTCTCCCAATGGCAGCGGCGGTCCGGGGTGTCGCAGTAGAGGCTGACGACCGGGTAGCGGCCGTCGGCGCCGGCCGCGATGTCCGGCTTCAGCCGCTGGGCGAGACGCGCGAGGAGTTCCGTCCGCCGGACGTCGTCGATGAGGAACTTATGTTCGAAACGCGCGGCGATCTCCATGTCAGGGCAGGCGGGTGAGGGTGAGGGAGTTCCGGTCGAACCAGGCCTCGCCGGCGACGCCCCGCAGTTCGAGGACGAGCACCGGGTCGTTCTCGGTGACGGAGAATTCGAGCGAGACCGCCCGCCAGCCGTTCGTGCCGGTCAGCGCGGCGACGCCGCCCAGTCCGGAGAGCCGGGCGCGCACGCCGGCTTCGCGCTCGTCCTTGCCCGCGACGACGCCCGCGGTCCTGACCATCCCGGAGAGCCGGTAGCGCCCCGGCCCCGTGCCGAGTTCGAGGCGGAAGTCACCGCCTTTCTCGGCGCCGATCTTGAGGTGGAAGCAGGCCCGGCCTTCATGGTCGCGCTCCTCGGCGTCGCCCTTGTCGGTCGAACGGTTCCAGGCGTACTTGGCGAGGTTGGCCTTGCCGCCGATCGAACGCAGCTGCACCGCGTCGTCGAGCTGCGCCCGCACGGCGTCGAGCCGGCGTCTCACCTGAGCCGCGGCCTGTTTGCCGCGCTCGTCGAAGCGGTTGGCTTCCTCGGCGTCGATCGCGCGCAGCTTCGCCTTGGCGTTGGCGGCCAGTTCGAGGACGCGCCGCGGCCAGTCGACTTGGCGGAAGGCCTTCTCGTAGGTCGTGAAGAACTGCGCGCGGTAGCGTTCGCGCTGGCCGTGCTCGTTGAATAGCCCGAACTGGTCGGCGTTCGGCCGGCGGAAGACGTACCAGCGTTCGTCGCCGAAGACCTGGTCCATCCCGTGCAGGATGAAGTGGAACTTCCCGCCCGTCGGATCCTCGTAGAGGCGGTAGTTGTTGGTGTTGAACGAATAACCGTCCCAGTGCGTGAGGATCTGTTCGACCGCGAGGTGGCGGTGATAGGCGTCGACGTCGAGGATGCGCTCGACGCGGCTGCGACGCATCGCCGGATTGTCGTCATGCGCCGCGGCCACGAGCTCGGTCAGCCGCTGCTTCTCGTCGGGATCGCCTTGGTCGACCTCGAGGTCGAGGCCGACGGGCTTGCAGAAGCCGCCGTCGTACAGATGTCCGCGCGGGTCCTTGAAGAAGTAGGAGAGGAACTCGGTGTTGAAGCCTTCCTTGAGGACGTAGGTGCCCAGCTTCTTGCCGTTGAGGACGACGTAGGCGTGCGTGCAGCGCGAGGCCGGCACGCCCGCGCGGCGGGCCATCTCGCCCGCGACCATCTCGAGCAGCATCGTGCCGTCCTGGGCGCAGTTGTTGAGCTGGAATTTGCTGAGGCCGCGGTATTCCTGGCCCTTCTTGGACTTGGCGGTGCGCAGCGAGAAGCCGGGGCGCTCGTCGGTGATCTGGCGGAAGCTGCCGGCCGAGCCCTTCAGCTTCACCGAACACTTCTCGAGCGTCACGCCGCCGGCCTCCTGGATCGTCAGCGCGACGTAGTCGCGCGGATTCTGCGTGAGCTTGGTGATGCCCTCAGGCGAGATCGTCAGTTCGAGCCGCGGCACGACGCCGGCGAACAACGCGTCGGGCGGGACGTTCGGGGCGGGCGTGGTTTGGCCATGCGCGCCGACCACGCCGAGCAGGAGGAGGGTGATGGCACGAAGGCGTTCCACGGTCGGCAGGGCGATTTCAGGATGTCGTCCCTGCCGTCGCAGGCAACTGGATAGGTTTAGGGTGAATATGAGAGGTAGGGATGCGATGACATCGCATCCGTTCGGACCCCATGCGGACGCGATGTCATCGCGTCCCTACCTCAATACACGGCTGACCGGGCCGGTCAGCCCTACCCAAACAACCCTGCCACGCTCTCCGTCAATCCGCCCGGGCGCGAGCGGCGCAGCCAGACGCTCTCATATTCTTTCTTAAGCCCGGCCTGTTCTCCGGCCGACACGGGCTGACCGGCGGCGCGGCGCAGGCCGGCGCCGGCGAGGCGCGCGCCGAGCGAGAGTTCCGCGCGTACGGTCGCATCGCCGATCCTCGCGACCAGAGCTTCGGCTTCGGCGAGGTGCGCCTGCGAGGCGGCGATCTCCGCCGCCGTGACGCCGTCGGTGAATTTCGCGAGCGCGTCGGGCTTGGCGGTGAGGAAATCCCAGGTGAGGCTCTTGTTGCGGTTCGCCTTGGCGATCTGGGCGTCGAGCGTGCCGAGCTGCTGAAGGGCCTTGGCGACGGCCTGTCCGTCGGCGTCGCTCAGGCCGCCGAGGATGGCGCAGCCCGCGGCGAAATCGGTCTTGGCGTTCGCGGCGAAGCCCCAGGCCTGCGCGAGGCCCGCGGCCATCGGCAGCCAGGCGGTCGGCCACGGTTGGTGATGACCGTTGTCGCCCCAGGTGGTGAGCAGGATGCCGCGCGCCTCGTGGCGCACGGCGGCGCCGACGGCTTCGGCCTGATTGGTCAGCGCGTTGTCGAGGCGGCCGGTGAAGCTCTGCCAGGCGCTGGTGCCCGGCGCGACGAGGTAGGTGCGGCCGAGTTCGCGGAGTCGTCCGCATTGTTCCTTGAAGGGATGCCCGGCGTCGTAGCCCCACACGACCGGCACGGCTTCGGCCGGCGCGTCCTGCGCCAGCGCGAGGTCCTCGAGGAGGATGTCGCCCCAGAACTGCGCGGTGCGGCCGCGCGCGCGACCGAGGGCGCAGAGCTTCTTGAGATGATCGAGGTAGACGCGGTGTTTGCCGCGTTCGGCCACGGCCTGCTTGCTGAAGCCTTGGCCGAGTTCCCACGGCTCGTCGCCGCCGATGTTCACCTGCCGGCTGCGGAAGTTAGGCAGGTAGTCGTCGAGCAGGCCGGCCACGAAGTCGAGCGAGCCTTGGTCGGGGCGCAGCGTGCCGGGGAATTCCTTGAACTGCCCGGTGAGCGGATGGACCCAGCCTTCGGGGCATTCGGCCATCGCGCGGTAACGCGGGTGACGGAGCCAGCGCTCCATGTGGCCGAAGGTGTTGAGGTTCGGCACGAGTTCGATGCCGACCTGCGCGCAGGCGTCGTCGAGTTCGCGGATCTCCGCCGGGGTGAGCGGCGAGGCGTCGCGCCACGCGTCCTCGTGCCCGCGGAAGGCGAAGGTGTGTTCGACGTAGAGCTGCAATTGGTTGACGCGGAGCCGGCCCAGCACGCGGACGAGCGCGCGGAGCTCGGCCTGCGTCGGCACGCGCGTGCGCGAGACGTCGAGCATGAAGCCGCGGACCGGCAGGTCGGGCGAGTCGGTGATCTCGAGGTGCGGCAGTTCGTCGGGATATTGCGCCGCGATCTGGCGGAGCGTCTGCGCGCCGTAGAGGACGCCATGCGCGTCGCCGGCGCTGAGGCGGATGCCGCTCGCGAGAATCTCGAGATGATAGCCTTCGGGGCCGCGTTCGGGCTTATGGATGATCCGGCAGGCGCCTTCGGTCGGACGGGCCAGCGACGCGCGGGCCTCGTCCATGGTCGCGGGCAGGTCCTTGAGGAAGAGCGCCGTCGGGTGGGGTAGGGCGGGCACCTTGAGCCAGCCGCCGCGGAGGGTCAGTTCCCTCGGTCGGGGGAAGAACTTGAGCACCGGGAGGGCCATGGCACGAGGGTTAGCCCCCGCGGGCCGACGGGCAAGACGCTAAGATGGCCGGAAAGGTCGCTTCCCGCTTGGAACAATCCACGGACCGCCTACATCTTACGCCCTTACCCCGCACACCCATGGTACGCTCATCCCTTGGACTCTTCCTCATCGCCGCGGCCGCCCAGGCCGTGCCGGAAGGGTTCGTCATCCGCGAGTTCCTCGGCGACGCCCAGGTGCCTGAGATCTACCCGACTGCCGTGGCGGCCGCCGCCAACGGCGACCTCTACGTCTCCTCGGACAAGAACGGTTCGCTCGGCCATGTCCCGGGCATGGGCCGCATCCTGATCGCCCGCGACACCAAGGGCGCCGGCGTCGCCGACCAGGTCATCGAATATACCAAGGTCGAGAGCCCCCGCGGCGGCCACTTCGTCGGCGGCGTCTTCTACCTCGTCCATCCGCCCTTCCTCTCCAAGTTCCAGGACAAGGACGGCGACGGCAAGGCCGACTATGACACCGAGCGTACGCTCCTCGTCGACGGCCTCGGCGGCGGCATCGAGCACCCCCGCGGCGCCGACCACACCACCAACGGCGCCCGCATGGGCATCGACGGCTGGCTCTACATCGCCGTCGGCGACTTCGGCGCCGGCCTCCTGCGTGACAACGACGGCGCCATCGGCCTCGGCGACAAGAAACGCGTGACCCTCTATGGCGGCGGCGTCATGCGCGTGCGCCCCGACGGCACCGAGCTCGAGAACTACACCGTGATGACCCGCAACATCTGCGACGTCGCGATCTCCCCGACCCTCGACCTCTTCTCCCGCGACAACACCAACGACGGCAAGGGCTGGAACACGCGCTTCCACCACTTCACCTCGCTGGCCGACGCCGGCTACCCGCGTCTGTACAAGAACTTCGCCGACGAAGGCGCGCATCCCCTCGCCGACTACGGCGGCGGTTCCGGCACCGGCGGCCTCTACCTGAGCGAGCCCGGCTTCCCCGGCGACTTCGGCGAGTCCCTCTTCACCTGCGACTGGACGACCGGCACGCTGCACTATCACCCGATCACCCGCTTCGAGGCCACGTTCGTGGCCAGGCAGGAGGTCTTCGAGAAGGTCGCCCGCGCCACCGACTTCGACGTCGACGGCAACTCCCGCCTCTTCCTCGCCGACTGGCGCGGCGGCGGCTTCAAGTACCTGGGTGAAGGCAAGCCCAAGACCAAGAAGGTCATGAAGGACGGCAAGGAAACCGAAGAGCCGATCTACTACCCGAACGGCACCGTCCAGCTCATCACCGCCAAGGACGTGAAGCCCAACGTCTACGTCGACGTCACCAAACTCTCCGACGCCGACCTCGTGAAGCAGCTCTCCTCGAAGTCCGCCGTCCAGCGCCTCGAGACCCAGCGCCAGATCCTCGACCGCGCCAAGCCGGAGCTCGGCGAGCCCGTCCTCGCGATCGCGAAGTCCGGTTCCGAGCACCTGTACGCCCGCGTCGCCGCGATCTTCACGTATAAGCAGCTCCTCGGCGCCCAGGCCAACGCCGCGCTCGCCGGCCTCGCCCAGGACGCCGCCGTCCGCGAGTTCGTCCTGCGCGCGCTCGCCGACCGCACCACGCAGCTCGCCGGCGTGCCCGTGCAGCTCTTCGTCGACGCCCTGAACGACCCCGACCCGCGCGTCCGCCTCCAGGCCGTCATCGGCCTCCAGCGCCTCGGCGCGAAGGACGCCGCCCCCGCCATCCTCGCCGCCGCCGCCAAGTGGCCGGCGGACGAGTCGAAGCTCGGCGAAGGCGAGCACTACCGTCTCCCGCACACCGCCATCGCGGCGCTCCGCAGCCTCGGTAACGCCCAGGCCTGCCTCGCCGCGCTCGCCGATCCGGCGCAGCGCTTCGTCGCCTTCCGCGCGCTGCAGGGCATCCACACCGACGAAGCCGTCGACGGCCTGCTCGCGCTCAGCCTGAGCGGCGACGAAGCGGTCCGCTTCGGCGCCGTCTCCGCGCTCGCCCGCCTCTACCACGTGGAGAAGCCCTGGAACTACAAGGATTGGTGGAGCACGCGCCCCGACGACCGCGGTCCGTATTTCGAGCCCGTCGCCTGGTCCGCCACCCCGCGCATCCACCAGGGCATCGAAGCCGCTTACGCCAAGCTGCCGGGCAACCTGCGCATGGCTGCGCTCGAGATCCTCGCCAAGAACCGCATCGCGATCACCGAGCTGAAGCTCGAAGGCCTCGACCCGCTCCGCCTCGCGATGGCATCGCAGACCTTGCGTCCGGCCGACATCGCCCTCCTGACCGACGCCGCCTTGCAGGGCTCGCGCAAGTGGGAAGAGCGTCTCGACTGCTACAAGGCGCTGCTCCGGGTGGAAGGGGAAGCCGGCCTCGAGGCCCGCGTGAAGGTCCTCGCCGACTGGTCCAAGGATCCCAAGGCGCCGGGCGCCGCCACGCAGGCGACCAACGACTTCATCTATGAGGCCGAACGCGGCACCCAGGTGAACAAGCTGCGTTCCATGGCCAACAAGGCCGAAGACGCCGCCTCGACGATCCTCTGGAAGGCCCTCTTCAACGTCCTGACCAGCCCGCTCACCAAGGACCAGCACAAGAAGGCCGTCCGCGGCCACATCGACAAGAACCCTCGCGACCTCGGCTTCTTCCACGCCATCACCGACCTCGGCCTGACCGGTTTCGACAAGCAGCTGAAGGAAGGCATGAAGGGCGACAACGTCCTCCAGATCAAGGCCGCCGAGGCCGCGCTCGCCGCGGGCAAGCTCGCCGCCGCCAGCAAGGGCAAGAAGATCGCCCAGCTCGACGCCAAGGTCGTCGCGACCTCCGCGCTCAAGGGCCGCGGTAACGTGAAGAACGGCCAGCGCCTGTTCACCCAGCAGGGTTGCGTGGCCTGCCACGCCGTCGACCTCGCCGCCGAGCAGAAGGGCCCGTATCTCGGCGCCGCCGGCGCGAAGTTCCCGCGCGAATACCTGATCGATTCCATCCTCGATCCGAACAAGGTCGTCGCCCAGGGCTTCCAGACCGTCGTGCTCTCCATGAAGAACGGCCCGGATCAGATGGGCTTCGTCACCGGCGAAGCCGACGGCGTCATCACGCTGCGCAACATCGCCGGCCAGGTCTCCAAGATCAGGCGCGACGACGTGAAGGAAGAGAAGCACCTGCCGCAGTCGATGATGCCGGCCGGCCTCGCCGCCGGCCTCACCGTCGAGGAGTTCACTTCGCTCATCGAATATCTCGTCACCCTCAGGTCGATCGGGGGCTGACGCGGCGCGGCGTATCGCGCCGCGAGGGTCGCTGCACAGAGTATAGAGTATCGGGTAGGTGAAGAGGGCGCCTGCGGGCGCCCTCTTTGTTTTCTATTTCCTATCGCTTCCACCTGTCATGGGTAGGGTCAGCACTGCGTGCTGACCTAGCTGTCTCTCGGGATCGACGAACGCATCGCTAGGTCGGCACGCAGTGCCGACCCTACCTCGATACGAACTCAAAGGGAAACCGGAGACCGGATAGGATGCTGCGGCCATGTAATCATTCTCAGGTCCCAGGTCTCGGTTGTCGGGTATCAGGTTCAGGTGTTCGGGTTCGGGTACAGGTTCCGGGCCTGATTCCTGCTCCCGTACCTGCGCCCGTACCTGAACCCGTAGCCGAGACCTGAGACCCGAAGTTATTCCACCCCAGCCAATGATCCGGTTTCCGGTCCCCTTTTGAGCCGTATCTCTGCGTCGCCGCCCGCTATGACGCATCCTTCTATCCAGATATCTGGATGTCAGACTTGCCTTCTTTTGCTCGCCCCGTTTGTTTCCGAAGTCCCATGGCCAGACACGCATCCTTCATCTTCTCCTCCGAGTCCGTCGGGGAGGGGCACCCTGACAAGGTCGCCGACAGCATCTCGGACTCCGTCCTCGACGCCTGTTTCGCGCAGGACCGTTTCTCCCGCGTCGCCTGCGAGACCTTGGTCAAGAGCAACCATGTCGTCATCGCCGGCGAGCTCACCACCAAGGCCAAGGTCAATTTCGAGGAAGTCGTCCGCGACGCCATCCGCGAGATCGGCTACGTGAACGACGACGACGTCTTCCACGCCGACAAGGTCTTCATCACCAACCTGCTCACGAAGCAGTCCCCGGACATCGCCCAGGGCGTCGACGAACGTAAGGCTGAGGGCAAGAAGCACGCCAAGATGGGCGCCGGCGACCAAGGCATCATGTTCGGTTACGCCTCCACCGAGACCCCGGAGCTCATGCCCGCTCCGATCATGCTCGCCCACCGCCTCAACCGCGAGCTGGCCCGCCTTCGCAAGTCCGGTGCCAAGGGCACCGATTGGCTGCGTCCCGACTGCAAGTCGCAGGTCGCCGTCCGCTACGTCGACGGCCGCCCGGTCTCCGTCGAAAACGTGGTCATCTCCACCCAGCACACCGCCGACGTCTCCCATCGCCAGATCGAGAAGTTCTGCATCGAGCAGGTCATCCGCAAGGTCCTCCCGAAGGAACTCGTCGGCAAGAGCACCGAATATCTCATCAACCCGACCGGACGCTTCGTCGTCGGCGGCCCGCAGGGCGACTGCGGCCTCACCGGCCGCAAGATCATCGTCGACTCGTATGGAGGCATGGGCCGCCACGGCGGTGGCGCCTTCTCGGGCAAGGATCCGACCAAGGTCGACCGTTCCGCGGCCTACATGGCCCGCTGGGTCGCCAAGCACATCGTCGCGTCCGGCGCCGCCGAACGCTGCGAGCTCCAGGTCGCCTACGCCATCGGC
>JBILLR010000118.1:0-9352 GCA_044375965.1 Opitutales bacterium
GATATCATCTCTGCCTGATGATCACTCCCTCGGTCGTCGTCCCAGAAACACTCAGAAGCCCTGCGCGATCCGTCCGGTGACGTCGGTCGAGGCGATCTGCGCGGGCAACGCGGCTCCGGCGGGCGCGATGAGCACCGGCCAGTCGAGCGGATCTTCCGGGATGCGGCCATGCGAGCCCTTCACGAGCGAGGCGTCCTGGGAGATGACCTTCATGAGCGCCTTGAAGCCGAGCTTCTTCTTCAGGAGGAACCAGGCGATGCTCAGCAACGGGAAGCGGATCTTCGGGTCAATGAAAAGCTCCACGGGGTCATAGCCCGGCTTGCGATGGATATCTACGGTGCGGGCGTAATCCGGCTCACCCTGGCCTTCCTCCCACCAGTAATACGAGAACCAGCTGCGGTCGTCGGCGACGACGACGAAGTCGCCGCTGCGGACGTGGCTGATGCCGGCCGCGGCCTGGCCTTCGGCATCCAACACCTGCGCGACGCCGGGCGTGGCAAGCAGGACCTTGCGGACTTCTTCGCGGACCGCCGGGTCGAGGACGACGACGTGCGCGACCTGGTGGTCGACGACGGCGAAGGCCTTCGAATTGAAAGTGTCGAGCGTGAGGCTGCCGTCCTCGGGCTTGAGCTCGAGCCAGCCCTGCGCGCGCAGGACCTTGTTCAGCGGGACGGCGCGGTCGACGGCGGTGATGGCGTATTCGGAGACGATGAGGACCTCGACGCCGCGGGCTTCGAGGAATTCGGCGAGGTCTCCGACGAGCTTATCGACGTCGCGGCGCGCCGCGTCGCTGCGCGGGTCGGCCGGCCCGAAGCGCTGGAGGTCGTAATCGAGATGCGGGAGGTAGACCAGGCTGAGGTCGGGCTGCTCGTGCTCCTCGATCCAGCGCGCGCTGTCGGCGATCCACTGCGACGACGGCAGGCCGGCGCGCGGACCCCAGAACGAATGGAACGGGAAATCGCCGAGGTCGCGCTTGAGCAGCTCCTTGAAGCGCTGCGGATAGCTCGCGATGTCGAAGATCTTGCCGCCGTCGGCCTTGTAGACCGGACGCGGCGTGACGGAGATGTCCGCCGCGGTGCCCATGTTATACCACCAGAAGAGGTTCGCGACCTTGAGCTTAGGGTTCTTGGCGTGGAGCTCGTCCCAGACCTTCGGGGCGAGCACGACGCGGTTGGACTGCTTCCAGAACTGCACCTCGCTGAGGGTGCGGTCATACCAGCCGTTGCCGACGATGCCATGTTCGCTCGGCTGCCTTCCGGTGAGGTAATCGGACTGCGCGGTGCAGGTGACGGCGGGGAACGCCGGGCGCACCTGGGCGACGCTGCCCTTGGCGGCGCGCGCGGCGAGACGCGGCATGACGCCGGAACGCAGATCCCGGGCGGAGAGACCGACGACGTTCAGGACCGCGCGACGCATGGCTGCTGATCCCGCGTCCGAAGTTCGTCGGCCGCCTTGCGGACCACGCCGGCGGCCATCTCGTGGACCTGCGTGGACTTACCGATGGCGGTCGGCAGGACGAGCGTGAGCTGTCCGCCGAGGTGTTCGCGGAATTCTTCGAGGCCGGCCAGCATCGGGGCGCCGCCGTCGAGATGCATCTCGGGCGCGTAGATCCTGAAGCCAAGGGCGCCGAGCAAGTTGAGCGTGCGTTCGGCTTCTTGCTTGCCGAACAGGCCGAGGTCGCGGGCGCAGAGGATGTCGAGCGCCAGGCCCACGGCGACGGCCTCGCCGTGCGTGAGGCGATGGTTCGTCATCGATTCGAGCTTATGCGCGGCCCAGTGGCCAAGGTCGAGGGGACGGGCGCTGCCGAGCTCGAACGGGTCGCCGTTGCCGGCGATGTGCTTGGCGTGCAGTTCGGCGGAACGGCGGACGGCGCGGCCGATGGCCGGGATGTCGCCGGCGGCGAGCAGCGCGGATTCTTTCTCGAGGTTGGCGAAGAAGACCGGATCCTTGAGGAGCGAGACCTTCACGGCTTCGACGAGGCCGTCGCGCAGGCCGCGGGCGTCGAGCGAGGAGAGCAGCGCGAGGTCGTTGACCACGGCGGCGGGCACGGCGAAGGCGCCGGTGAAATTCTTCTTGCCGAAGGTGTTGATGCCGTTCTTCACGCCGACACCGGCGTCGCCCTGCCCGAGGGTCGTGGTGGGCATGCGGACGAGACGGACGCCGCGGTGGGCGGTGGCGGCCGCGAAACCGACGGCGTCGAGGAAGGCGCCGCCGCCGATGGCGAGGACGTAGGAGTGGCGGCAGATCTTGTCGGCTTCGATCGCGGCGAGGGCGGCCTTGACGACGGCGGAGTCTTTCTTGGCGGCCTCGCCTCCGGTGAGCACGAGAGGCGTCCGGGTGAAGTGCACGCCCATGGTCTGGCCGTAGGCGGCGACCTCGGCGACGAAGCCCGGGCGGGACGACGCCAGGCCGGCGTCGACGATCGGGATGACCTTGGCCCCGGCGAAGAGGTCGGCGAGGACGCGGTTGCCCGAAGCGAACGCACCTTCGGTGAAGAAGATGCGATGGCGGTAGGTCACCGCGAATTCGAGGTCAAGGGAGTCGTCCATAGCCCTGGGGGAGGGTTAATCAGAAGGAGTGAGACGCCGAAGGACAAGCCCAGTTCCCAGAAAACCCCTGATGACCGACGAAAACCCGCCGAATCGTCAGGTGGAGGGAATCTGCTTACGCCAGCGCAGGACCAGCCGCATGGCGAAGGGAGCCATGACCAACGCCAGCAGCAGGAGGCATCCGGCGTCGAACAAGGCCTCGGGGTGCACGCCCTTGCGTTTCCAGAGGAGAGCCAGACTGATGAACGCGGCATAGCCGACCGTCATGACATCGATCAGCGGCATGGACGCCAAACGGTCGGCCACGCGGGCGCCGACTCCCGTCGGCAGAGGGTTACGACGGTTCGAACGCAGCAGCCACCACACATAGACGGCGGCCCATAGGAGCATCCACGGCCAGAAGAGTCCGACCGCCCAGAACATCGGCAGCGGCGCGACGAAGAGCAGGCCCTCGACCCAGCGTCCGGCTCCGCCACCGGTCGCCTCGTGACGGGCGACGAGCGTGATCGCGAACGTGAGGAGCCAGAGTCCGAACATGTGCGCGAGCATGATCCAGTCGGCGTCTCCCATCGGCAGCGGCAGCAGGTAGAGGCGTTCCCCGGCGACGAGGAAGCCGAGCGGCGGGAGGAGCGCGCGGCACAACCCCATGACCGCCGGCGCCCAGCTGACGCCTTTGTGCCAACGGTCGTAGACGACCACGCACAACGCGAGCGCGAGCGCGACGACGGCGACGGTCAGGCGCAGGCCTGCCGGCGCGGCGATCACGGTCAGAGTGAAGCCGAGCGCGAGCGCACCCCAGCCGGCGCGAAGCGCTTCGCCGACGGCGATGAGTCCGGCCGGGATCGGGCGCGTCGAGCGACGCTCGGCGTCCCAGCGCGCATCAAAGGCGTCGTTGAGGATCATGCCGCCGACATAGGTGAGCGAGACACCGAGCAGGAGGAACAGCAGGCTGCCCCAGCCGAGCGGATCGGGCGGCTGGCCGGCGTATTCGGAGCCGGGCGGGCGGAGGCGCAGGCCCTGGGCGAGGAGCCAGCCCGCGAGCACGTTGCTCCAGACCGTCGGCAGGTTCGAGCCACGGGTGAGGATGAGCCAGCCACGCAGCTTCGGATTCATCTCAGAGGGGCTTCACGCCGCGCTTCGCGAGCTCGGCGAGCGTCCAACGATATTCCTCCGCGATCATGTCGGCGACGTCCGCCGCACGGACCTCGGGCGGCAGGACCTCCCAGGTATACGTCTCGATTTCGAGTTCGCGGCAGGCGCCCGGAGCTTTGGCGATGACGTCGAGCGCGGCCTTGAGGTGGTCGTTGGTCGTGGAGAGTTCGTCGGACAGACGGTCGGCGTTCACCGGCACGTGGAAGTGCACGCGGAGCTCCTCGAGCGCGCGGAGCTGATCGATCGCCGCCATCGCGAGCGGGATGTCCTTGAAGCGCACGATGGAGCCGTCCTTGGCGCGACCCATGGTCTGGTGCAGGTAGGTGGGCTCATGCATCTTGGCGAGACGCGCGAGGGCGACGTCGGTGGGCTTGAGCTTGAGCGCGGAGCTGAGGTGGAACTTCAGCACCGGCGCGCCGCCCGCGTTGAGGCGCGCGATGGCCTCATGCGCTTCTTCATATTGCAGCGCGAAGTGACAGGTGTCGTAGGCGATGCCGAGGTGCGCGTCGACGAGCCCCTTGGCGGGCTCTTCGGCGCGGAGCTGCTCGAAGAGACGCAGGGCCTCGGGCGTGTTCTCGGCGTGGCCGATCGGCTCGGGCTCGAGCGCGAGGCGCAGGTGCGTGCCGGTGCGGTCGCGCAGACGGGCGAGGTGTTCGGCGCACGAGAGCAGGTTGCGGCGCATGACCTCGAGTTCGTCCGGGGTGCGGCCGAAACCCTTGAACGAGCCCGGCAGCGTGCTGACGGTGCCGACCTTGTCGGGCGGGCCGAACGCGGCGAGGAGGTCGAAGAGACGGTTGGTGTATTCGAGACGCGGGGCCTCGCACCAATCCGGCGCGAAGACGTTGTCCTTCACCGCCTGGCCGTGGAACGGACCGAACGGGAAGCCATTGATCCCGGCGACGACGCAGTTCTCCTGGTCGAGCCAGGCCCGGAAGGCCGCGAGCGTGGCGGGCACGGCGAGCTCCTTCGCGGCGAGGTCGCCGAGGCGCAGGCCGAGCACGTAGGTCTTGCCCGGCGAGACGCGGTCACGCACGCGGAGCGCGTGGTCGCGCAGGCCGGCGAACGTCTCGGCCCACCCTTCGCCGCGGTGGACGTTGGTGCAGTAGGCGAGGGAAAGTCCGGACGTCAGCTTCACGCGTTCAGGCCTGGGCGGCGGGGTCCTTGAAGCGCGGCGACTGCGAGAGGAACTTCACCGGGTTGCCGTAGACCAGACGGTCGATGGCGGCGGCGGAGTGTCCGCGGCGGCGCATCTCCTGCGCGGCCTTGGGCACGGAGAGCGGATCGCTGTGGCCCCAGTCGCAGGCGCTGTTGAGCCAGACGCGCTGGGCGGAGACGGATTCGATCATGTCGACCGCGCGCACGGGCGTGGACTTCGATTCAGGATAGAGCGTGATGCCGGCCCAGAAACCCTGGTCGAGGACTTCGTGGATCGTGTGCTCCTCGACGTGGTCGATGATCACGCACTCGGGCTTCACGACGCCGTTGGCCTTGAGGCAGTCCATGATGAGGCGCGTGCCCTTGCGCTTGTCCTCGAGGTGCGGCGTATGCACGAGGATCATCTGGTCGTATTGCACCGCGAGGGCGATGTGCTGCTCGAGCACCTTCATCTCGTTGCGCGTATTCTTATTGAGGCCGATCTCGCCGATGCCGAGCACCGTCGGGGCCTTGAGGAATTCCGGGATCAGCGCGAGGACGTCGGCGGCGAGGGCCATGTCCTCGGACTCCTTCGGGTTGATGCAGAGCCAGGAGTAATGCGGCAGGCCATACTTGGCGGCGCGCTTGGGCTCGATCTGCGTCAGCTGGCAGAAGTAATCGTAGAAGCCGTCGGCGGACTTGCGGTCGAAGCCGGCCCAGAAGGCGGGCTCGCAGATCGCGGCGCAGCCGGCGAGGGCCATGGCCTGATAGTCGTCGGTGGTGCGGCTCACCATGTGGCCGTGCGGTTCGATGTAACGCATGGTCGGCGGGCTTACTTGAGACCAGGCCAGACGCCCGAGGCCGCCTTGGTGTCGGCCTTGGCGATGGGTTCGACGGAGGGGTCGCTCCAGAGGTTCAGGATGCGGGCGACGCGGCCTTCGTCTTTCTCAAGGAGGAGCGGGAGGGCGGCGCGGAGGCCCCGGACGCGGTGGTCGTCGCCGCCGGCGGCGCGGTCGAGCCGGTCGAGGAAGGCCGCCAGGTCGAGCAGCTTATACCGGGCGTCCATGAAATGCAGGTCGGCCACCTGCTCGCGGGTGCGGGCGGGGGCGCCAGGATGGGGTTGGGGGGTCGACATGGGGAGGCACGCCTGCGCGCGCTTTGGTTAAGACACCAAAGTGCGGCAGAGGTCCCCGTTGGTCAAGCCACCCCGCCCGACGGCGGGCGCCGGCTTACTTCTTGGCCGGAGCTTCCTTGGCTTCCTTCTCGTACTCGGCCGCGGTCCAAGGGGTCTTGCGGTCGGCATACTTCTTCTTGATCGCGGTCACTTCGGCCTCGGTGACCGTCGGGCCGGTGTTGCCCCAGGAATTGTTCACGTAGTTGACGACGTCGGCGATATCCTTGTCGGAAAGGCCGGCGACCGGGGGCATCATGCTGTTGTAGGTGACGCCCTTGACGGTGACCGGACCCTGCATGCCGTTGACGATGTTACGGACGGCGATCGAGGCGTCCTTGGAAACCCACTCCGAACCGGCGAGGGGCGGGAAGACAGGCGGGAGGCCCATGCCGGTCGGCTGGTGGCAGGCGATGCAGGTGCGGGAGTAGACGGCTTGGCCGCGCTTCATGGATTCGGCGTCCGGGGCGGCCACGGCGGCGGCGGCGAGGAAGCAGAGAGCGAGGGACTTGAGGGAGGTCATGATGGTTCGGAGAAGTAATAGGTGTGGGGAAAGAGGAAGACCTCAAAAGCAAAACAGGGTTCCCGGCTTGGTCATTAGCCCGGGGCCGACCCGGCATAAGGCCCGCCCGGGGATGGTTAAATACGACAAACCTGTCTTAATCATACCTGCCCGCGGTAGGCCTTAAGCCCTTTTAAAATGGGGTGGATGCCCGCCCAGGAATCCCTAGGCTCGTGGTATGAAAACGCCAGAGCCCCGGCTGGACTGGATGCGCGAGGTGCGCCCGGAGAGCCTGCGCGCGGTCTTCGACCATCTGCCCGGGGTGATGTTCTTCGCCAAGGACCTGGCCGGACGTTTCACGATGGCGAACCTGGCCTTCGCCCAGCGCTGCGGCTTCCCCGATGTGGCCAGCCTGCTCGGCAAGAGCGACGCCGACATCTTCCCGCCCGAACTCGTCGAGGCCTTCAAGAAGAAGGACCAGCAGATCTGTCAGACCGGCCAGCCCCTGCCCCGCATCATCGAACTCTTCCCGAACGCCGCCGGCGAACATGTCTGGTATGAGACGACCAAGGTCCCGCTGTTCGACGACGCCGGGCGGGCCTGCGGCGTGTGCGGGACGGTCCGGAGCTATGAAGGCACCAAGGCCCTGCTCGAGCCGTTCCTGCAGGTCGAAGCGGCCGCCGAGTATATCAAGGACAACCTCACCGCCGCCCTCAATGTCGCCAAGCTGGCCAAGCTCACCGGGATGTCCGTCCGCCAGTTCGAACGTAAATTCCACAAGGCCTACCAGGTCAGTCCGCGCGGCTACCTCGTGCGCATGCGCGTGGCCGCCGCGTCGGACCTGCTCCGCACCACCGACCTCCGCCCCTCCGAGATCGCCCACCAGACCGGCTTCTACGACGCCAGCGACTTCTCCCGCCAGTTCCGCCGGGCGATGAAGGTCAGCCCGACGGAGTTCCGGCGACACTTAAAGGCCTGACCCCCAACCCCTAAAGGCGGGTCAGACCCCCAGATGCCTTCTCGACAGAGGGGGCCTGATGGGTTTTATTCACACCCGTACCCCCACCCTCCCATACTATGAGCACAGAAACTACGGTTCCTAATGCGAAGCGCCTACTCTGGGCCGGCTTCATGGCTATCCTCGCGGCCGGCGTCGGCTTCGCCCTCCGCGGAGGCATCTTCGGCGCCTGGGCGTCCGAATACGGCTTCACCGCCTCCCAGCTGGGCGCCATCGGCGGCGCCGGTTTCTCGGGCTTCTGCTTCGGCATCATCATCGGCGGCGTCGTCGTCGACAAGATCGGCTACGGCAAGCTCGTCGCGGTCGCGCTCCTCGGCCACATCCTCTCGGCGTTCGTGACCTTCGGCGCCTCGACCCCGCAGAACGCGTATGACTTCCTCTACTGGGGCATGTTCATCTTCGCCTTCGCGAACGGCACCCTCGAAGCCGTGGCCAACCCGCTCGTCGCCACGATCTTCCCCAAGCAGCGCACGCACTACCTGAACATCCTGCACGCCTCCTGGCCGCTCGGCATGGTGGTCGGCGCCATCGCCTCCTACCTCCTCGGTTCCGTGCTGGGCCTCGGCTGGAAGGGCCAGCTCGCCTTCTACCTCGTCCCGACGATCGCCTACGCGGTCATGTTCATGGGCCAGACCTTCCCGAAGTCGGAAGCCGCCGAGAAGGGCGCCTCCTTCTCCGAGATGTTCAAGGACGTCGGTATCCTCGGCTCGCTCGTCGCCTGCTACCTTCTCTCGATCTTCCTCGGTAACGTCCTCGGCCCGGTGTTCAACATCGACAACCTCGGCCTCTACCTCGCCGGCATCCTGCTGATCTCCGTCGGCGTGATCACGCGCTTCTCGGTCGGCTCCTTCCTCCTCTTCGTGCTCTTCCTCACCCACGCCATCGTCGGCGCGGTCGAACTCGGCACCGACGGCTGGATCGAAGCCATCACCGGCAACCTCTTCACCGCCGAGCAGGGCAAGATGCTCTTCATCTGGACCTCGGCCATCATGTTCGGCCTCCGCTTCTGCGCCCACTGGATCGAGACCAAGCTCGGTCTCTCCCCGATCGGCATCCTGGTCACCTCGGCCCTCCTCGCCTTCGTCGGCCTGCAGCTCGCCTCCGGCATGAACAGCTTCGCCGTCGCGCTCCTCGCCCTCGGCATCTACGCCCTCGGCAAGACGTTCTTCTGGCCCACGATGCTCGCCGTCGTCGGCGACCGCTTCCCGCGCTCCGGCGCCGTGGCCATGTCCATCATGGGCGGCATCGGCATGCTCTCCGCCGGCCTGATCGGCGGCCCCGGCCTCGGCTACGCCAAGGACCGCTTCACCGCCGAGTCCCTCCAGAAGGATGCTCCGGCCGCCTACGCTTCCGCCAAGGCCGGTTCGGAATCCAAGTTCCTCTTCCTCGCCCCGGTGACCGCCGTGGACGGTAAGAAACTCGAAGAAGCCAAGAAGGCCGGCGAGAAGGGTTCCGCCGACCAGAAGGCCATCGTCGCCGCCAACCAGGCCGGTGACCGCGCCACGCTGAAGGCCGACTCCTTCCTGCCGCTGACCATGGCCGCGATCTACCTGCTGCTGCTCTTCTACTTCAAGAGCATCGGCGGCTACCGCGCCCTGAAGATCGAAGAGCAGGTCTAAGCGACCCGCCCTTCCCCGCCGAAGGCCGCCCACCCGGGCGGCCTTCTTGTTTGGTAGGTTTGCGAACGGGGTCCGTCGGCTGCGTCCTAGCAAATCGGCTTCCGTCCGCCGTGCGTTTGGGCTGAATGAAGCCACTCCCATGAGCACCCCGAAGATTCGCATCGCGCTGGCCGGCCTCGGCTTCGGCGCCGAATTCATCCCGATCTA
>JBILLR010000047.1:0-9297 GCA_044375965.1 Opitutales bacterium
CCGGTCTGGAATCCGCGCATGATCTCCGAAGCCGGCCGCAAGCAGCTCGGCCTCGAGTGATGTCCGCGCCCGTCCAGTCCGCGACGGCCCTCTACCTGCACGTCCCGTTCTGCGCGTCGTCGTGCGATTTCTGCTCGTTCTACCAGGAGCAACCTAAGCGCGGTGAGATCGACCGCTACCTCGCCGCCATCGAGCGTGAGGTGGAGCTCCACCCGCCCGGCCGCGTCGAGACCGCCTTCTGGGGCGGCGGCACGCCGGGACTCCTGCCCGCCGACGACCTGCGCCGCCTCGGCCACGCGATGACCAAGGCCGCGGGCAAGCCCGGTGAATGGACCGTCGAGCTCGCGCCCTCTTCCGTCCGCGCCGACAAGCTCGCCACGCTCAAGGAGATCGGCGTCACGCGCGTGTCGATGGGCGTGCAAAGCTTCGACGACGCCACGCTGGATGCGCTAGGCCGACGTCATTCGCCCAAGCAGATCATGGAGGCGTGGGAGCTGATCGAGGCCGCCGGCTTCGCCTCGCGCAACCTCGACCTCATCTTCGCCATTCCGGGCCAGGATGAGAAACGCTGGACCGACGACCTCGCGCGGGCGATGGAACTCAACCCCGACCACCTCTCGACCTATTGCCTGACCTTCGAAGAGGACACCGCGATGTTCGTGAAGCTCTCGCAGGGCAAGGTGAAGATCGACCGCGAACTCGAGGCATTCCTATACCGTCGCACCTGGGAGACGCTCGAAGCCGGCGGCTACGCGCAATACGAGACCTCCAACTTCGCCCGCCCCGGCCACGCCTGCCGCCACAACCTCATCACCTGGGAGATGGGCTCCTGGATCGGTTACGGCCCTTCGGCCTCTTCGCAGTGGGGCCACGTCCGCTGGACCAACCCGGCGAACCTCGACCAATGGGTCAAAGGCATCGAAGCGGGTCAGCCCGTGCGCGAGCAGGCGAAGGCGTTGAGCTCCCGCGACCTGCTCTGCGACGCCTTGGTCTTCGGCCTGCGCCTGAACGAAGGCGTCGACCTCTTCGCGCTCGCCGAGCGCTTCGAGACCCCCGTGCCGCAGGGCGTGCGCGACCTCTTCGCCGACCTCGTCGAGGAGGACCTCATGGAACTGGCCGGTACCCGCTTCCGGCTGAACGGCGAGGGCCGCCTCCGGGCCGACGCCGTGGGCGTGGCCGTACTGGAGAAATTCGACTGATGGACTACGCGCTCGGAGCCGCCTTCTTCTACGCATGGTCCGTGACCTGCGCGCGGCGCAGCTCGGTCCACCACGGTCCAGACCTCGCGAACCTCGGCCGACTGCTGAGCGCGCTTGCCGTCGTCGGAATCTTCGTCGCCGCCAGCGGGCGACACCCCTTCAGCGCCGGGTGGGGTTGGCTCCTGCTCGGCGGCGTGCTCGGCCTCGGCGTCGGCGACATCGCCCTCTTCCATGCCCTGCCGCGCATCGGCGTCGGACTCACGATGCTGCTCACGCAATGCCTGGCCGCCCCGATCGCGCTCTTCCTCGAATACGAGATCCTCGACCTCTCTCCGAACGGGCCCCAGCTGCTCTCCGCCTTGGTCATCCTCGCCGGGGTCGGCGTGGCGCTCGGCGCGCCGGCGGAAGGCGATCCGGCGGACCGCCGCACCGGCGTCTGGCTCGGCCTGCTTTCCGCCTTCGGTCAGGCCTGCGGGGCCGTCGGCACGCCCATGGCGGTCGACGCGTGCGCCCGCGCGGGCGAGACCATTCCGGACGGCTTCGCACAAGGATTCGTACGCCTGCTCGGCGGCGTGCCGATCGTGCTGCTGTTCGTCCTCTGGACGGCACGCAAGGACGGCCTGCTGGCGCGCGTCACCCGTCCCTACGCCTGGCGCACCGCGCCGGCCTGGATGCTGATGAACGGCCTCGCCGGTCCCGCCTTAGGCGTGGCATGCTACCAATGGGCGCTGACGAAGCATGACGCCGCCCTGGTGCTCAGCGTCGTGGCGCTGACGCCCCTGATCGTCCTTCTGATGCAGTGGGCCATCGAAGGCCGGCGCCCGTCCTGGCGCCTCTGGGTCGGCGGCGCGATCGCCATCGTCGGCGTCGTGCTCCTGCGCCGGCTCTAAGCCGAAGCCTCGTCGGCCTTCCGTTCCTGGGCGTCGACCACGGCGGTCGTCACCAGGTCCGAGCCGACGTTCGTCATTGAGCGCGCCATATCGAGGACCCGGTCCACGCCGAGCACGATACCGATGCCTTCGGGCGGGATACCGAACGTGACGAGCAGGCCGGCGATAAGCGGCAAGGAACCGCCCGGGATGCCCGCGACGGCCACCGCGCTGAGGACGGACAGGAAGAGCAAGGTCAGCTGCTGGCCGACGGAAAGGTCGACGCCGAAGACCTGGGCGACGAAGAGCACCACGCAGCCTTCGTAAAGGGCCGTGCCGCTCATGTTCATCGTCGTGCCGAGGGGCAGCACGAAGCCCGCCACGCTCGGCTTGAGGCCGAGGGTGTTCTGCGAGCATTCCAGGGCCGCCGGCAGGGTTGCGTTGCTCGAACTGGTCGAGAAGGCGGTCACGAGCACGCCACGGATGTCGCGGAAGAACGCCAGCGGCTTACGGTCCGTCCAGAGGCGCAGCCAGATCGACATCGTCCCGAAGAGATGGAGGAGCATGACCGCCAGGCAGCCGAGGGCGAAGACGCCGAGGGCGACCAAGATATCCAGGCCGACCTTGACGATGACGCCGTAGATCATCAGCGGCACGGCAAAGGGCGCGAGCCTCAGGGCCAGCTGGACGATGCCGGTCATCAACTCCGAGACGAGGTCGAGCGCCGACAGGAGCTGCTGACGCTTGGCTTCGGCGAGCTGCGTGCCGACGACGCCGACGAGCAAGGCGAAGACGATGAGCGGCAGGACGTCGCCGATGGTGCCGTTGGTGTGACCGACGACGGCCCCGAAGAGGTTCTTGGGCATGAACATCTCCACGATTCCGGACAGCGAGAGGGACGGCTGCGCCGCGGCGGTGGTCACGTGCTTCTGCGCGGCGCCGCCGAACTCCTGCATCAGCATCGTCTTCGCGCCCGCGTCGAGATGGTCGCCTGGCCGAAGGACATTCATCATCAGGAGGCCAAGCCCTACGGCGATGGCCATGTTGAGGAAGAACAGCGCGAACGTGCGGCCAGCGAGCGGCCCGAGACGGTCGAGACGCCCGAGCTGGGCGACACCGGCGGCGAGCGAGGCGAAGACCAAAGGAATCACCACGAAGAAGAGCAGCCGAAGGAAGACCTGGCCTAGCGGATCGAAGACCTCCGTCGAGACCTTGCGCATGAACGCGAGCGACGCCGGCGAGACTTGCCCCAAGGCCAAGGTGGCCAGACCGGCGACGACCCCGAAAAGGAGCCCCCAGAGGATGCGGTTGGCGAGCGAACGATCGGTGGCGGCCATGGTCGGGGTACGCCATTTTTTAGGAGCGACCCGGCCTGGCTTCCACTTTAATCAAGCCGCACCCCATGAACGCCCTGCCCTTCCTGCTCGCCGTCAGCCTCCACCTCGGCGCCGCCGAAGTCATCCCGCCCACGCCGAAACAGACCATGCCCGTCCCTTCATCGGAAGAGACCTTGGGATGGAGGAGCCTCTTCGACGGCCAGACCCTCAAGGGCTGGACAGGCGACCCGAAGTATTGGCGTTGTGAAAATGGCGCAATCGTCGGCGAGATCACGCCTGAGACCATCGTGAAGCGCAACACCTTCATCATCTGGGAAGGCAGCCTGCCCGGCGACTTCGAGCTCAAGGCGGAGTATCGGATCTCGGATCGTGGCAACAGCGGCATCAACTACCACAGCGCGGACGTCACGGGGCTGACCTTCGCCCTGACCGGCCCGCAGGCCGACATCGACGGACAGAATCGGCACACCGGCCAGAACTACGAGGAACGCGGCCGCACCTTCAACGCCCTGCGCGGCCAGATCACGCGCATCCGCCCCGGCCAGAAAGCCGAGGTCGTCGGCTCGGTCGGCGATCCGAAGGAACTAGCGGCCTTAATCCGCAACGGCGACTGGAACGAGTACCACCTCGTCGTCCGCGGCGGCACGCAGGTCCATATCCTCAACGGGCATGTCATGAGCGTGGTCATCGACGACGACGCGGCCGCCCGCCACCCTGAGGGCAAGCTCGGCGTCCAGGTGCACGTCGGCCCGCCGATGAAGGTCGAATACCGCAACCTGCGCGTCAGGCAGCCTTGAGGCCGGCCAGGATCGCGTCCCAGAGGGCGATGCGCGATTCGATGGCGGCGACGGAGGCGGCGGCGGCCTCGTCCCACTTGCGATCGTCATCGCCGCAGAGGAGCTCGACCATGCGGAGCGAGATCGCGCCATGATGGCCACCGTCCACCTCGATGTGGCGCTCGAGGTAATAGCGGAAGGTGTCGAGCTTACCCGGGTATTCGCGGCTCAAGCGCGTGACGAGTTCCGTGAACATGTCCGGGATCAGGTCCTCGCGTCCGAAGGTGAAAGCCGCGGCGACCTCGTGCGACTTGCTGTTGGCCGCCAGGGCGAAGGTCGCACCGGAGAAGGCGGCGGCGCCGGCAGGCACGCCGGCGGAAACAAGCGCCGCGGCGGTCGAGCCACCCGCGCGCACCGAGGCTAATGCCTTCTCGACCGCGGAAGTATCGGCGCCGGCTTCGCGCATCGCGCGAAGATAGAGGTCGAAGTGCGCGATGCGCGTGCCCTTCGGGTCGACGTCGGATTCCTCGCCGCAGACGATCTCATTGATCAGGAAGCGGACTTCGGCGTCGCCGACCGGCACCCAAGGGACGGTCACGCAGGTCAGGTCACGCTGCAGACGCTTGAGCAGCGACATGAAATCCCAGACCGCGAAGACGTGCGAGCCCATGAAAACGCGGACGTCGTCGAGCGACGCCATGCGCGTGTAGAGCGGGTGCGCGAGCAGACGCAGGCGGGCGGGCGCGATGCGGGCGCGGATGACGTCGAGGCGGGACATGAGGAGAAGAGTAAGGGGGCGAGGAGGAAGGCAAGCGGGAGGAGCAGATGACTAAGTCGATGACAGAGGTCTGTATCGATGACAGAAACCGCCCGCAGACGCTTGGGGGAATGCCTTCTTTGCAGCGCGTCAACCAAGCGACCAGCCTAGGGCATGGAATCTTCTACAGAGGGCGCGCCTTATCGTCAGCTCAAGGCATGGGCGGAATCCAGGGACCTAGCGGTTTTGATTTACAAACTTTGCTTTAGGCGGGCCAAAACCATTGATCGCGGACTGGCCGACCAGATACGCCGCGCCGCTATTTCCATCCCCTCGAATATCGCCGAAGGCAACGGTCGGGGGACAAATCGGGATTCGCTGAGATTCCTCTATATCGCCCGCGGCTCGCTCTGCGAACTCGAGTCACAGATAGACGTCTGCCTACGTGCAGGCCTGATTGAAGCCGGGGACAGCCGAAACGTCACCGACCAAATGGCCTTGGTCGGAAGGCTGATCGGCGGACTGATATCCTATCGAAAATCCCGCCCCGACTAAACCCTATCATTCATCGATTCAGTCATCTGCCATCGACTCAGTCATCTACCCTTAATCTGCCTCAGCGCCTCGTAAGTCGCGATCCCGCAGGCGGTCGAAAGGTTGAGCGAGCGGGTCTTTTCGTTGAAGTGGGGGATCTTCACCTCGCGGTCGCGGCCGAACCATTCGTGGACTTCCTGGGCGGCGCCGCAGCTTTCGCTGCCGAAGACCAGGCCGTCGCCTTCTTGGTAGCGGACGTCCCAGAGGCTGTTGCTCGTCTTGGTGGTGAAGAGCCAGAGCCGCTCTGGGCGGCCCGGCGACGCCAGGAATGCCTCCCAGTCGGCGTGATGGCGGACGTCGAGTTCGTGCCAGTAGTCCATCCCCGCGCGGCGGAGCTTGGCGTCGTCGATCTTGAAGCCCAGCGGGTGGACGAGATGCAGCACGCAACCCGTCACGGCGCACATGCGGCCGATGTTGCCGGTGTTCGGCGGGATCTCCGGACGGAGCAGGACGAGGTGGAGCGGCGGCTTCACTTCCGTCGGCTCATCGCGCGCGAGATCTCGCGCTTGGCTTCGCGCTCCTTGATGTCCTGACGCTTGTCATGCATCTTCTTGCCCTTGCCCACGGCGAGGAGGCACTTCGCCAGGCCGTGCTTGAAGTAGATCTTCAACGGCACGATCGCATGGCCGCCGGACTGGATCTCGGCGGCGATCTTGTCGACCTCGGCCCGCTTCAGGAGCAGCTGCCGCGTACGGTAGGAGGCGTGGTTGTTGAGGTTGCCGAAGTCATACTCCGCGATGTGCGCGTGATAGAGCATCACGCCCTTCGGGCTGATCTTGATGAACGCGTCGGCGATGTTGGCCCGGCCGGCGCGGAGGGACTTCACCTCGGTGCCGCGCAGGACGATCCCGGCCTCGTAGGTCGGGCCGATGAAATAGTCACGTCCCGCCTTCGGGTTATTGACCTCGGGAAGGGACTGTTCGCGGCGGGCGGCCATCGGGAGACGAAAAGGCTACTCGCCGGAAGACCGGCAGACGCGGCAAGCCGCCTTAGGCAGGCAGGCGATCCTCGGGACGGAACTCCCAGGAGATACGACCCTCGATGACTTCGCGCAGGGCGATGTCTTCAGGCGAAAGCTTTTCGAACACGTCGCCCAGGGTATGGTTGTACTTGGGAGGCTGGACGGAGTAGTCGGCCGTGCTGCGGAGCTGCTTAACACGCTTGGAGATCACGTTGATGAGAATATTCGCATCAGGGATGATCTTACGGGCATCTTGGAGGTAATCGTCGCGCATGGTGGGTTTCCCGACTAGGGAACCACTGAACCTAGGGTAGCACCCCCCTCTGGCAAGCGATTTTTGGGGCCTAAAATTGCCTTTGCCCTGCGAAAACAGGGGGGTAAGGTGGCCGCAGATGCCCAATCAGGAGCCTTACGGCCAGTCGATGAAATCCAAAGGCGGCCTGACCCGCCTGTTCAACGCCCTGCGCTACACCTGGGACGGCCTACGTGCGGCCGCCAAGTACGAGGAGGCCTTCAAGCAGGAGCTCATGGCGGTCGTGCCCCTGTCGATTGTCGCTTGGTTTGTCCCGGTCAGCCTACCCGAGAAGGCCCTGCTCTTCTCCTCGCTCCAGCTGATCCTGATCGTCGAGCTCATCAACTCGGCCATCGAGGCCAATACCGACCACATCTCGCTCGAGCGTCATCCGCTGGCCAAACGGGCCAAGGACATGGGCAGCGCCGCGGTCTTCCTGACCATCGTCATCGCCGTGGCCATCTGGGGTACGGTGCTCTGGCAGCGGTTTGCCTGAGACACCCTGTTTTCGTCCGGGCACAAAAAAACCGCCGGTTCGCGGCGGGTTTTTGCTAGGGCCGTGAAACCGAGGCTTAGGCCTTGGTGACGAGGCCGGCCTTGAGGGCCTTGACCGAGACCCACTGGCGCTTGACGGCGCCGTTAGGCTGGAGGACGCGGATGCGCTGGACGTTCGGCTTGAACGTGCGCTTGGTCTGCTTCACGAGCTGGAAGCCGATACCGCCGCTCTTCTTGGACTGACCGCGGTGAATGATTCGGCGGCCTTTGACGGGGCGCTTGCCGGTGACGCTGCAGATACGGGACATGGTGTTCGGGCTCCTTTGGGAAAGTCGGAGCAAAGGAGTGCCGGGGCCGTTGGCAAGCGGTAATTACCCCTTAAGTCCGCTTCAAAGCGCGGTCGAGAGCCTGCAGGCCCGCCGAAAGGGCGTCCGGAGGGGTCAAAAGGCTCAAAACCACGCTAGGGGTGGTGGTCGGCATGCTGTAGAAATAGCCGGGGTGGGCCCAGACCCCTTCGCTGAGAGCGTTCATCAGGAAACGGTCCTCATGGACGCCGGCGGGCAAGGTAAGGATGGCCGTCCAGCCTGCCGGACGCGGGAGCACCGAGCAACCGACGGCGGTCGAAGCGACCCAGGCGCGCAAGGTGGCCTCGCCCTGGGCGACGCGGGTGCGGACCAGCGCGCGGAGCGGCTCGGCCCGGCGCAGGAGATCCGGCAAGGCGAGCTGAGCGGGCGTGTTCACCGAAAGGAAGGCATCGGCGATGTGCTCGAGACGGCGGCAGGCTTCGAGCGTCGAGGCGGCCGGTCCGGCGACGACGATCCAGCCGAGCTTAAGCTGGGGCGCGAGCGCGACCTTGGAGAGTCCGCTCAGCACGAAAGTCATCACATTGGCTTCGCCGGCCCACGTACCCGGCGAGGCGACGCCTTCGGCAGGATAATCCAGGAAGACCTCATCGCACACGATCGCCAGACCGTGCTTGAGCGCGAAGCCGCGGAGCACGTCGCGGTCGCGACGGCCGACGAACGCGCCGGTCGGATTGGAAGGATTGACGCAAAGCACCGCGCGGGTCTGGCGGTTCACGCTGAGCGTGGTCGCGTCGATGACCCACTCGCCGGCGAGCTGGACGAGCTGATACGGACGCAGGGTCACGCCTTCGAGGGCGGCGATGACCTCGAGCAACGGATAGGCCGGCTCGGGCACGAGGACTTCATCGCCCGGATTACAGAGCAGCTTGAAGATCCAGGAATAAGCCTCGCTCGTGCTCGCGGTCAGGAAGAGCTGGTCCACAGGCACGCGCGCGCCACGGGAAGAATAGTAATCCGAGATCGCCGTGCGGGCCGAGGCCATGCCCAACGGGTTAGGATCTTGACGCTGGATGCCGTCGCGGCGCAGCAGCGGGCCGAGGTCGGCGGCCGACCACGCGAAGCCCGCGTTGGCAGGATTGGAATCAGACAGGTCAAGCACCGGCTGACCGGCCGCGAGTCGCTTCGCCTTGGCCTTACTCAAGGCATTAGTCGTATCGGCGAAAGAGAGTCTCGAACTAAACATAAGTAAGGTGGAAGCGGTTGGCGGTTAGCGGTTGGCGGTTAGACCGCAAGGCACGCAACAATCCGTAACCGCCCCTCACAAGCAAGGGTTATGAACCCTCCGGGCATTTAAACTCTAACGGCGTGCATCAGGAGGACGAAATGCCGGCGCCGATGGCCTGGAGGGCGGAGCCTCCGAATCGCCATCGCGACGGGAGGCGCGAAAACGAACCAGACCTCCGAGCAGTCGGCCAACCTCCTCCGCTCGTGCCAAAAGCGACTCGCAGATACGGTGATCCAGAAGGCCGGCCTCCTGCATCACCTCAAGCTGGGTGCGAAGCTCACACAAAGAGCCCCTGGCGACATACAGGAACCTGAGAGCATCTTGATTCGTACCTCTTCCCGCGCCTTCGGCGATGTTCGATGGAATGGAGATAGCCGCCCGACGAAGCTGATCGACGAGCGCGAAATCATTCCGGACCGCCGCGACA
>JBILLR010000048.1:0-9292 GCA_044375965.1 Opitutales bacterium
GGCGGGACTGCGGGCCTTTGGCGTTCCAGACATCCAGGCAAGGCAGGCCGGCCTGGCCGATCGCCACCGGCTCCAAGGCCGTGACCACCGGCGCGACGGTGCGCTTACCCGCGTCGTCAAAGGTCGAACGATGGACGACGCGGACCTCCTGGACCGAGCCGTCCGACAGGCCGAGGAAGACCAGTCCGGCACGAGGATAACTGCGGACCGCGGTCACGCGGCGATCGCCGAGGGTCGGCTTCCACTCGAGGACTTTCTGTCCGTCCGCGGCGCGCAGGCAGAGGATCGAGCCGTCGCGGCGGACGACGTAAGGCAGCTCGCCGTATTCGTCTTCGCCGAAAGCCACCGCGTCGGCCGGCACCGCGAGGGAATTCGCCGGAGAGACCTTCGCGCCTACGAAGAGCGGGAAGACCTGGAAGATCAGGAAGGCCAGCATCCCGAAGACCGCAAGCACCACGCCGACCCCGCCGAAGCGAATCAGGCGGCCCATCCATCGGTCCGCCGCCAGCGTGAACGGACTGACCGTGAAGCGGGACTCAGGCGCGGCTTCGGCGACGGGCTTCGGGTCGGATGTTGCCATCGGGTGACGGTCGGGTGTCGGGAGTCCTAACAAAGGGTAAGGCGGGGAGACCCCGCCTTGGGAGGACCCGAGACCGTATCGCCACGCTTTGCAGACCGACCCAGGAGGGCGTGGTGGCGGCGATACGGCTTCGAGACCAAGGTTATTCGGCGCTGTAGTACTTCAGCGAGGCGCGACCTTCATCGGCGACGTCGGAAGGCAGCGGGAAGTAGCCGTCCTTAAGGACGATCTCCTGGCCCTGCTTCGACAGGACGAAGGTGATGAACTCGCTGGTCAGCTTGTCCATCGGCTTGGAGGGAGCCTTGTTGACGTAGACGTAGAGATAGCGGGACAGCGGGTAAGAGCCGTTGAGGGCGTTGGCGTAGTTAGGCTCGACGAAATTACCGCTGTCATCGGTGGACAGAGGCACGGCACGGACTCCGGAGGTGGCGTAGCCGATGCCGGAGTAGCCGATCGCGCCGACGTCGGCAGCGATGCCCTGGACGACGGAAGAGGAGCCCGGCTGTTCCTTTACGGTGTCCTTGAAGTCACCGGTCTTGAGCGCGACTTCCTTGAAGAAGCCGTAGGTGCCGGAGGCGGAGTTACGACCGAAGGCCGAGACGGTCTTGCCGGCGAGGGCGCCCTTCTGGCCGAGGTCACCCCAGGTGACGACGTCCTGGCCGCCGCGCTTGCGGGTGGAGGCGAAGATGCCGTCGACCTGCTTGAGGGAGAGACCCTTGATGGCGTTGTCCTTGTGGACGAAGACGGCGAGGGCGTCGATGGCGACCGGGATGCGGGTCGGCTTGTGGCCGAACTTGGCGGCGAAGGCGGCGATCTCGGTGGACTTCATTTCGCGGCTCATCGGGCCGACCTGGGCGACACCGGAAGCGAGGGCGACCGGAGCGGTGCCCGAGCCCTTGCCTTCGACCTGGATCTTCACGTTGGGGTACTGGGCCTTGAAGCCTTCGCTCCAGAAGGTCATCAGGTTGTTCAGGGTGTCGGAACCGACGGAGTTGAGGTTACCCGAAACGCCGGAGGTCACGGCGTAAGCCGGGATCTTCGGGTCAACGGTAACCGTGTCAGCGGCCTGGACGGTGACGGCGGTCGCAGTGAGGGCGACGAGCGCGAGGGACTTGAGGGTGGTATGCATGTGGTTGGAAAGCACAGGCATCATCCCACACGATTGTTACGAACCCGTGACGGAGGGGTGTTTCTTCGGTGATAGCCCACCCCCCCGAAAAGCCCGTTTTAAAGCCTTAAACCCCGTTTAATTGAGGTATTCCTTCAAAAGCTGGGCCGCCCTCGCCTCCGCATCCGCCACCGGGAGGCCGCCTTTGACCCCCGGACGCTTGTGCCCGGTCTGCATGAGCCAGGAATCGCGCAACGTGAGCGAGCTCTCCCGGAGGAGCTTGAGCTTCTCGCCTTCGGCGAAAGCCACGTCGCTCTTCCACCTCATCATCGGCGCAAGCGACTGCCACACGGCCTGCGCCATGAAGAGATGCCCCTGCTCGCCAGGGTGGAGATTATCCTTCGCGTAGATGAACGCGGGGTCCGCCTTCTTCGCGGCCGAGACCGACTGATGCAGCAGATGATGGATGTCAATGACCTGCCAACCCGCGGCGCGCTGCGCGACGAGCCACGCGCCGTAGGCTTCCATCACGCCGTCGTAGTTGATCGCATCCTTCGCGCGGTTGTCCGGCGCATACAGCGGCGGCGTGACCATCACGATCTGCGCGCCGGCGCGGATGCAGGCAAGACGCAGCTTGATGACGCCTTCCTGGAAGGCGAGCTGCCGCCCGGAATCGAGTGGCTGGTAGATGCCGTCGTTGATGCCGTAGCAGGCGACGACGAGCGTCGGCTTGAACTGCGCGAGCACGCGACCGAGGCGCTCATGGAGATCCGGACGCGGGAACGCGCCGCCGGCGTGACCGGCCTCGGAGAGTCCGGACGTCGTCTCGCTCGAGAGACCCATGTTCACGATCGTCGCGCGGGCCATGCCCTTCTGTGCGCGGATCGCGGACTCGACATAGATCGTCCAGTTGCCGCCGTAGGTGATGCTGTCGCCGAGGAAGAGGATGCGCGGCTCCTGCTTGTCGGCCGAAGCACGGGCGGTGAAGAGGAGCAGAAGGACGAGGAAAAGCCGTGGCATACCCCTCACTCTGGCAAGCCGGCCGGGAAGGTGAAAGCGGATTAAGGACCGACTTATTAACGGAGGCCCACTTCGGCCTTCTCCCCGCGGACGGACGGCGTATCGTCAGCCGTCCTGAATTCGCCCATCCACATCAAGGGAGCCCGCACCCACAACCTCAAGGACGTCGAACTGACCATCCCGCGTGGTCAGCTGACCGTGATCACGGGGGTCAGCGGGTCGGGCAAGTCCTCTCTGGCCTTCGATACCCTGCACGCCGAAGGGAGCCGCCAATACCTCGAATCCCTCTCCGCCAAGGCCCGCGGCATGCTGGATTCCGCCCCCCGCCCGGACGTGGACTTCATCCGAGGACTCTCACCGGTCATCGCCATCGCCCAGCGCACAGGCGGGAATACCAACCCCCGGTCGACCGTCGCCACCCTGACCGAGATCGCGGACCATGCCCGACCTCTCTGGATCATCGCCGGCGACCGCCGCTGCCTCAAGGACGGGCATCCGGTCCGCCGTCGATCGCTGGACGACAACCTCCGCGCCCTCGAAGCCATCGCCGTTGGTACGCGCCTGATGGTCGTGGCCCCGGTCGCCAAGGACAAACCCTCGGTGCTCCTCGAGGCCTGCGCCGACCTCGGCCGTCGTGGCTTCTCCCGCGTCCGCGTGGATGGCACCGTAGCCACGCTCGACGAAGCCGCCGGCCTGCTCACCGGCCGCGAAGCCAAGCAGCTCGACGTCGTGGTCGACCGCATCGTCGCCGGCCCCGATCAGCGCAGCCGCCTTGCGGACTCGCTCGAGCTCGCCTTCCGTGAAGGCCGTCACCGCGCGGGCGTGCTCGCCGAGAAGGAAGGCCGCTGGGAAGAGCATGTGCTCTCGCTCCACCTCGCCTGCGAACACTGCGGCGAGACTTACGAGCCTCTCAGCCCGAAGGCGCTTTCGCACAACCATCCCGAAGGCGCCTGCGCGGACTGCGGCGGACTGGGTCGGCAGATGCGCTTCCAGGAAAGCCTGTCGATCCGCGACGAATCCCTCGCGCTGCACGACGGCGTCGTGAAGCCTTGGAAATGCGCCACACGCAAGACGCTCATCCGTCGGAACGCGATCACCCGCGCGCTCGCCGAGCAGGTGCCGTTCGACCAGAAGACGCCTTGGCGCGAACTCCCCAAGGCCGTCCGCGACCTGCTGCTGCACGGCGATCCGAAGCGGAAGTTCCTGCTCCCGCCGCCCAAGGGACGTAAGCCCGTCGAGGCCGTCTGGACGGGCATGTTCACCGAGCTCGAACACGCCTACCGTACCACCACCGGCGAGTCGCTCCGACAGCGCCTGCTGCAGTTCCAAGCGGGCTCCGTCTGCGACGGCTGCAAAGGGCGTCGCCTCTCCCCTGCCGCCCTCTCGCTGCGCCTGAACGGCAAGACCATGGCCGAGTTCCTGGCGATGACCATCCCGGCCGCGCTGGAGTTCACGAAGCAGCTCTCGACGCACCCGGGCGTGATGCCCGCGGAGGAAGCCCGCCGCGGACTCGAGCAACGCCTGGCGTTCCTGCACGAAGCCGGCCTGAACTACCTCACCCTCGACCGAGAATGCAGTACGCTCTCGGGCGGCGAAGCCCAACGCGTGCGCCTCGCCACGCAGCTCGGCCTCGGGCTCGTCGGCGTCACCTACGTCCTCGACGAGCCTAGCATCGGCCTGCATCCGAGCGACCATCATCGGCTCATCGGTTCGATCCGCGGCCTGCGCGACCTCGGCAACACCGTCCTCGTGGTCGAACATGACCGCGACATGATGCTCGCCGCCGACCACCTCATCGAGATGGGCCCGGGCGCCGGCATCGACGGCGGACGCATCGTCTTCGAAGGCACCCCAAAAGCCTGCGGGGCTCACGCGACCTCCCGCACCGGGGCTTACCTTTCCGGACGCGCCACGCTCGCAGGCATCGTGAAGCGCAAGCCCGTCGGCAAGGCTGCCATCACGGTCAAAGGCGCCACCGAGAACAACCTCAAGGACGTCACCGCGTCCTTCCCGATCGGCGCGCTCACCGTCGTCTGCGGTGTCTCCGGTTCCGGCAAGAGCACGCTCGCGATCGACATCCTGTCCGCCGCGGCCGCGCGCAAGATCAACGGCGCCAAGGTCGTGCCAGGCCGCCACACCGGACTCGAAGGCCTGGAGCAGATCACCGCCTTCACCGCCGTGGACCAGGAACCCATCGGCCGCAGCCCGCGTTCGAATCCGGCCACCTTCACCGGCATCATGGACCTCATGCGCGACCTCTGGGCCGCGCTTCCGCTCGCCAAGGCTCGCGGCTACGGCCCCGGCCGCTTCAGCTTCAACGTGCGCGGCGGACGCTGCGAGACCTGCGCCGGCGAAGGCTCGGTCGCGCTCGACATGCAGTTCCTCGGCGAGACTTTCGTCGACTGCCCGAGCTGCGCCGGACGACGCTTCAACCGCGAGACCCTCGAAGTACGTTTCAAAGGACTCAGCATGGCCGATGCGCTCGGCCTCTCGGTCAACGAGGCCGCCGAAGTCTTCCGCGCCCAGCCCAAGCTCGCCGAGAAACTCCGCACCCTCGCGGAGGTCGGCCTCGGCTACCTCAAGCTCGGCCAGGCCGCCAACACCCTCTCCGGCGGCGAAGCCCAGCGTCTGAAGCTAGCCGCCGAGCTCGCGCGTCGCGACCATTCCGGCCGTCTCTACGTCCTCGACGAACCCACGACCGGCCTGCACTGGGACGATATCGCCAAGCTCCTCGCGTTGCTCGGCCGCCTGCGCGACGCGGGGGCCACGCTCATCGTGATCGAACACCACGCCGACGTCATCCTCGCCGCGGACTGGGTCATGGAACTCGGCCCCGAAGGCGGCGAGAAAGGCGGCAAGCTCGTCTACGCCGGCCTGACGGAAGGCCTCCTCAAGCAGAAGGGGTCGCCGACGGGAAGGTCGTTAGCAGAGGGGAAAGACACATAAGAACGTCGAATGACAGAGGATAGATGGCTTCACCGTCGTCCATCCTCGATCAACGGTCGTGATCGCTGGCACGAGGATCTTGCATCGGCCATGCATCCGTCCTGAAAGGAGCGGCAGGCAGGCCCTCTTTGTTCATGAGGTTAGGCCGGGCCGTCTCGTGCCAAGCAAATCTCACCGCGACAGGCTTGATCACCAGCGGAGAACGCACCACGACCGAATCCTTTTCCAATGTCACCATCGCCTGGACGAACTTGCGATCCTCTCCAGCGACCTCGAACCAGTCCAGGGGAGCGCCGTCCCGTGAAGCCAGCCCAGAGCCAACCGAAGTGAACCGGATGCGGAGGCAGTCCCCCTCGGCTCGCACAGACTCGAACATCGGCCCGGCAGAAACGATGCTTCCGTCGCCGTAGGCCAGGCTTGCCGCGAGCAACGCCAGACGCTCACCGGGAACACGCTTGTTCTCGGGATGGATGTTATCGAGGTCGGTGATGACGTCGTGGATGACCGCCATGCCGCTTCGCGGGACCGCCTTGAGCGCCGCAGACTGGGCCTCCCAGAACAAAGGAAGCTCGAGGGGGCTCACGGGCCGCCCCTTGCTGGGAGCGGCGGCCTTGGCTGAATATCGGTATGGCGCGACTTGGATGAAAAGGAACGGGATCTCGCCCAGCCCCCACGTGGTGCGCCATAAAGCGACGTTGTCAGCCAGCATTCCCGCGTAACGCGAGCCCGTGAAGCGATGGACATTGCTCTCCCCTTGATACCAGAGAAATCCGCGGATGCCGAAGGGCGCCATGGGCCTGACCATCCGCTCGAACCCTTCCCCGCCTTTGGACCACGTCTCGATGGGCGTGGCGCCGATGGAGGCATGCAGCACGCCGACCGGACGATCAAGCCGGCGCCGCAGTTCGCGGGAGAAGAAATAAGCCACCGCGGAATCACCGTTGAGCCGGTCGGAGATCAGGCTTTCCCTGGAGGCCAGCCGCCAGAACCCGGTGACGCCCTTGACGGGATTCGACTTCGGATCACGGACCACGGTGAATTGCCTCACCCAAGGATCGGCGCTGGAAGCCAGCGCTTCCGAGACACCCGGAGCTCTCTGCATCTGAGCTAGATTAAGGTGCATGTTAGACTGACCCGACGCCAGCCAGACTTCGCCGACGAGGACGTCCCGGATGGTCAATGTGTTCGTGGCCTTGATGGTCAGCGTCCCGGACTCCCCCGAGACAAGGTCATCAAATATGACCTTCCATTCCCCCGCCGCGTTCGCCTTGGCTGAGCGCGTCCTGCCCGAGAAGGTAGCCGTGACCTCTTCGCCGGGGTCGGCTCGTCCCCACACCGGAGCTGGAGCGCCGGTCTGGAGCATCATGTGGTCCGAAAAGAAGGCCGGCACCGATACCTCGGCTTTGAGATCGCAGGCGAACCCGAACAGCCAGGCCATGATGAACGCCCCTCTCACCCAGCCGTTAAGTTGGAAATTCATGTCCGGCAACAGTGCCCCTCATAATTTGGCGGAGACTAGCGCCGCCACCTTTTTCAGATCCGCGATCTCCGTGGCGGTGAAGTCATAGGGCTGCATCTTACCTATGCCGAGCACGCCGATGACCTTGCCGTCGGCGCCGACGATCGGGACGGCGAGGGCGCCTTGGACGTTCGTCTTACGCGCATCGGGCTTGGCGACGCCGCCGAGGTCTTCCTGGAGATTGCAGAGCTGGACGGCCTCCTTGCGCTGGGCGGCGCACCCGGCGATGCCCTTGCCGAACGGGATGTTATCGATCTTGGGCAGCAGCATCGGGAGCACGTGCGGCGGGATGCCATGCTGGGTGACAAGCATGAGCAGACCCGAGGAAGGGTCCGTGCGGTGGATGGTGCCCGTGACACATCCGAAATTGGCGAGCACGCGCGCGAGGACGGCCGTCCAATCAGGCTGGCCGACGAGCAGATCGGGGATACCGGCGATGGCTTGCGACATGGTAGGAAAATCAGACAACGCCCTTGGCCATGCGTTCCTTGAGCCAGGCGAGGCCGCCGGCTTCGTCGCCGAAAACGCCGTCCAGCTGGGCCTCGAAGGCTTCGTCGAGCACCTGGGAGAACCAGCCGGCGGGCTTGTGGCCCATGGCGATGAGGTGGCGGCCGAGGACGATCTTCTTCGGGGCGGTCGAGGCGACCTGCAGGGCGGCGGCGCGCACGGCGAGCCACTCGCCGTGCGGAGAAGGACCGTGCATGCTCGCGGTGCCGCGTCCGCGGCGGTCGGCGAGGTCCACGCGGCAGAGGCGGTCGATGCGGCCGACCTTGTTGGCGAGACGACGCACGGCGGCGTCGCCGACGCCGGCCTTATGAAGGTAATACGGCTGCCCGTGCCAGCGTACGAGCGGCAGCACGGCTTCGATGAGCTTCTTCTCCTGCGTGACCTGCGCGAGGAAACGCGGAGCGAGATTGAAGCTCTCCTCCTCGTGTCCGTAGGCATGCCAGCGGTCATCGTGCGGTTCCTTCTTCGTGGTCGTAGCCTTACCGATGTCATGCAGCAGCACGGAAAGGCCGATGATCAGGTCTTCGTCGCGGTCACCCACGCGGATCTCCGCGAAGGCGTCGAGGCACGCGAGCGTGTGATTCCAGACGTCGCCTTCGGGATGCCATTCCGGATCCTGCGGCACGCCGATCATGGCGTGGAGCTCCGGGTAGAACTTCGTCCAACCGCAGTCTTTCAGTAAGGCCAGGCCGAGGGACGGCTTCCGGCCGCGGAGGAGGAGCTTCGTCCATTCCTCCATCAGACGTTCGGGCGGGAGGTCGGCCTGGGTGAGCGAAGCGCAGAGCGCGACGGTCTCCGGGGCGACCGAGAATTCGAAGCGCGCGGCGAACTGCATCGCGCGGAGCACGCGGAGCGGATCTTCGGCGAACTTGTCCGATACGTGGCGGAGGCGCTTCGCCCGCAAGTCGGCCACGCCGCCCCACGGGTCGATTATCTCGCCCGTGAAGGGGTCCCACATGATCGCGTTGAGCGTGAAGTCGCGGCGTTCCGCGGCGTCCTTCGGCGTCATCGTCGGGTCGGCCTGCACGTCGAAATCCGTGTGCTTGGCGCCCGTGCGGTTCTCGCGGCGGGGCACCGAGACATCGATCGGGAAATCCTTGAGCTTGGTCACGCCGAAGGCCGCGCCGACCGTGATGATGCCGAATTCCTTGCGCAGGGCGGCTTCGACCTGGCGCGTGCCGAGGCCGTAGACCTCGACGTCGACGTCGAGGACGGACACACCCATCAGCGCGTCGCGCACGCAGCCGCCGACGAGCACCGGACGTCCGCCCGCGTCGCGCAGCAGTTCGACGACACGTCGCACGGGCGCGAAGTCGCCGGCGAGGCGGATGAGACTGGGCTGCAGGTCAGGCACGCCCCACCCTACCCGAGCCACGGCCGGAGGCGAGTGGTTTTGCGGTTCAGAGGTTGGTCGTGAAACCTTCCTTCAGCAGCCAGGCCTTCGCCGTGTCGCGGCGGTCGCCTTGCAGGACGATCTCGCGGCCTTCGAGGGCGCCGCCCGTGCCGAGGGCGCGCTTGAGTTCCTTAAGCAGCGCCTCGCGCATGCGCATCTCCTGCGACTCGATCCAGAGCCCCTTGAGGATGGTCACTTCCTTGCCGCCGCGGCCGGCGC
>JBILLR010000103.1:0-2901 GCA_044375965.1 Opitutales bacterium
GCCCAAGAAGGCCAAGAAGTAAGGCCCGTCGGCGGATAGGTTTACGCTGGCAGGAAAGCCCGGCTGTTTCCATAAAGACGGCATGGCTTCGCCTTGCCGACTTATCCTCGCCCTCGACGTAGAGACCAAGGAGGAAGCCTTGGCGCTCGCCCGCCCCCTCGCCGGCAACCTCGCCTGGGTGAAGCTGGGCCTGCAGCTCTTCACGCGCCACGGCCCGGGCATCGTCGACGAATTCCACGCGCTCGGTTTCAAGGTCTTCCTCGACCTGAAGTTCCACGACATCCCGAACACGGTCTCGTCCGCGATCAAGAGCCTCAAGGGCCGTCCCTGCTCGCTCCTGACGATCCACGCCTGCGGCGGACCCGAGATGATCGCCCGCGCCGCCGAAGCCGCGAAGTCCGCCCTGCCCGATTGCACGGTGCTCGGCGTGACGGTGCTCACGTCCATGGACCAAGCCCAGCTTTCCGCCACTGGCGTCGCCCGCACGCCGGAAGAACAGGTCCGTCTCCTCGGCCGCATGGCCATCGGCGCCGGCATCGGCGGCCTCGTCTGCTCTCCGCTCGAACTCCCCGTCCTCCGCGGCGACCTCGGCGCCGGCCCGTCGCTCGTGACCCCGGGCATCCGCTACCCTGACGCCGCCGGCGACGACCAGAACCGCATCATGACGCCCGCCCAGGCCGCCGCCGCGGGCGCGAGCTTCATCGTGGTGGGTCGCCCGATCCTGAAGGCCAAGGATCCGGCGGCCGAGACGCTCCGCATCCGCCGCGACATCGGCGAGATCGCATGAGCGCCGGCGACGACATCCTGATCCTCCTCGCCGCGGGTTCCGCCCGGCGCATGCAGTCCGTCGTCGACGACAAGATCACCGCGCTCCTCGCCGGCAAGCCGGTCTTCGTCCATTCGCTCCAGTCCTTCCTGAGCACGGGCCTCATCGTCCGCGTGGTCATCACCTATCGCGACGACGCCCAGCTCGCCAAGCTGAAGGGCCTGCTCGCCGCCCACCTGCCCTCCGCCCCCGCGGTCGACTTCGTGCCCGGCGGCGAATCCCGTCAGGACTCCGTGCTCGCGGCTTTGAATACCTGCGAGGGTCACACCGGACTCGTGCACATCCACGACGGCGCCCGCCCGCTGGTCTCCGCCGAAGCCATCCGCAAAGTCCGCGCCAAGGCCTTCGAGACCGGCGCCGCCATCCTGGCCGGCCGCGCCGCCGACACGGTCAAGATCGCCAAGGCCGATTCTACTTCCGTCGAGACATCGCCCGACCGGGGACTGGTCTGGACGGCCGAGACGCCGCAGGTCTTCCGCACGGCCATCGTGCTCAAGGCCTACCGTAAGGTCGCCGAACTGCAGCGCAAGGTCACCGACGACAGTTCCGCCGTGGAGTTCGTCGGCCAGGACGTATCGCTGGTCGAGAACCCTTCGGTGAACCTGAAGCTGACGCGCCCGGCGGACTTCGTCCTGGCGGAAGCGATCCTGAAGACGCGCTGAGCGCTCAGTAACCGGCCTGACGGAGCGCGGCGTCCAGTTTGACCTGGAAGTCCGTGATGTCCTGAGGCGTCGGGCGATACCCCGGGGTGCGCGCAGCCATGCCCGGACGACCCTGATGGTCGATATACCAATCAGCCTTTTCCCCGTCGGAGAAAGTGACGTGTCCGCTGACCATCGCATGCGGCTGAGCGATCGTGTCGACTTCGACGGTGACGACCCCGGCGCCTTGGGCGGTCGGAGCGGCGGGGGTTACGGCGTCGGCAGGTGCTTCTTCGACGGCGGGCTCTTCGAGCTTCTTGGGCTCTTCCTTCTCGACGAGGGCGAGGTTCAGGTCGTCCACGAGGAAACGGACGTCCATGTAGGTCATGGAGACTTCGAGCTGGGAGGACAGGCGCTCCTGGATCTGCGAAAGCGTCGCGCCTTCGGCCACCCAGGCGGAGACCTTGGTGATCTGTTCGGGAGTCAGTTTGGCCATAGGAGGCCAAAGTGCGGGAACCTCCGGTGATTTTCAAGCGTCCCGTCGCTTAATCGTTTGAAAACGTCCCCCCTCCCTCCAACTTAAGCCCCATGCAGCCCGACCTCCGTTGGCATAAGTGCGGCGAGTTCGCCGATATCGTCTATGAGAAGGCCGATGGCATCGCGCGCGTGACCATCAACCGCCCGAGCCGCCGCAACGCCTTCACGCCCGACACGGTGTCCGAACTGCTGAAAGCCTTCGGCGACGCCCGCGACGACGCCGCCATCGGGGTGGTGCTCCTCCGCGGAGCCAACCCCCAGCACGACGGCAAGTTCGCCTTCTGCGCCGGCGGCGACCAGAAGATCCGCGGCGACAAGAAAGGCGGCTACGTCGGCAAGGACGGCGTACCCCGCCTCAACGTCCTCGACCTGCAGCGCCTCATCCGTTCGATGCCCAAGGTCGTCATCGCCCTGGTGGCCGGCTTCGCCATCGGCGGCGGCCACGTGCTCCACGTGATCTGCGACCTCACCATCGCCGCCGACAACGCCGTCTTCGGCCAGACCGGCCCGAAGGTCGGCAGTTTCGACGGCGGCTTCGGCGCCTCCTACCTCGCCCGCATCGTCGGCCAGAAGAAGGCACGCGAGATCTGGTACCTCTGCCGCCAATACGACGCCAAGCAGGCCCTCGAGATGGGCCTCGTCAACACGGTCGTGCCTTACGAGCAGCTCGACGCCGAAGGCGTGAAGTGGGCGCAGGAGATCCTCACGAAGAGCCCGCTTGCCATCCGCTGCCTTAAGTCCGCCTTCAACGCCGAGCTCGACGGCCAGGCCGGCATCCAGGAACTTTCGGGCAACGCCACCCTGCTCTATTATCTTTCGGAAGAGGGCGACGAAGGTCGCGCCGCTTGGAACGAGAAACGCGCTCCGAACTTCCGGAAATTCCCGTGGCTCCCGTAA
>JBILLR010000049.1:0-9263 GCA_044375965.1 Opitutales bacterium
TCTTCCTGCCCTGGCGGAGCATCGTCTCGTCGAAGGCCTGGAACCGGCTCTTCGTCGTCCTCTGCGTGGCTTCGCTGATCTTCGCCTTCGCGATGATCTCCGAAGTCATGGCCAAGAACTACGTGGCACAGGCGGCGGGCATGAAGGCCCGTATCCCGGTCTTCCAGGCGATCCTGCTCTTCCTCTGCCTTGGTCAGATCCCGCTCGAGCTCTTCAGCCGCAAGCCGGAGCTGCTCGACTGATCAGAGCGAAGCGTGCAGGGCTTCGGCGCGACGCCGCGCTTCTTCGAGCGTCGGGGCGGTCACGGTGATGTGGCCCATCTTGCGTCCCGGCGCGGCCTTGCCCTTGTCGTAGAGGTGCAGCTTGGCGGAAGGATCGGCCAGGACCTTGGTCCAGTCGGGCTCCCGGCCGTCGCGCCAGACGTCGCCGAGCAGGTTGACCATGGCGGAAGGCGCGAGGGGCTTGGTGCCGCCGAGCGGCAGGCCGCACACGGCGCGGACATGCTGTTCGAACTGGCTCGTCTCGTTCGCGTCGAAGGTCTGGTGGCCGCTGTTGTGCGGACGCGGAGCGAGCTCGTTGACGACGATGCGTCCGTCTTTGACGAACATCTCGACGGCGAGGAGCCCGACGAGGCCGATCTTCTCGGCGATGCTCAAGGCCAGGACGCGGGCTTCGGCGGCGGTCGCCTCGGAGATGCGGGCCGGCGAAAGCGAGAGATGCAGGATGTGGTTGCGATGGATGTTCTCGGCCGGGTCGTACACCGCGGTGCGGCCGTCGACCGTGCGCGCGACGAGCACGGAGATCTCCATCTGGAAAGGCACCCAGGCTTCGAGGACGCCCACGGCGCCGCCGATCTTCGCCCATGCGGCGGCGAGGTCCGCCTCGGTCGTCGGCAGCTTGACCTGACCCTTGCCGTCGTAACCGAAGTCCGCGGTCTTGAGCACGCACGGGAAGCCGATGGCCTTCACGGCGGCCCGCAGCTCGTCGAGCGAGGAGACCACGGCGAAATTGGCGCAAGGGATGCCCGCCGCGCGGAGGAACTCCTTCTCGCGGCGGCGGTTCTGACAGGTCGCCAGGACGGAGGCGGAGGGATGACAGGGCAAGGACTTCGCGAGGAACTCGACCGTCGCGGGCGGGATGTTCTCGAATTCAAGCGTGACCCGACCGCAACCCTGCGCGAAACGCGTGAGCGCGGCGGTGTCGCTCCAATCGGCGGTGACGTGCTCGTCGGCGATCGCCGCGGCGCAGGCGCCGGCGGAAGGATCGAACGTGCGGACCTTATAGCCGAGACGACGGGCGGCGATCGCCGACATGCGGCCGAGCTGGCCGCCGCCGAGGATGCCGATGGTTCCGCCGGGCTGCAGGGGTCGCTCCATGGCTCAGCGCTGCTTGCCCTTGCGGCCGGGAATGGGGTTATCGAGCACGGCCTTGGTCTGCGCCGCGCGGTAATCATCGAGCTTCCGGGCGAGCTTGGCGTCGGACAGGGCGAGCACCGCGGCGGCGCCGAGGGCGGCGTTGATCGCGCCGGCGCGGCCGATCGCAAACGTGTGCACGGGGATGCCGGCGGGCATCTGGACGATCGAGAGGAGCGAGTCGATGCCGTCGAGGGATTTCGACTGCACGGGCACGCCCATGACGGGCAACGAGGTCATCGCGGCGACCATGCCGGGCAGGTGGGCGGCGCCGCCGGCGCCGGCGATGATGACCTTGAGGCCGCGGCGACGGGCGGCCAGGGCGTAGTCCTTCAGCTTGAGAGGCGTGCGATGGGCGCTGACGACCTCGGCCTCGAAGGCGACGCCGAGTTTCTTGAGGGTGTCGGCGGCGTTGACCATCGTCTCCCAGTCCGACTGGGATCCCATGATGATGCCGACCTGAGGTGCGGAGGAAAGCGCGCGAGCCATGGCCGAAGCGTGTCGGACGCTCCCCCGCCTGTGAAGCCCGAAGCGAAAAAACTACTCCGCGTAAGGGACGTATTCGGGGACAAGCCGACGGATGCCCAGCTTGCAGGCGGCGGGTTCGAGCCGCAAAAGGTCGGACACCTGCGCGCGCAAGGCGTCAGGAGGGAGCGCGGACTCGCCGGCGGCCACGAAACGAAAGACCCGCGGGTGCGCGGTCGGCCGGAACTGCTCGCCGGCGCACTTGAGCTCCTCGACGAGCTTCTCGCCGGGCCGCAGGCCGATGATCCGGATCTCGATGTCGGCGTCCGGACGGAGGCCGCTGAGTTCGATGAGCTGGCGGGCCACGTCGATGATCTTGAGCGGCTCGCCCATCTCCAGGACGAGGATGTCGCCGCCCTGGCCGAGCGTCGCGCTCTGGAGGACGAGACCGACCGCCTCGGGGATGGTCATGAAGTAGCGTTTCACGTCGGGGTGCGTGACCGTGACCGGGCCACCCGCGGCGATCTGCCGGCGGAAGATCGGGATCACCGAGCCGGAGGAGCCGAGGACGTTACCGAAACGGACCGCCATGAAACTCGTCCGGCCGCCGGCGCGGGCCTGGAGGGCGCGGAGCATGAGTTCGGCGAGCCGCTTGCTCGCGCCCATGACGTTGGTCGGGTTGACGGCCTTGTCCGAAGAGATGAGGACGAACTTCTCCGCGCCATGTTCGGCCGCGAGGCTGGCGACGACCCAGGTGCCTTCGACGTTGTTCTTCAGCGCTTCGCCGGGCTGGGCCTCCATCATCGGCACGTGCTTATGCGCGGCGGCGTGGAGCACGAGGCTGGGACGATGCGCGCCGAAGACTTCGGTCATCCGGGCAACGTCCGTGACGTCGCCGACGACGGGCGTGATGAGGGCGCCGTGGCCCGCGGCGATGAGCTCCTGTTCGGCCTGGTAGAGGAGCACCTCGCATTGGTCGAGCAGCAGGAGGCGCGACGGTCCGTGGGCCGCGACCTGCCGGCAGAGCTCGAGGCCGATGCTGCCGCCGGCGCCGGTGACGAGCACGACGCGTCCTTTGACCATCGCGGCGATGGCGGCGTCGTCGAGCTGCACGGGCGGGCGGCCGAGGATGTCCTCGACCGAGATCGGCCGGATGTCCGAAGCGCGGACGCGTCCGCCGGCGAGCTCCGTCATCGAGGGGACCACGAGCACGCGGAGGTTGCTGGCGGCGGCGAGCGCGCTGACCTCGCGGATGCGGCGGACGCTGGTGGACGGCAAGGCGAGGATGATCTCGGTCACGCCGTATTTATCGGCGAGCTGGCCCATGCGAGCCGGCGAACCGACCACGGGAACGCCGTGGATATGCAGGTCGTGCTTGGCGGGGTCGTCGTCGAGGAAGCAGACCGGCTCGAGGCCATGGCCGCGGCGGCCGAGGAGATCGGCGACCAGCTGCGCGCCGGTCTGGCCGGCGCCGACGACGGCGATGCGCTCGACCACGCCCGGGGCCGAGCCAACGACCGTGGAGAAACGTTCGCGCACGGCCCGCACGGAGACGCGGAAGCCGATGAACAGCACCAGCGACAGGTTGAAGTCGATCAGGGCGACGCCGCGCGGCAGCCGGAACATCTCTCCCGCCGCGGCAGCGCCGAGCAGGCTCGGCAGCGCCAACGCGACCAAGGTCGCGGCCGCCAGCGCGAAGACCATGCGAAGGGCGTCCGGCAGGCGGAAATAATAGAGGACGCCGCGGAACTGTCCCCAGGCGACCAGCAGGAGGAGCTTGAGCGGCACCAGCCACAGCAGCGCGAGCGGACGCTGGTCGACCAGGTAATACTGGAAGGCGAGCTGCTCCGCGGTGGTCGGCTCATCGGCGCCGACGAAGCGCAGCTCGTAGGCGGCCCAGAGGGAGAGCACGGCCAGCAGGCCGTAGGCCGCGAGGAATATCGCGGCCCGAGATAGGCGAGAGGCGGGGCTGGCCATGGGGTCGGGGGATGATTAACCACCCCGGAATATTATTCAATGACGATACGGAAGCCGAGCGTGCGGCTTTTCTCGCGCTTGTAGACCGGCCGGACAGGCAGCCCCGCGGGCGGGATGCCGGCCACGCTGCCGCCGATGGCCGGCGCCCGGGTTTCCGCCTCCGCCGCGGAGGCCCACTCTTCGACGTTGCCGATAAGGTCATGAAAGCCATGCGGGCCGGAGCGGGCGGTGCCGACGGGCCGGGCGGAGACGCCATCGGTGTTGGCGGCGGTCCAGGCGATTTCGGAGCCAAGCGGTTTGGACAGATCGCCCGCCGCGGCCGCATACTCGGCGACGGTCGGCAGGCGCGCCCGGGCGCCAAGGATCCAGCCCAAGCGCCGGGCGAAGAGCTCGGCGTCGGCATAGGCGACGGATTCGACCGGGTTGGCTTCACGGCGTAAAGCGCTCGGATTGGACTCCATCAGCGAAGCGTAGAGACCCTGCGGAACCTCGGTCCGATACATGCGGACGGGGAGCCCCTTCACCGGGAGCAGGTGGCGGTCGGCTTCCGGCAGATAGCCGCGGATCATGGCGGCGTGGCTCGTGATGAATTCCAGCTCCTGACGTTCTTCATCGTCAGGACGGAACACGCCGGTCCCCGCGTCGGCGAGACGACGGGCGTCGACGAGGACGCTCTCCGCGAGCCGGAGCGCGTCGTCGGCCTGACGGGATCGCAGCACCTGACGGAGCCGAGCGGCCTCGGCGCGGACGCGCACGATGTCATCGTGGAAACGGGCGAAGTTCAGGCGCGTCGCCATCACGGCTTCCTTCGCGCGGTCGGCGAACTGGCTGCGCGGATGCGCGGTCAGCAATCGGGCGAACGCATCGACGGCTTCCTGCCAGCTCCGGGTCGCGCCGGCCCAGTCCGACCTGGCTTCGGCGGATTCGGCGCCGGCCTGATGGCGGCGCACTTCTTCCCAGAGGAGCCCGGACGCGGCGGTCTCGCGGCGGATGGCCAGCTGTTCGGCGCGACCGAAGGCGGTGTCTCGCACGTCGCGATAACTTCCGAGGAATTGGTTCTCGGCTTCGATGGCCAGCGTGAAGCGCTCCGCCGCTTCGGCGTAACGGCCGGCGGCGAAGGACCTTTCCGCCTCGGCTTCCCAGGCGCGACCCTTCTGCCAGAGCGCCGAAGATTCGAGGCGGCGGAGACGCGTGTCCAGCAAGGCGCGCCGGCCGGAGTCGGCCAGGCCGGAAAACTGCCAGCGGTCGGTGATCTCCTGTTCGCAGGCGACCGCGCGGCGAAGCCGATCGGCGGCGCCGGCTTCATCGGTCTTCGCCAGGCCGAGCGCCGAGGCCTCGAGGTCGAGAGATTCCTGGCGCAGGCGCTCTCCGCGGAGAAGATGAAGCCGGCGGCGGAGGGATACCATCCGCGGATCCTCGGTGCCGACGGACATCCGGGCGGAAAGATACTCCTCCTGGGCCTGCAGGGCCTGTTCCAACAGACGGATGTCCTCATCCGTGAGTTCGAAGCGCTCTTGCCGGACCTTCTCGAAAGCGGCTTCGGCCGCGAGCGATCGCTGGCGCAGGACCTCGGCGTCGGCGGCCGACACCGTCAGTTCGGACTGGCGGGTCGTCCGGCGTTCGGCGGTATAGAGCAGCAACGAGGCGACGCCCAGGGCGGCGAACACCAGCAGCAGCAGGGGCAGCCTCAGCCGGAGCCAGAGGACCTCGAAGGAGAAACGCCCGCGCTGCGCCCGCGGATCGGCGGCGGGGACGAAATCGGGTCTGGGTGGTCGTGGGCCGGTGCTCATGGGCAGACCGACAACTTTGTCGCTGGCGGTTTGTTTGCTTTAATGGTTGGCTACTCTGGTTCATCAAAGAACCCCCTTCAACCTTGGAAATGGCTTCCTTCCAGCGCATCGCCGTCGTCGGCGCCGGCCTCATCGGCGGCTCCATCCTCCTCGCGGCGGCGCGGAAGGGTCTGGCCGGTTCGCTCGCGTGCTGGTCACGCACGGCGCGGTCACGGGAGACCTTGCGGTCGTTCGGCGTTGCGGAAGTGTTCGAGAATCCGGCCGACTGCGTACGCGGAGCCGACCTGGTCGTCGTCACGACCCCGGTCGACACCGCGGAAGAGACTTTCCTCGCCATCGCCCCGGGCCTCGCGCCGGGCGCCGTGGTCACCGATGCCGGCAGCGTGAAAAGCGCGATCCTCCTGGCCGCCCGCCGGCTGCCCGCCGCCAATCCGTTCGTCGGCGCCCATCCCATGGCCGGCGGAGAGAAGGCCGGCGCCGCGCATGCTTCGGCGCAGCTTTTCGAAGGCCGGGTCTGCTTCCTGACCCCCGCCGGCTCGGAAGATCCGCAGGCCCTGGCCGCCGTCCGCCGTTTCTGGCAGGAACTAGGTTCGGTGCTCCATGAGACCGACGCCGCCAAGCACGATGAAATCGTGGCCGCGATCAGCCATGTGCCCCACGCCGCGGCCTCGGCGCTCATGCTGGCCGTGATGGACCAACCTGGCTTCCGCCGCTTCGCCGTCGGCGCCGGCCTACGCGACACGACGCGCATCGCCGCCGGCGAAGAAAACCTCTGGGTGGGCATCATGCTCGCCAATGCCCGTCACACCGCCGCCGGCCTGCGCGACGTCGAGCGCCGCGCGGCCGAACTGCGCGCCGCCGTCGAGGCGGACAACGCCGGCGCGTTGCGCCGTCTCCTCGCCGAAGCCCGTATCGCCCGCCAGAACCTGGACCGTCCCGAATGAGCCCGACCCTCGTCATCCGGCCCTTCCAGACGCCCGCCCGCGGCATCGCCCAGGTCCCGGGCTCGAAGAGCATCACCAACCGCGCGCTGATCCTGGCCGCGCTCGCCGCCGGCGAAACGGCTTTCACCGGCGCGCTGTTCAGCCGCGACACCCGCATCCTCATCACCGCCTTGCGCGCGCTGGGCTTCGCGGTCGACGACGACGAAGCCGCCGGCACGATCCGGATCGGCGGTCTCGGCGGTCGGATCCCGAACGCCCGCGCCAAGCTGCACGTCGGCAACGCCGGCACCGCCGCGCGCTTCCTGACCGCCTTCCTCGCGCTCGCTCCGGGCGGCGAATATGAACTGGACGGCGACGAAGCCATGCGCGCCCGCCCGATGCGCGGCCTGCTCGACGCCCTGCGCGCCGCCGGTTGCCGCGCGGTCTCGCCATCCGGCTCGGACGCCGACGGCTTCCCGTTCACGCTCCATACCACGGGGAAGCTCGGCCGCCTCGAAGTCGATGCCTCGGCCTCGTCCCAGCTGCTCTCCGCCCTGCTCATGGTGCTGCCGCTTTCGGCCGGCGCTTCGGTGAGCCTGAAAGGCTCCACGGTCTCCGAACCGTTCGTCGAGATGACCGCGCGCATGTGCGGACAATTCGGGCGGCCGCTGACCCGTCTCGCCGACGGCGGCTGGACCTGCGCCGCACCCGGCGCCTACGCCGCGCAGGCGAGCTACGCGATCGAACCCGACGCCACGGCCGCGAGCTATTTCATCGCCCTGCCCGCCGTCACCGGCGCGCGCGCTTCGGTCCGCCTCGAAGGCTACGCCGACGGCGGACTTCAAGGCGACACCGCCTTCGCCAAAGTGGCGGCGGCCTGCGGCGCGCACCTGCGTCCGTCCGCCGGCGCGCTCGTGTGCGAATCGTGGACCGGCATCCGCGCCGGCGACTTCGACTTCAACGCCTTCTCCGATACTTTCCTCACGCTGGCCACCGTCGCGACGCTGGCGGACGGCCCGGTGAAGATCCGCGGCATCGCCCATACGCGCAAGCAGGAGACCGACCGCGTGCTGGCGATGGCGACCGAACTCGAGCGGCTCGGCATCAAGGTCGAACCCACTTCGGCGCAGCTCCGCGCGGACGAATCGCTCTCATCGCTGACGGTCTTCCCGGGCAAGGCCGCCCTGCGTCAGGCGGCCGCAGGCGGCCCGGTCCTGATCCGCACCTACGAAGACCACCGCATGGCGATGAGCTTCGGCATCCTCGGCAGCTTCGACCTCTTCGGCGACGGACGCCCCTGGATCGCGATCGAAGACCCCGCCTGCACCGGCAAGACCTTCCCCCGCTTCTTCCAGGCCCTCGAAGCCCTGCGCACGAACTTCGTGCGCGTGTCCGTCGACGGCGGCGCGGCCTCCGGCAAATCAAGCACCAGCCGCCGCCTCGCGCAGGCGCACGGCCTGCTGCACGTGGATACCGGCGCCCATTACCGCAGCCTGACCCGCGCGGTGCTCCTCGCCGGTGCTTCGGCCGATGATGCGCCTTCCGTGAAGGCCGCGCTGGCCGGACTGCGCATCGGCTCACGCATCATCGCCCGCCAAGGCGCGCACAGTTCGGCGCTTACCCTGGCAGGCGAGCTCCCCGACGACGCCGATCTGCGGACGACCGAGGTCAACGCCGCCGTGTCGAAGATCGCCGCCCTTCCCGCCGTCCGGACCTTCCTCCTCGAGTACCAACGCTCCCAGGTGAAGCTCGCGAGCGAACAAGGTTTCGCCGGCGTGGTCATGGAAGGCCGCGACATCGGGTCCGTCGTGATGCCTGACGCCGAAGTCCGCGTCTTCCTCGAAGCTGACGCCGACGCGCGGGCCCGGCGCCGGGCCGCGGAAGGTCAGGCCGATCAGGTGACGCAACGCGACCATCTCGATGCGACCCGCAAGACGGCGCCGCTGGTCTGTCCGAACGGCGCCTGCCGGGTGGACAACACGCACCTGCCGCTCGAGGCCGTCGTCGCCCAGATCGGCGAGCTCATCAAGGTGGCCGCCTCGCCCCGATGATCCTCGATTCGAAGAACCTGATCTACAAGGCCGTCTACCACGGCGCGCGTTCTTTCATCGAGGTCTTCTCGACCCTCGAGGTCGAGGGTTGGGAGAACGTGCCTTCGGGCGCCTGCCTGTTCGCCTCGAACCACCAGAGCATGCTGGATCCGCCCCTGCTGGGATCTTGCCTGCCCCGCGAGATCTCCTTCATCGCGCGCCGTTCGCTCTTCGACAACCCGCTCTTCGGTTTCGTCATCCGGGCCTGCCATTCGATCCCGGTCGACCGCGGGGAAGCGGACATCGGCGCGATCCGCTCCGCTCTGGCCGCTCTCGCCGGGGGCGAAGGCCTGCTCATCTTCCCGGAAGGCACCCGCAGCCATGACGGCGTGATCGCCGAACCCAAGGCGGGCGCCGGGCTCCTCGCCTGCAAGTCCGGCGTCCCGGTCGTGCCCATCCATATCCGCGGCGCGCGGGACGTGCTGCCACGCGGGGCGAACTTCCCGGTCGGTTCAGCGCGCATCCGCGTCCGCTTCGGCCAGGCGATGCAGCCCTCGGAATATGACCCGGGCGCGGATCACCGCGAGCGCTCCATCGAGGCGTCGCGACGTATCCTGGAGCGGATCAAGTCGCTCCCGGATTGCGCCGAGCCTGGCCTCTGAACGG
>JBILLR010000050.1:0-9192 GCA_044375965.1 Opitutales bacterium
GCCTCACGCCCGGCCAGGAGGTCCGCCTCCGCTGGGGCTACTTCGTGACCTGCACCGGCTGCAAGAAGGACGCCGCCGGCAACGTCGTCGAAGTCACCTGCACCTACGATCCCGCCACCCGCGGCGGGGACGCTCCGGACGGCCGTAAGGTCAAGGGCACCATCCATTGGGTCTCCGAGCAGCACGCCGGCGACGTCGAGGTCCGCCTCTACGACCGCCTCTTCGCGCACGAGGACCTGAACGACATCCCCGAAGGCACCGACTGGCGCACGCTCCTCAACCCCGGCTCGCTCAAGACGATCCGCGGCTTCGTCGAACCCGCCCTGCTCGCCCTCGCGCCGAGCACGCGCGTGCAGTTCGAACGCACCGGCTACTTCTGCGCCGACGCCAAGGACTCCCGGCCCGGCAAGCCCGTCTTCAACCGCACCGTCGGCCTGAAGGACTCCTGGGCTAAGCAGGCCACGAAGTAAGGCATAGGACAGCACCACGTGCTGTCCTATGCTTCGCATCCGCTCGACGCTTAGCATGCCTAATCCGGGCATGCCACTGGGTTATGCCCACGGATGCGACGTCGTCGCATCCCTACCCCCTGACCTACCCCCCTACCCCTGCCCTACCCCTACCTTAAACACCCTTGACCCACCCCACGCCCTCCCTTTGATGCACCTTCTAGCTGGTGACAAAGGAGAGGTGGCAGAGTGGTCGATCGCGCTGCATTGGAAATGCAGTGTACCGCAAGGTACCGAGGGTTCGAATCCCTCCCTCTCCGCCAGCTGGAATTGAACTTAAAGACTTACCTGACCGAGTAAGCCTTTTAATCCGCATCAGCCAGCCGGAGGGATGAGAACCCGGGGTTCGACGGAGCGAGGCTTGTCCTCGCGGAGATGGGCCGCCCGAAGGGCGGCGCTTGCCATGGCCTTCGGCCAGCCAATCCCTCCCTCTCCGCCAGTTGGACAATTCGCTTCGCTCTAGGGCTTGGCGTGTATTCAGGTAGGGTCAGCACTACGTGCTGACCTAGCCAGGTCGCCACGCAGTGGCGACCCTACCCATGATCCCTCAGAGCGCCACCAGCAAGAAGGTCAGGGCGAGCTTGTGACGCAGTCGCAGTTTGGAGACGAAGACGGCGGCGATGAGGCCGAGGGAGATGCCGCTGAGGTAATGGTTCCAGAAGAATCCGAAGCCTTCCTCCGCCCCTTCAAACTTCGACATGATCCAGAACCGGACCGGCAAGGCGCACATGATGACGATGAAGTAGCCGGCGATCTCACGCCGGAGACGACGTTTGAAATCAGAGGTCTGACTTGGCATGCCGACTACTTAGCCTCTTTCGGCTTCCTTGTCTTCTTCTTTTTATCTTCCTTATTAGCGCTCCGTCCCGAACCGTCGCCGACCTCATCCTTGTAGCCGGCACCCGGATTCAAGCCCGCCAAGGCGGCGGTGAGGCGGCGGCGGGCGGCCACGGCGGCCTCGTCTTTGGTGTCGGCCGCGACGGCGCCCTCCTTGAACGGCGCGTCCTTCATGTCGTAAAGGATACCCGCTTGGTCGAGCTTCCAACCCGCCTCGCGGACATAGTAGTGATTGCTGAGCTGGCAGAAGGCCCAGGTACGCGGTGACTCCGTGTACCCCTTGAGCTGCGACACGAGGCTGCGGCCGTCGATCTCGCGGCCGGTCGGTAGCGGCGCACCGGCGAGCTCGGCGAACGTCGGCAGGAGATCGCTGGCGTCGGCGACGTTGTTGTTCACCTTGCCTGCCAGGGTCACGCCGGGCCAGCTGACCAAGAACGGCACGAGCCCCCCGCCTTCCTTCATGGAACCCTTCTCGCCTTCGATACGCCGACCACCGATGGTCGCGTCCTCGGCGTTCGACTTGGCGCTGCCGTTGTCGCCCATGAAGACGATCAGGGTGTTCTCACGGAGCTTCAGCCGATCGAGCTCAGCCACGAGCTTGCCGACGAGCCTATCCATGTAGACGATGTTGTCGACATAGTGTCGCTTCCGCTTGGCCTCTTCGGTCTCGCCCTTCGGCGCCGGGACGCTGTCCGGCGTGGGCAGGATCTCCCCGTGCACGTGGGACAGCGAATAATAGAGGAAGAAAGGGCCGCCCTTCCGCGCCTCGATCCAAGAGACCGCATCCTTATGAAGGAGGTCCGGGATGTACTCGTCGTCCTTCACCTGGATGGTCTTGCCGTCGACGACGTAGGTGTCGGGATCGCCGCGCACTTCGCCGCCCTCGGACATCGGCTTGGCCACCTTGCTGTTCCAATACATGCCGCTGCCCTTGTAATGAAGATCGTGATCGAAGCCCCATTCGGCCGGATCGCCGGAGGGCGAGAGCTGCCCCCACTTGCCGATCATCGCGGTGGCGTAGCCGGCCTGCTTGAGGACGGTCGGGATCATGACCTCGGCCTTTTCACCTTTACGGATGATGGTCTTGCACGCGTCCTGCGTCACCGCACCGGTGCGGAAACCATAACGCCCGGTCAGGATCAGCGCCCGGGAAGGACCGCAGAGCGGCACGGTGTAGAAACGCGTGAAGCGTACGCCGCTGTCCGCCAAGGCGTCGATGTGCGGTGTCCTGTAACGGTCAGACCCGTTGCAGCCGAGTTCGGCGAACCCCAGGTCGTCGGCGAGGATGAAGACGATGTTCGGCTTGGGGCCGGCCCAGGAGACCAAGGGACCGGCAGCGAGCAAGACGACCGTCAGCAGGGTATGTAAACGCATGGGGTTACATATCTAACCCCCAGCCAGGCCCAAAGTTTGCCGTTAAAAGGATATTCCCATGGCCAAGGACGGCCGCCATCGTGACCCCATGCGCCGCACCCTCCTCGCCCTCCTCGCTTTCGCCCCGGCCTTCGGCGTCGACATCAAGGTGAGACCGAACGAAGCCGTCGACATCGCCCAGGACGGCAAGGTCGTCGCCCGCTTCATGACGGCCCACGACGTGAGCGACCCGGCCAAGCGTCTGGAGACCTACAAGCCCTACCTCCACGTCTTCGATCCCAGCGGCGCCCTGCGTCTCACCAAGGGCCCGGGCTTCAACTTCACCCACCACCGAGGCATCATGCTCGGCTTCGCGAAGATCACGGTCGACGGGAAGACCTATGACCGCTGGCACATGGCCGGCGGCGACCAGGTTGTGACCGCGATCATCGCCAAAAACGACACCTTCTCGGCCTTCATCGACTGGCAAGGCGCCGGCGCCGCCGCCAAGCCGATCCTGAGGGAGGAGCGCGTCTTCACCTTCACGAAGCCCGCCGCGCCCTTCTATCTCGGCATCGAAATGAAGAGCACGCTCAGGCCTGACCAGGGCGAGGCGAAGATCGACGGCGACCCCGAGCATGCGGGCGCCCAGTTCCGTCCGTCCGAAAAGGTCGACATCACGAAGACGACCTACGTCTACCCGGGCAAGGACGTGCTCATCCACAAGGTGCGCGACCTCAGCTGGGTCGCCGAAATCTTCACGGTCGAGGGCAGGACCTTCACGGCCCTGCTCCTCAACCACCCTTCCAACCCGAAGGACACGGCCTTCTCGGCCTATCGGGACTACGGCCGCTTCGGCGCCTTCCCGAAGGGCGTGGCGACCTCGGAAACTCCCTTCAGGCTTCGCTACCAGTGGCTGATCGCCGAAGGCGACGTGCGCGACCCCGCGGCCTTCCAGCAGGCCTACAACGCCTTTGCGGGCACGGACGCGCCGACCCCGGCCGTGACGGTCATGCTCGCCGAACAGCCGAAGCCGAAGGCGAAAGCTCCGGCGAAGAAGTAAGCCGGCTCAGCTGACCGCCTTGCGGACGCGGCCGATGGCCGAAGACTGACGCTCACGCAGGACGGCCTGGGCCTTCAGGACCTTGGCTTTCGCGGCGGCCGGATCCTTGGCGATGCCGAGCACGGCGGGAACGATGCCGGCGAGCTGGGGCTCGTCGTCGAGGTCGAAGAGCCATTCGTGCAGGCCGATGTCCTTCCACATGTTGCCCTTCGAGGTCTGTTCGGCCCAGCGGCAGACGATGGCGGGGATGCCGTTGCCGACGCACATGATGGGCGAGTGCATCTCGTTGCCGAAGAGGCCCGCGCTGCGGACGTACACGCTCAGGGCTTCGTCGGTGAGCCAGTAGTCCTGACGCCAGACCACGCGATCCTTCACGTCATCAGGCAGCTTATCGTAGATCATCTCCTTGCCCAAGGTCATCTGGGTGCGGTCCTCAGGGCAGATGAGCACCTTGAGGTCGGTCTGCTTGACCACCGCGACGATCGCGGCGCGCAGCTGCGCGTGGTCATGCTCCTTCATCTCGTCGTTGCGCTTCTGCTTCACGGGATCGAAGGCGCGCTCTTTGTGGATCGTCCAATAGGGAGTGATGCGGTAACGCGGGATGCAGCAGAGGAACTTGCCTCGCTCAAGACCCCAGCCATGCAGGAAAGCCTCGGCCTTCTCTTCGTTACGCAGGTCGGTGGCGAACGCGCCATCCGGGCCGAACTCCATCACCGGGCACTTCACGCCGCCCGCCTTGGCGGTCGCGAGCGAGACCGAGTCGCGGAAATAGACGAACTGGGCGCCGTCGAGGATCTCGACGGTCTCAGGGGTCGGCTGGCCTTGCGTGATGCCGAGGACACCGTAAGGCTTCGGTCCCTGCTTGCGCCACATCGCCACCTGCTTCTCGCCCACGAGGGACGGACCAGAGCCATGCAGGAGGAAATCATTCTCGGCGTAGAGCTTGGCGACGTCGGGCTTCGGGCCGACGAACTTCAGCTTCGGGAAACGGGCCGACAGCATCTCCTTCACGCCGTTGTCGACGTTAGAGGGCCAAAGGGTGACCTCGGCTGCCGGGAAATATTTCTCGAGCAAGGCCAGCATGCCCGGCGTGTGCGCGATGTCGCCGATGTTCACCGTCTGCCAGGAGGAGCGCAGGACGATACGCGGGGCGCGCTTGCCTTCGGCGGCGCCGAGCGAAGCGGCGATGGCGGCCACGAAAGCGGATTCAAGGAAACGGCGACGGGAGAGCATTGTTTTAGAACAGGGATAGGGGTAGGGGTCGGGGTAGGCAGAGTCAAACCACCCTTCCCTGCGGGGGAAAACAGAGAGCAAAGGGAGACCGGAAACCGGGAAGGATGCGGGGTGTATTTGGTAGGGTTGAGCGGCCCGCTCAACCGCGGCTGGCCGGGCCGGTCAGCCCTACCTAGAAATACCCCAGCCAATCATCCGGTCTCCGGTTTCCCTTTGAGCCGATAAAACAAGCAAGGACAGCACGTGGTGCTGTCCCTACCAAAATCACCCACCCCTACCCCTATCTATTAATTCTTCTTCCCCTCCTCGCGCTTGGGCAGCATCGCGAAATACTGTTCCTGCGAAGCCTTCACCTTGGCCTTCATGGGTTCGACCTGCGGGGTGAGTTCGGCGTAAGACTTGGCGATCTCCTCGAGGTTCTTGTCGCGCTGCGGGATATCCTTCACGGCGGCGGCGAGCGCCTTCTCGGCGTTGGCCTTCTCGCTCTTGGTGAGTTCGAGGGTCTTGGCCGCCGCTTCGACGAGCAGGCGCTTGGCTTCGACGGGCTTCGCGGCTTCGGCGAGCTGCGCACGGACGGCGACCAGCGCCTTCTCCAGGACCGGGAGCCCTTCCTTGGCCTTCTGCAGGGAAGCCTGCAAGGCGGGCAGCTTGGCGGCGTAATCCTTCTCGGCGGCGACGCCGGGGGCGGCGAGTTTCTCGCGCTCGACGACATGCTTGGAGCGTTCCTTGGTGACGGCGGCTACCTCGGCGCTGGCGGGCGCGATGAGCTTCTCCGCGGCGACGTGCGCCGCGACCGATTTATCAGTCACTTGATTGGCGGCGGCCACGTTCGCCTCGGCATGGGCCAAGGCGGCGATCTTCCGGCCTTCCGCCTGACGGGCGGAAGCAAGGGCGGCGCGGGCCTCGGCGAGCGCCGACTCGGTCTGTTTCTTGCGGGAGAAGTAGCTGAACGAGAAGACGGCGGTGAAAGAACGGGCTTCGCCGTAGGCCTTCTCGGCGGCGGCGACCTGGCCGGCGGCGATCCGCGAGGCGGCGGCGGCCTTCTCGGCTTCGGCGGCGGCGGCCCGCAAGGCGGCCTTGGCGGCGACGACGCCTTCCTGGGCCTTGGCGGCGATGAGCTTGGCGGTCTCGGCGGCCTTCTTCAGGGCTTCGACCTTGGCGGTGGCCTCATCAAGGCGCGCCCGGAGCGGCGTGGTGAACTTTTCGCGGTAGGCCGCGGTGGCGGCGCTGGCGACGGCCACGATGGCGTCGCGATCCTGACCGAGGCGGACGATGGCTTCGCCCTGCTCGTCGATGAGCTTCTGCTGGGCTTCGATCTTGCCCATGGCCTCCGCTTCGCTGACACGCAACGGCGACAGTGTCTTGTCGAGCGCGGCGAACTCGGCCTTGAGGGCGTCGAGTTCCGCCTGAAGCTTCGGCAGCTGGGCCTCGTTCTGGGCGATGGTCTTCTGGGAAGATTCGATGCGCGCGGCGGCGGCGACCTTGGCGGCCTCGTTCTCGGACTTGGCGGCGACGAGGTCCGCGATGTCCTGCTCGAGCTTGGCCAGCTTGTCCTGCTCGGTGAGCACGCCGACGTTGAACTGGGCGGCCTTGAGAGCGACCAGACGCTCGCGGTGCGCGGCGGTCTCGGCGACGATATTACGGACGTTGGCCTGGGCGGCGGTCAAATCGGCCTTGGCCTTGGCGAGCGCGGACTCGGCGGCTCGATAGGCGTCGGCAATCGGACGGACCTTGGCGGCTTCCTTAGCGGAAAGTCCGGACATCTTTTTCTGGGTGGCCACGGCCTTGTCCGCCTTAGCTCGGTCGGCGTCATTCTTGGCCTTGCCCTGCATCGACTGCCAGTAGGCCAGGCTCTTCTTCTGCTCGGCCAGCTTGGCTTCGTGTTCCGCGAGCTTCTTGGAAGCGGCTTCGCCTTCGGCCTTCACCTTGGCGAAGGCGGCTTCGGCGGCCGGGAGGCGGCCCTCCGCGGCTTTGACGGCGGCCTCGGCCGGAGCCAGGGCCGGGATAAGTTCGGCGAGTCGCTTCTCGGTCGCGACAAGGCGATCCGCGAGTTTTGGGGGGTTGCTGGAGACCTGGGTGACTTCGCGGCCGGTCTCGCTCTCGAAGAAGCGGACTTCTCCCAGCCAGTTGCTGGAGACGAAAGTCTTGGAGTCGTAGAGCCCGACGACCTTGGCGACCTGGTCGGCCTGCTTGACGCCCTGCAGTTGCGGCAGGCGCTTGCCGTCTACGCTCCACATCGCGGTGGTGCCGTCGGCGCCGCTCGAAAGGAGACGTCCGTCAGGCAGGAAAGAAACGGACTGCACGTTGCCGCCGTGGGCGGACCAGCTGGCGACCTGCTTGCCGGTCTTCATCTCCCAGGTGATGATGCTGCCGTCGGCGGCGCAGCTGGCGAGGATGTTGGAGTCGGCGCGCCAAGCGAGGTCGGTGACGCTGCCCTTGTGCTGGCCGAGCGGGTAGAATTCGCCGCCGTTGTCCGCTTCCCAGACGAAGACGTTGCCATTGCGGTCGGAGGTCGCGAGCAGGATGCCATCCGGGCTGAAGTCCGCGCCGGTGATCCACTCGGTGTGCTTCGCGATGACGTAGAGCTCCTCGCCCGTGGCGACGTCGAAGCACTTCACTTTCTTCGAGTTGGTGCCGATCGCGATCTTGCGATGGTCGGGCGTGATGTCGGCGGACATCACCTGGTCGAACTCCTTGCCGACCTCGGTGACGCGCTTGCCGGTCTTGACGTCCCAGACGACGGCGTGGCCGAACTTGCCGCCGCGGCCGCCGCCCATGATCAGCAGCGACCCGTTGGCGCTGAACTTGAGGGAACGGGCGTAGCCTTCGGCGTAAGGCAGGATGCCGGCGAGCTCATGGGTGTCGGTATCGTAGAGCAGGATCTGCTTCTGGCCGGCCACGGCGAGGAGCGAAGTCCAGGGGCTGGCCGCCATGGCGATCACCGCGGTGGTGCGGGGCGTGACGATGACCGGCTCGAGGAGAACGTTCTCCGGGCGGGCCACGGGGCCGGTCGGCTTGCCGGCGCCGCCGTCGAAGGTGAGATCGACCTTGGGCTTGTTGGAAGCCTTGGCCACGCTGCCCTTGGCCTGGAGCAGGCCGCCGGCGATCCACTTGGAAAGAAGCGTCAGGTCCTTGGCGTCGAGAGGCGCGCCTTCCGGCGGCATGAAAGGCTCTTCCTTCTTCGCGCTGCACGTCCAGAGACGGCTGCCTTGCGGATTGCCGGGGTCGACGACCGCGCCGCCGCTGCCGCCGTTCATCAGGCCGGCGTAGCTGGTCAGTTCAAGGCCGCCCTTCTTCTTGTCCGGATTATGGCAGGAGAAGCACTTGTTCTCGAGCAGCGGGCGGATGTGGTCGTCGTAGGTCAGTTTCTCCGCGTCCTGCGCGAAGGCGGCGGTGGCGACGAGCCCGGCGGCCAGGATGAGGCAGCGGCGGGTGAGCCAACGGAACGACGAAGGGGCGGCGGCCATGCGGACGGCGGTGATCAGTGGTTGAAGTAGAACTCCTTCGAGTTCATCAGCGCCCAGAAGGCGTCCTCAAGGACGATCTGGCGGCTCGCCGGATCGGCGGCCACGGCGGCGGCGATGGACTTGCGTTCGGCGTCGCGGGGCTGACGGCCGAAGACCCGGAGGAAGAGCTCGGACACGATCTCGTCGTCCTTCTTGCCGGCGGCGATCATCTTCTCGACCACCTGACCGCGGCGGATGCGGTCGTTGACGGCGTCGCCGTTCATGAGGTGGAGGGCCTGCGAGAGGTTCGGGTCGGTCTTCACCTCGGTCGAGGCGACGGACTCGCGCTTGGAGCGGCCGAAGGTCGTCAGGAAGTAGTTCGAGACGGCGCCGTCGGCGATCTGCACCGCGCGGGCGCCGAGCGGGAGGCCCTGGAACTTGTTCGGGGTCTCGGTGATCTGGGAGATGGCGTCGAGCAGGACCTCGGCGCGGACGCGACGGACCTGCGCGCGGGCGAAGTTCAGCTTGTCGTCGGCGTTCGAGGCGTTGGTCTTCGAGCTGCGCTGGTAGGCGGCCGAGGCGGTGATGTCGCGCACGAGGCGGCGGACGTCGTAGTTATACTCCGTCAGCTTCGCGGCGAGTTCGTCGAGCAGCTCGGGGTTGGAGGGCGGGTTGGAGACGCGGACGTCGTCCACCGGATCGACCACGCCGACGCCCAGGAAGTGGGCCCAGACAAGGTTGGCGATGTTGC
>JBILLR010000104.1:0-2856 GCA_044375965.1 Opitutales bacterium
CCTCGAAGGTCTCAAGGAGAACAACTGAGCCGATGAAGGCCATCCGCCTTGACCAGCCGCAGCAGTTCGCGCGCATCGACATCCCGGAGCCGCCCGCGCCCGCCGCCGGCGAAGCGGTCGTGCGCGTGCATCGCATCGGCATCTGCGGCACCGACTACGGTGGCTATCTCGGCAAGATGCCGTTCTACTCCTACCCGCGCATCCCGGGCCATGAACTCGGCGTCGAAGTCCTCGCGGTCGGGCCGGGCGTGACCAACGTGAAGCCGGGCGACCGCTGCTCCGTCGAGCCTTACATCAACTGCCAGACCTGCTACAGTTGCCGCCGCGGTTTCACCAACTGCTGCGAGAATCATAAGACCCTCGGCGTGATGTGCGACGGCGGCATGGCCGAGAAGTTCCTCCTGCCGGCCCGCAAGCTCCATATCTCCACGAAGCTTTCCTACGACCAGCTCGCGCTCGTCGAGACGCTCGCCATCGGCTGCCACGCCGTCGACCGCGCCGCCCCCAAGGCCGGCGAGACGGCCCTCGTCATCGGCGCCGGCCCCATCGGGCTCTCGGCCGTGGAGTTCGTCAAGGTCTCCGGCGCGAAGTGCGTGGTGATGGACATGAACGCCGACCGCCTGAAGTTCTGCACGGAGGTGATGAAGGTGGACGGCGTCATCCTGGCGAAGGGCGACGGCTCGGAAGTCGCCGCGCTCGCGGCCCTCACTAACGGCCAGCTGGCCGACGTCGTCATCGACGCCACGGGCAGCAACAAGTCGATGGTCGCCTGCTTCGCCTACGCGGCCTTCGCCGCCCGCGTGGTCTACGTGGGCATCACGCAGCAGGACCTGACCTTCCCGCACGCGCCGCACCTGCACCGCCGCGAGCTGACCCTCATGGCCAGCCGCAACGCCCATTCGAAGGACTTCGCCCGCATCATCAGGCTGATCGAAGACGGCGTGATCGACACGAAGCCCTGGATCACGCACCACGCGAAGTTCGACGACCTGATCGCTACCTTCCCGACCTGGCTCAAGCCGGAGTCGGGCGTGATCAAGGCGATCGTCGACGTGGTCTGACGCCATGCGCCTCGACGCCCACCAGCACTTCTGGTCGTACGACGCGGCGCAGTATCCGTGGATCCCGCCGGGCTCGCCGCTGCATCGCAGCTGGCTGCCCGACGACCTCGCCGCCCTCCAGAAGCCGCTCGGTTTCGACGGCTCCATCGCCGTGCAGGCCCGCCAGGTCGTCGGCGAGTCCGACTGGCTTCTCGGCCTCGCGGACAAGCATGCGAACGTGAAGGGAGTCGTCGGCTGGGTCGACCTGCGTTCCGACCGCGTCGAGGCCGACCTCGCCCGCCTCGCCGCGCACCCGAAGTTCGTCGGCGTCCGTCACGTCGTCCAGGAGGAACCGGACGTCGACTTCATGCTGGGCAAGGATTTCCAGCGCGGGATCGCGAAGCTGCAGGCGCATGGGCTGACGTACGACATCCTGATCTACCCCAAGCAGCTCGAAGCCGCCATCCGCCTCGCGGAGGCTTTCCCGTCGCAGCCCTTCGTCCTCGATCACATCGCCAAGCCGCACATCAAGGATGGCACCCTGGAGCCTTGGCGCTCGCAGGTCCGTCGCCTGGCCAGGTCGCCAAACGTCCATTGCAAGGTCTCGGGCATGCTGACCGAAGCCGATCACACGACATGGAAGGCCGAACAGTTCCGACCTTACCTTGACACGGTCTTCGAGGCCTTCGGCCCGTCGCGCCTGATGTATGGGTCCGACTGGCCGGTCTGTCTCTTCGCCGGCAGCTACGAGCAGGCTTTCCGTCTCGTCGACGACTACGCTCATGGGCTGGCCGCCGCCGAGCGCTCCGGTCTTTTCGGCGGGAACTGCCATAAGTTTTATTTCGCCCGCAAACGTTAGCTCGCCTGGCCTTGCCACCCGACCCGATGGGCCTAAGTTTCCCCCGCATGGACGAACCCCAGCGCGCCCTCGAGGAACGCCTCACTTTCCTGCAACGCCACGTCGAGCAGCAAGACCGCATCATCCTGGAACTTTCCCGCGAGGTCTCGAAGCTCTCCGACCGGCTCGTCCGGGCGGAGGCGAAGCTGACCCAATCTGCTGACGCCGGCGACCAGGCCCCGCCCGCCGACGAACGCCCGCCTCACTGGTAAGCCTGCGCTATGTGCGGACGCGTCACCCAGTTCTCACGCTGGGAAGAGATCGTGAAAAGCCTCGGCGCCCCGCCGGTCGCCGTCGCGCCCCGGTATAACCTCTCTCCCGGCACGCCCCTCCTCAGCGTACGTCGCGAGCAGGGCGTCCTCCGGACGGAGGCTTTGCCTTGGGGCTTCGTCCCTGCCTGGGCGCCGGCCGACGAATCCGGCGGGCACGCCAACGCCCGGGTCGAAGGTATCTTCGAACGACCGACGTTTCGCGAGGCCGCCCGCTTGCGCCGCTGCGTCGTGCCGCTCGACGGCTATTATGAATGGAAGACCGAGGGTAAGCTCAAGGTGCCGTATTATTTCCGCGCGGCCGACGGCGGCCCGCTCGCGGTCGGCGGTCTTTGGTCGCTCCATCTCGCCGCCGACGGCACGTCGCGCCGGACGCTGTGCCTCGTCACGGTCGCGCCTAACCGCGAGGCCGGCGAAGTGCACTCGCGCATGCCCGTCGTGCTGACCGGCCCCGCCCGGCAGGCCTGGCTTTCGGAGCGGGCCTTCTCGCCCGGAGACTTCGCCGCCTTGGCCGTCACCGCACCCGACCGTTCGCTCTCCCTTCATCGCGTCTCGCCCGACGTCAACCGCGTCGCGGTCGACGCCGAGCGTCTGGTGCGGCCTCTCGTCGGCGCGATGGATCAGCCTGACTTCTTCGGGGATTTGCTTG
>JBILLR010000051.1:0-9038 GCA_044375965.1 Opitutales bacterium
TTCGGGGCGACCAAGCAGCGCACCCCCCACCTGGACCGGATGGCCAAGGAGGGCATGAAATTGACCAGCTTCTACGCCACCCCGGTCTGCTCGGTCTCCCGGGCCCAGATGATGACCGGCTGCTACGGGGCGCGCGTCTCGGTCCCGGGGGTCTATTTTCCGGGTCAATCCGTGGGGCTTAATCCATCTGAAATAACTGTAGCAGAACGACTTAAGGAAAAAGGATATGCCACCCAGATGGTCGGAAAGTGGCACCTGGGCGACCAGCCCGAATTCCTGCCCACCCGGCAGGGTTTCGACCACTATCTGGGCATCCCGTACTCGAACGACATGCTCAAGAAGTCGGCCGAGACCAAGGTCCCGGTCGTCCCCCTCCTGCGGGATGAGAAGATCGTCGAACTGATGGACGGGGAAGGGCAGCGCCGTCTCGTCGAGCTCTATACGAAGGAGGCCGTCGAGTTCATCAGCCGTAACAAGGATAAGCCCTTCTACCTCTACTACGCCCACAACGCCGTCCACACCCCGATCTACCCGGGCGCCGCGTTCGCCGGTAAATCCCAGAACGGCCGCTTCGGCGATTGGGTCGAGGAAGTCGATTGGAGCGTCGGTCAGGTGCTCGACACGCTCCGCGCCCAGGGACTCGATAAAGATACGATCGTGGTCTTCACGTCCGACAACGGTCCGTGGCTGACCAAGGGCGCCGACGGCGGCAACGCCGGTCCGCTCCGCGGCGGCAAGGGCTCGACCTGGGAAGGCGGCGTGCGCGTGCCGACCTTGGCTTGGTGGCCGGGCCGCATCCCCGCTGGTTCGGTGAACGACGCCGTCGCCGCGACCATCGACCTGCTCCCGACGTTCGTCTCGCTCGCCGGCGGCACCGTCCCCGCCACGCCGGTCATCGACGGACGTGACATCACGCCGATCCTCCTCGGTCAGTCGAAGGAGTCCGCGCGCGAGGCGCATTACTATTTCGCCAACTACGATCTGCGGGCCGTCCGCCAAGGACGCTGGAAACTCGCGCTCGCTCCGCAGCCGGATGGCTTGGGCAAGACCGCCGCCAAGACGGCGCCTGGGCTGCGTCTTTACGACCTCGACGCCGAGATCGGCGAGCAGACCGACCTGGCCGCGCAGCATCCGGACGTCGTCGCGAAATTGAAGGCGCTCGTCGACAAGATGGCGGCGGAGATCGGCGGCAAGACCCCGACCGCGCGTCGTCCCGCCGGCGAAGTGAAGGGCGCGAAGACGCTTTATCCGACGGTCGATTACGTGCCCAACGACGTGAAGAAAGCCGATGACAAGAAGCCGGCGGCTAAGAAGGGCGCTGGTAAGGCGGCGGCGAAGACTCCGGCCGCCAAGCCCGTCACGCTCGCGCAGGCCAAGGCCGGCGATACGGTCGTTTCCGCCGCCGCCCCGCAGGTCGGCCAGCGCGCCTTCACTCTCGCCGTCACCGTCGACAGCGCGCAACGCGACGCGGTGATCGTCGCGCAGGGCGGGCTCGTCGGTCATGCGCTCTATCTCAAGGGCGGACGTGTCGCCTTCGCCGTCCGCCATGGCGCGGACGAAGTCGTCGAGGTCCTTTCTTCCGCCGAGGTCAAAGGATCGTTCAGCGTCACCGCCAGCCTCGCCGCCGACGGCGCGATGAAGCTCGTCGTCGCGGGTCAGGAGGCCGTGACCGGCAAGGCCAAGGGCGTGCTGCCGCGTCAGCCCGCCGAGGATTTCTGCGTAGGGCACGATAACGGCAAGTACGTAGGGACTTACGCCAAGCCGGTCGCGCTCCAAGGCTCTGTCACTGGTCTCGCCGTCACGACCCCATGATTTTCCGCCTGCTCCTGGCGGGGTTCGCGCTCGTGCTCGGCGCGGTTGAACGTCCGAACGTGCTCGTCATCCTCGCCGACGACCTCGGCTACTCGGACCTCGGTTGCTACGGCGGCGAGATCCCTACCCCTAACCTCGACCGTCTCGCCCGGGCCGGCGCGCGTTTCGAGAAATGCTACAACTCCGCGCGCTGCTGCCCCACGCGCGCCTCGCTCATCACCGGCCTGCATCCGCACGAAGCCGGCATCGGCGATTTCGTGAGCGCGAAGCCCGCGCCCAAGCGCGGCCCGGCCTACACCGGCCACCTCCTCGACGACAACATCACCATCCCCGAGCTGCTGAAGCAGTCCGGCTACAGCACCTGGATGGTCGGCAAGTGGCACATGGGTTCGCCCGGGCCGATTCAGCGCGGCTTCGACGCCTATTACGGCTACAAGAGCCTGCAGGCCCATTCCAACGACCAGTGGAATCCGGACGAGTATGTGCGTCTGCCCGCCGGCATGCCGGCCGAACTCGCCTATGAGGCCGGCAAGTTCTACGTCACCGACGTCTTCACCGACTACGCCCTAGAGTTCCTGCGCCAGGCACGCACGCAGAAGGACAAGCCGTGGTTCCTCTACCTCGCGCACTCTTCCCCGCACTTCCCCGTGCAGGCCCCCAAGGCGTCGATCGACCGCCACATGGCCACGTACCGCCGAGGATGGGACGTCCTCCGCGCCGAACGCTTCGCGCGCATGAAGGCGCTCGGGCTGGTCGCCGCCGACGCCGTGCTGCCGCCGCTTTCGACCGTGCCCGTGGAGGCGGACGCCGCCATCGCCAACGGTTACTCCGGTAAGCCTAACCCCGCTTGGGCCAGCCTCCCCGCGGACCGTCGCGAAGACCTCGCGCGCCGCATGGCCACCTTCGCCGCGATGGTAGAGCACGTCGACCAAGGCGTCGGCCGCCTCCTCGCCGACCTCGAGCGGAACGGCGAAGTCGCGAACACCTTGGTCGTCTTCACCTCCGACAACGGCGCGTGTTACGAATGGGGTCCGTTCGGTTTCGACGGACGTTCCCGCGCCGGTCGCACCGACCTGCATGTTGGCGCCGCGCTCGACGGCATGGGTCAGGCCGGCACGCATTCTTCATACGGTTCCGGCTGGGCGAACCTCGGCAACACGCCGCTCAACCTCTACAAGCACTTCTGCCATGAAGGCGGCGTCAGCGCACCGCTGCTCGTCTCCTGGCCGGCCGGCTTGAAGCCTTCAGCTGAGTGGATCCGCTCGCCCGCGCACGTCATGGACCTGCTGCCGACGATCGCGGCGGCCACCGGCTCCGGGTATCCGCGCGAACGGGCCGGGAAGCCCATCCGGCCGGTCTCCGGCCGGTCCTTATTGCCTGACCTGCGGGGCGAACCGACGCCCGAGCGCGGCATCCCGACCGCCCACGAAGGCGCGCGCGGCTATCGTCTCGGCCAGTGGAAGATCGTCTGGGGCAAGCGCCAGAGCACCCCCGTGACCTGGCAGCTCTTCGACCTGTCGAACGATCCCTCGGAGCAGCATGACCTCGCCTCCGCGCACCCCGCCAAGCTCAAGGAACTGGCGGATGCTTGGATGGAGTGGGCCAGGCAGGCTGGCGTAGACCTCAGTTCCCGCTGAGAACCTAGCCCTGCTTTACTTCGCCCAGCCGACCAGCACCGCGCCGCGGTAGAACAGATAACCGAGCGTCAGCGTGATCGGGATGGTCAGCACCCAGGCCCAGACGATGCGGCCGACGAGGCCCCACTTGACCGCGTCGAAACGCTTCGTCGCGCCGACGCCGAGGATCGAGGTCGAGATGACGTGCGTCGTGGAAAGCGGGATGCCCATCTCGGAGGCGCCGTGGATCGTGATGGCCGCGGCGGTCTCGGCGGCGAAGCCGTGGACCGGCTGCAGCTTCACCATCTTGTGGCCCATCGTGCGGATGATCTTCCACCCGCCGGCGGCCGTGCCGAGGGCCATCGTGATGGCGCAGAGGACGATCACCCAGTAGGGCGCGTGGTCGACGACGCCCTTGGCGTTGAGCTCGGGCTTGATGGCCTGGGCCCAGGACGGGGCGTGGGCCGGGTCGAAAGCGCCGGAGGTGACGCCGACGATGAGGGCGAAGGTGATGATGCCGACCGTCTTCTGGGCGTCGTTGGAGCCGTGCGAGAAGCCCATCATGCCGGCCGAGACCAACTGCAGCTTGCCGAAGGATTTCTGGACCTTGCTCGGGCGCATCGCGAAGCGGACGATCACGATCGTGAGCAGGGCCATGAACGCCACGCCGAGGGTGAAGCCGATGAAGGGCGAGATGAACATCGGCTTGATCAGCTTCGGCCAGAGGCCGACCGTCTTGCCGGACGCGTCGGTCGCCGACCAGATCAGGCGGCCCCATTCGAGGTGGGACTGGCCGAGCACGCCGCCGCAGAGGCCGCCGACGAGCGCGTGGGAGGAGCTGGAGGGGATGCCGAACCACCAGGTGAGGAGGTTCCAGACGATGCCGCCCATCAGGCCGCAGGCGATCGCGAGCTGGGCCACCTGGAACTCGGCGGAGACGGCGATGTAGCCGGAATAGATCGTCTTGGCTACCGCGGTGCCCCAGAAGGCGCCGATCAGGTTGGTCACCGCCGCGAGCGTGATCGCCTGGCGGGGTGTCAGGACGCGCGTCGAGACGACGGTCGCGATGGCGTTGGCCGCGTCATGAAAGCCGTTGATGTATTCGAACATCACGGCCACCACGATGACCAGCACCATCAGCAGGAAGGGATCCATGACCGGAGGCGGGCGGAGGGCTCAGGCGTACTTGAGGGCGATCTGGAACACGACCTTGCCGGCGTCGCGGCAGTGGTCGATCGCGCGCTCGAGCAGCTCGTAGATGTCCTTGAGGACGACGACTTCCTTGGCGTCGACGTTGCCTTGGTAGAGGTCGCGCAGGAGGCCTACCATCAGGCGGTCGGCGTCGCCTTCGATCGTCTGCAGGGTCTCGTAGTCGTCCTGGATCTCCTCGACGTTCGAGAGCTTGCGCAGCTTGCGGACGAGGGCGGCGGTGACTTCGGTGGCCTGCTCGAGCATCCGCACCTGCTTGTCCACGATGTCGGTCGAGAACTGCGCGGGGCAGATCGCCAGGCGTTCGCCGATCTTCTCGCAGGTCTTCGGGATCTTGTAGAGGGCGTTGGCGAGGGCTTCGATGTCCTCGCGCTCGAGCGGGGTCACGAAGGTCTGGCAAAGTTCCTGGGTGATCGAGAGGCCGATGCGCTTGTCGACGCGGCGGGCGACGACCAGCTCGGTGAAGCATTGTTCGAAGTCCGGCTTGCCGACCTGCGCATAGAGCTTCGAGAGCGATTTCGCGCTCTTCTGCGCTTCGTCGGCGCTGGCTTCGAGCAGCTCGTAGAACTTTTCATCCTTACCGAGGACCTTCTTCAGGAAGTCTTTCATGGGTGTGTGGGTGGTGCCGTTTCAAGTTGTGGGCAGGGGAGGGGCAAGCACCGTTCGACACTATTTCGTAACAATCGTAACATCAGCCTATTACGATTGTTACGATTGTGTGACGGTGGGTCGTCAAAAGGGGAGGACTGAATGGAGGACTGTGTTGAGGGCTGAATGGAGGGCTGAGTAGATGAGATGCAAAGAGTAGGGTCGGGACCGCGTCACGACATAGGTTTATCCGTTCTCAGGAGTCAGGTAGCGGGTTAAAGGCACCTCACTCAAAGGGAAACCGGAGACCGGATGATCAGCTGGGGAGCCTAAGTCATTTCAGGTCCTAGGTCTCCCCTCGGCGCTTTGTCTCTGTCCACCCGTTTCCCGCCAACCGCTTACCGCTAACAGCTCCTCTCCTTGTTTCCTTTTTAAGACGCCATCGACGCAGGAATGACACGGTCGTCACGTAATCTTTGCTCCCATGGAAGAAACCATCAAGGTCCCTGGGCAGCATAAGATCCACTTCCGGACGTTGGTCCTCTCGGACCTCCATCTGGGCACCAAGGACGCCCAGGCGCGCGAGCTGCTCGACGTGCTGCGTGGCATCCGCTGCGACAAGCTCATCCTGAACGGCGATATCATCGACCTCTGGTCGCTGCAGCGTAAGAACCACTGGAGCCCGGCACACACGGCCGTGATCCGCCGGATCATGAAGATGGCGGAGAAGGACGGCACCAAGGTCATCTACCTGCGCGGCAACCACGACGACTTCATCCGTCGTCTGATCCCCTTGGTGCTCGACCGTATCGAGCTCGCCGAAGAGCACGTCCACGTGGCGCAGGACGGCCGCAAATACCTCTGCATCCATGGCGACGCGTTCGACACGGTGACCGTGAAGATGCGCTGGCTGGCCGTCATCGGCGACATCAGTTACCAGATCCTCCTCGACCTGAACCGCTTGTATAACAAGTGGCGCGCCTGGCGCGGCAAGGAATACTTCTCCCTTTCGCAGGCCATCAAGGCCAAGGTCAAGTCGGCCGTCAGCTTCATCTCGAGCTTCGAGGAACATCTCCAGACCCTGGCCGCGCGCCGCGGCTGCGAAGGCGTGATGTGCGGCCACATCCATAAGGCCGAGGACCGCATGATCGGCAGCGTCCGCTACATCAACTCCGGCGACTGGGTCGAATCCCTGACCGCGGTGGTCGAGGAGGACGACGGCACCATCCGCGTCGTCGAACGTCCGGAGCTCCTGCGCCGCATCGCCGAACGGCGCGCCGCCTTCGAGGCCGCCAAGAACGCCCCGGCGACCGCCGGCGAAGCCAACGCCCCGATGGCCTTCGTCGCCTGATGAGCGTCATCCCCGTCCTCACGGCCGGTTTCGGCGAAGGGCATAACGCGGCCGCGCGTTCCATCATCGAGGCGCTCGGTCGCAAGCCCGGTCTCAAGGGCGAGCTGCACGACCTGTTCCTCGAGGCCTACGGCGCCGAGAAAGCCAAGAGCCAGCGCGACGGCTATATCGGCGTCGCGAACAAGTATCCGCGCCTCTGGGGTTGCATGTATGCGGCCCTCGACCGCCTGCCGCTCGTGCGCGCCTCGCTGCCGTTCGTTCGTCCGGTCGAGAAGACGCTCAACGCCATGCTCGACGCGGCCCGCCCGGCGGTCGTGGTCTCGGCCTACCCGCTGTATAACTACATGATGGCCCGGCGCTGGCATCGCGACGACCCCGCGCGTCCGCGTCTCATCACCGTCGTGACCGACTCCATCTCGGTCAACCGCGCCTGGCATCGCGCGCATTCCGATTGGTATGTCACCCCGAACCAAGCGACCGCCGACGTCATGATCCGTCAGGGCGTACCCGCCGCGAAGGTCCTACCCTACGGCTTCCCGGTCTCTTCCCGTCTCGCCCCGCGCTCTTCGGCCAAGGCCGGCGAGCGCCCGCGCGTGCTGCTCATGCTCAACCCCGGCAAGCGCGACGCCGTCGAGCTCGCCACGGCGCTTTCAACGTTGGGCCTCGAGCTCACGATCACCGTCGGCAAGGACGCCTCCTTCAAGGAAGCCGTCGAGCGCGCCGTCGAAGGCCGTGCCGAAGTGCTCGGTTGGACCGACCGTATCCCGCAGCTCATGCTTTCCAGCCACCTCGTCGTCAGCAAGGCCGGCGGCGCCACCACGCATGAATGTGTCGCGGCCGGCGTGCCGATGGTCATCACGCAGGTCATTCCGGGCCAGGAAGCCGGCAACGGCCGTCTCATCGCCGAACACCATGCCGGCGCTTACGGACTGACGCCGGAGTCGGCGCGCGCGATCATCGCCGAAGCCTTCACCGGCGACTGGACCCTCTGGAAGAAATGGAAAGCTTCGGTCGACGGCCTCGGCGACGCCGGCGGCGCGGATCGCGTCGCGGAGCTGGTGGAGAGGGAGATGGCGGTCCAGCTCAGAGGACAGCATCGATGACTGAGTCGATGGCTGTATCGATGACGGATGAGGCAGTCTTTTGGTGATCGGGGTGAGGGAGCACCCTCGCGCTACCCTTAGGAATTCCGGCTGCTCACCCGAATTATTCTGTCCTCGATTCAGCCATCGATGCTGAACTCGACTCAGTCATCTCTCTGCTCATCCTCTCGCTTCTAAATAGGCCTTCACTTCGGCGGCGAGCTTGTCGCTGAGGCCGGCGACTTCGGCGATCTCTTCGACGGTGGCTTTGCGGAGCTTCTGGATGCTGCCGAAGTGTTCGAGCAAGGCGTCCTTCCGCTTGGGTCCGAGGCCGGGCATCTCGTCGAGCAGCGATTCGCGCAGCTTCCGGCTGCGGAGTTCGGCGTTGAAGTCGTTGGCGAAGCGGTGGGCTTCGTCGCGGATGCGCATCAGCAGGGCGAGCCCGACGTCGTGGCGCGGCAGCTTCAGTTCGCGGCCGTCGGGGAAGACGATGGTCTCCTCGCGCTTGGCGAGGCCGATGAGCGGCGGCGGGGCGAGGTCGTGTTCCTTGAACGCGGCGAGCGCGGCGCCGACCTGGCCGAGCCCGCCGTCGATGATGACGAGCTCGGGGAAGGCGCGGTGCTCCTCGTGCAGGCGCGTGTAGCGGCGGCCGACCACCTCCTGCATGGAGCGGAAGTCGTCGTTGCCCTCGAAGGACTTGATCTTGAAGCGACGGTAGCCGGACTTGTCGGCCTGGCCGTCGACGAAGCGCACCATGGAGGCGACGGCGAGCGTGCCGGAGATGTGCGAGATATCGAAGCACTCGGCCGTGGCGGGCGGGCGCTCGAGCCCGAGCGCCGCGGCGAGCGAGGCGAGGGCGCCGGCTTCGTCGCGGCGGGGGAGGGGGTTCTCGCGGAGGAAGCGGCGGGATTTCTCCGTCGTCCGCTTCAACGCGTCGAGCAGGTCGCGCAGGCTCGCGGCCTTCTCGTAGTCGCGCTCCGCGGCGGCCTTGCGCATGTCGGCCTCGACCTGTTCGGCCCACGTCTCGACCTTGCCTTCGAGGAAGGCGCAGGCCTCGGTCACGCGCGCGGCGTATTCCTCGGTCGTCACCACGTTGCCGTGCTTCTGGATCTCGGCGCGGGCGTCGTCGTAAAGCTTCCAGGTCCCGTCGGGCTGGGCGACCGGATTGCTGTCGGCCAGGAGGATGCCGAACTTCTTGCGCATCTCGTTGAGCGTGCGGCGGACGGCCTGCTGGTGGGGGAACGGGCCGAAATACCGGCAGGCGTCGGTCGTGCGGGCGCGGACGATCCGGAAGCGGGGGAGGGGGTCGGCGAGGTCGACCCGGACCTGGGGGAACTGCTTGTCGTCGCGGAAGAGGATGTTCCAGCGGGGGCGCCAGCG
>JBILLR010000105.1:0-2782 GCA_044375965.1 Opitutales bacterium
GCCGACAACCGCCGGGCGGCCGCCCTCGGCGCCGAACTCCGCTTCACGTCCAAGGCGGTCAAGGCCGACGACGTGCTGACCGGCCTCGAAAAGGAGCTGGCGGAGGCCCGCACGATGGGCGCCGAGTACGATCCGGAGCTCCGCGCGATGGCCGCCGAGGAGGTCGCCCGCCTGGCCCCCGCCGTCGAAACGGCCCGCGAACAGCTCATCCGGGCCATCATTCCGCCCGACCCCGACGATTCTCGTAATGCTCTTGTAGAAATCCGGGCCGGCACGGGCGGCGAGGAGGCCTCCCTCTTCGCCGCCGAGCTGCTCCGCGCCTACACCCGCTTCGCCGAGAAGCGCGGCTGGAAGCACGAGCTGATGTCCCTCTCCCCCTCCGACCTGGGCGGGGTCCGCGACGCGGTCCTGCTCATCGAAGGCGAGGGCGCGATGGCCCACCTCCGCCACGAGGCCGGCGTGCACCGCGTCCAACGCGTGCCCGCCACGGAAGCCTCGGGCCGGGTGCACACGTCCGCCGCCACGGTCGCGGTCCTCCCCGAGGCCGAGGAGGCCGAGGTGGTCCTGAAGCCCGAGGATCTCGACATGTCCGTCGCCCGCGCGAGCGGCGCCGGCGGCCAGCACGTCAACAAGACGGAGTCCGCGGTGCAGATCATCCACAAGCCGACGGGGCTGATGGTCTACTGCGCCGACGAACGCTCCCAGCTGCGCAACCGCCAGAAGGCCCTCCGCGTGCTCCGCTCCCGCCTGCTCGACCTGACCCGCGCCAAGGAACGCGAGGCGCGCGCCCAGGACCGCAAGACGCAGGTGGGCTCGGGCGACCGTTCGGAACGCATCCGCACCTACAATTTCCCGCAGAACCGCATCACGGACCACCGGATCGACCTCACGGTCCACGGCATCGAGCAGGTGCTCGAGGGCGACCTCGACGCGCTCATCGACGCGCTCTTCGACGCCGACCTGCGCCAGCGAGCCGAAGCGATCACCCGCCGCTGAGCCGCGGGCGGGGCGCCGACGCTTCCGCCTTGGAGCGAGGCCGCTTCTCGGCTTCAGTAGGCGCATGGACGCGGATCATCTCCAACGCTTCGCCGGCATCGGCCGCCTGTACGGCCGCGCGGGCATGGAACGGCTCGCGCGCTCTTCCTTCCTCGTCGTCGGCCTCGGCGGCGTGGGTTCCTGGACCGTCGAGGCCCTCGCGCGCTCCGGCGTAGGCCACCTCGCGCTCGTCGACGGCGACGCGGTCTGCGTCTCGAACACGAACCGCCAGCTCCATGCGGTCGCCGGCAACGAAGGCCGTCCGAAGACCGAAGCCGTCGCCGAACGCGCCCGCGCGATCCACCCCGGGATCCGCACGACGCTCCACCAACGCTTCCTCTCCCGCTTCAATCCGCACGAGGTGCTCGCGGACTTCGACGGCGTGGTCGTCGACGCGATGGACGCCCTTTCGCCGAAGTGCGGGCTCATCGCCGAGGCGGTGAACCGCAAGCTACCCGTGGTCACGGTCGGCGGCTGCGCCGGTCGGCTCGATGGTACGCGGCTCAAGATCACCGACCTGCGCGACTCGCGCGACGACCCTCTGATGATGCTGGTCCGCAAACGCCTGCGCCAGAACTTCGACTTTCCCCGCGGCAAGACGCCCTTCGGCGTGTCGTGCGTGTGGTCCGACGAGCCGTTCACGCTGCCGACGGATTGCGAAGGCCTGCCCGGCGGCGAGATCCCCGAGGGCGAAGACCTGCGTCCGAACTGCGAGTGGGGTTACGGCACGGCCGCCCACGTGGCCGGCGCGTTCGGCCTCGCGGCCGCGGGCGAGGCGCTGCGCCTCTCGCTCCTACGCCCCGAATAACCGCGCGAAGTTCGCCGTGGTCAGCGCGGCGGATGCTTCGGGGCTCGCGCCCATCGTGCGCGCGAGCTCGGCGTTGTTCCGCAGGAGGTTCGACGGATGGTTCTGCTCCGTGCCGTCGGCGGTCGGCGCGAGTTCGCGCAGACGGAACTCCGGGGCGGGACAGAGCGCCGGGGCGTCGGTCTCGACGAGGATGCGCTCGCGCGGGATGGCCGCGGCGAACTGCACGCGCAGGTCGGCCTTGCGCGGGATGAGATGGTGCGCGCTGAAGGAGAAGTAGGCGCCGAGCTTCGCGAGTTCGGGCACGAGCTCGACCGGGCCGTTCCAGCTGTGCAGCAGGAAGCCGCGCCGCGGGAGTTCGGCCTTACGCAGGATATCCATCAGCGGACCGATCGCCTTGACGGCGTGGATCGTGAGCGCGCGGTCGAGTTCGACGGCCAGCGCGAGCTGCGTCCGGAAGGCCGCCTCCTGGGCGACGGGGTCGAAGTCCTTCACCCAGCGGTCGAGGCCCATCTCGCCGACGCCGGCGGTCGGATGCGCGAGCAGGACCGCGCGCAGCTCCGCTTCCCAGCCCGGCGGCGCGGTCGGGACATCCCAAGGATGCAGGCCGAACGAGACCCGGTTGCGCGGGTCACGACGCGCGAGGGCGGCCACTTCCGGCCAGTCGGCCGGCGCGCTGCCGTTGATCATCGCCTGGCCGACGCCGTCCGCCCGAGCCTGTTCGACCGCGGCGTAAGGGATCTCGGCGAACTGATAATGGCAATGGGCGTCGCGGAGTTCCATCGGTCCGTCCGAGGCTGACCGCGGACGCCGCCGCCTCAACGACGAACCACCTTGCCCTGCCGCCCCGCCCTGCCCTATCTCCGTGGCAGGATGAAGACGCCGCCCCTGCCCGCCGAAGCGCTGATGACCGTCACCGGCCTGCCCTACCCGCTCAAGGCG
>JBILLR010000052.1:0-8822 GCA_044375965.1 Opitutales bacterium
GCCGTTGAAGCCGCCGTAGATGTCGGAGGAAGGGAAGACGAACCCGCGGCGTTTGCACAGGTTGATGATGGATTCCATCTTGTCGGTCGGGTCGGCCATGGCGGGTAAATGCCCCTCACCTATCCCCTCTCCGGGGGTCCGCCGCAAGCCTGTTCCCTCAGCGGGGCTGCGGCTCCGTCGTGAGGCCGGCGGCCTTCTTCTTCCAGGTCCGGGCGCCTTCGGAGATCGCGCGGAAGACGCCGGAAAGATCCCCGGCGGCGGCGGTCATGCCCGACTGCGAACCGTCCAGGGCGGCGCCGAAGGAGGCCAGGGCCGCGGCCGCATCAGCGAGGCGCGCCTGCAGCAGGGCGAGCGTCTCGTCATCGAGACCTTGTTCCGCTTGCTCGACGGCGGAGCGCAGGCGGCGGGAGGCTTCGGCGAAACGCCGCGCGCGCCCGCCCAACGCCGCGGGGTCGGTGGCGGCGCGGACGGCGCCGGTGCGGGCGACGAGGTCCGCGGAGAAACGGGCGGCGCGCTCCGGATCCGCCGAAATCAGCCAGCGGTCGAGGTCACGTTCGAGTTCGGCGGCCAGGCCGACGAGGTCAGCCTGCGCCAGCCGCTCGAGTTGATCGACGAAACCTTCGAGCCGGCGACCGAACAAGTCGCCGACGGGCGGGATTTCATCGCGACGCAACGGAGCCGTCGGCGGGGGGGCCGCGGCGTCCCAGATCAGTTCGACCTGCAGCAGGCCGGAAGCCGGGTTGACGGTGATGAGGCGGGCGCGGAGGCCGCGGGCGACCTCCTCGCCGAGACGGTCTCCGCGGAGTCGGTCGGCGAAACCACGGTCTTCGAGCGCGGAGGGGTCAAGGCTCAGGTTGACGAGCGGACGCAGGCGCCCTTCCGCGTCGATGTCGAGGCCGATGGAAGCGACCTGTCCGACCACGACGCCTTGGACGCGCACCGGCGTGCCGGTGGCGATTCCTTCGACGGAGAACGGCGGACGGAAGACGACGGCGACGAGCGGTGCGGACCACGCGCGCCACCAGGCGAACGCGGACCACAGGACTCCCGCGGCCAGCACGGCCAGCATCAAGCCGCCGAGCGCGCGACGGTTCATCCCGCGGACTGAGGGTAGCTCCCGAGCCATTTCACGACCTCGCAACGGCTCTTCAGTTCGCCGACGGCGGCCTGGACCGCCGGGGTCTCCCAGTGGCCCGGGAAGTCGATGAAGAAGAGGTATTCCCAGGCACGTCGATGGCTCGGGCGGGACTCGATACGGATCAGGTTGATGCCGCGGTCCGAGAAGGCGGCCAGCGCGCCCTGGAGGGCGCCCGGCTCGTGCTTGAGCGTGAGGACGACGCTGGTCACCTCATCGGGCGCACCGACCGCGTTGGCGGCCTTGGCGATGACGAAGAAGCGGGTGGCGTTGTCGCGGCGATCCTGGATGCCGCGGGCGAGGATCGGGACGCCGCGCGATTCGGCGGCGGTGGCCGAAGCGACGGCGGCCTGGCCTTGAGGCGAGCGCGCGACGAGTTCGACGGCGGCGGCGGTGCTGTCGGTCTCGACGAGCGTGGCCGCGGGAAGATGGCGGGAGAGCCAGCCGCGGCACTGCGCAAGCGCGATGTCCTTGGAGAGCACCTTGGTCACCTGATCGAGCGGGCCCTGGCCGACGAGGCACTGCTCGACGGAAAGAGTGACCTGGGCGACGACCTTGAGGTCGGACTCCGCGAGGAGGTCAAGCGAATGGCTGACGACGCCCTCGGTGGAGTTCTCGACCGGGACGACGCCGTAGGAGGCCTCGCCGGATTCGACCGCGGCGAAGACGTCGCCGATGGCGCGCAGCGGCAGCGACGGCACGCTCGTGCCGAAGGCGCGGATCTGGGCCTGCTGGGTGAAAGAACCTTCGGGACCGAGATAGGCGACCGGCTTGGCCATCTGGGCGCCGATGGAAAGGGAGATGATCTCGCGGTAGACGGCACGGAGGCCGGAAGCGGGAATCGCCGGGGCCGCGGCGGCGATGGAGCGCAGGAGTTGTTCCTCGCGCTGCGGGGCGTAGACCGGCGCGCCGGATCTGAGCTTGGCCTCGCCGATGGCGCGGGCCACCTGCAGACGCTCGCCGAGCAGGCGGAGGATCTCACGGTCGATGCGGTCGACCTCGCGGCGATGGTCTTCGAGGCTCATGGGCTGGGGGTCTCGGGCTCAGGCGGCGGCTCGGTCGCGACGGCGGCGGACGACTGGTCTTCGAGCGGCAGGCCGACCTCGGCGTCGCCGACCTCGACGGGCGTCGTGGCGCGGGTGATCCATTCCGAGATCTGCGCGGGCGAGAGGACGTCGGAAGCCGGAAGCTCGCCGAGGGAACGCAGGCCCGTGAAGTCGAGGAACTTGTCCGTCGTGCCATACTGCAGCGGGCGTCCCGGCAGGTCGGCGCGGCCCGTGACGGCGACGAGTTCGAGTTCGAGCAGGCGCGTGAGGGCGCTGTCGACGGAGACGCCACGGATGGCCTCCATCTCGGAACGCGTGACCGGCTGGCGGTAGGCGACGATGGAGAGGGTCTCCAACGAAGCGGGGCTGAGGCGCTGCGGGCGGGGTTCGCCGCGGAGCAGACGGACCCAGTCGGCATAGGCAGGTGAGATGACGAGACGGAAGCCCTCCGGCCCCTGGAGGATACGGCAGGCGTCGTTGGCGTCGCGCATCTCGGCTTCGAGGGCGTCGACGGCTTCGCGGATCTGGGTGGCCGTCAGCAAGGTCGGCACCTGGTCGATGATGTCCTGGATGACCTCCTGGACGGGGGGACCCGCGGGCAGGATCGTGGGCTCACCGGCGGCTTCCAGCAGGTCGGGCTGCTTCTCGGCGGCGGCCTGGGCATGGTAGCGCTGCACGACCTTCTGGATGTCCTTGATGGACACCGCCTCGGAGGTCGAGAACAGGAGAGCCTTGATGATTTTCTTGAGATTGAATTCCACGGGACGAAGGGAGTCTTAAATCGGATTGTAAGGGAGCGTCAGGGCGGTTCAGTGTCCGGCTTCCCGCCCTCTTATCTAGGGGGCGACCATTCCCTGACAACCGCAGACTTTTCACATCCCATGAGCACTCCCGAGCACGCCCGCAAATACTCCGCCGCCGTCGTCGACGGACCCGACCGCGCCCCCAGCCGAGCGATGCTCCGGGCGGTCGGCTTCGACGACGCCGACTTCCAGAAACCCGTCGTAGGCATCGCCTCGACCTGGTCGATGGTGACCCCGTGCAACATGCATATCGACCGGCTGGCCGTCGAAGCCGCCAAGGGCGCCGACGTCGCCGGCGGAAAAGCGATCATTTTCGGCACGATCACGGTCTCCGACGGTATTTCGATGGGCACCCCCGGCATGCGTTATTCGCTCGTCTCGCGAGAGATCATCGCGGACTCGATCGAAGCGGTCACCGGCGCGGAAGGTTTCGACGGCCTCGTCACGATCGGGGGCTGCGACAAGAACATGCCCGGCTGCGTGATGGCCATGGCCCGCCTGAACCGACCCTCCGTCTTCGTCTACGGCGGCACCATCGTCCCGGGCCTGCACAAGGGCAAGGCCGCCGACATCGTCACCGTCTTCGAAGCCGTCGGCCAGCACGCCGCCAAGCAGATCGACGACGCCGAACTCAAGGAGATCGAGAAGTGCTCCATCCCGGGCGAAGGCTCCTGCGGCGGCATGTACACGGCCAACACCATGGCCTCGGCCATCGAAGCGATGGGCCTCAGCCTGCCTGACAGCTCGGCGCAGCTGGCCAACTCCAAGGACAAGCTGAAGGACTGCGAACGCGCGGGGCAGGCCGTGCTCGAACTCCTCAAGAAGAACATCCGCCCGTCGGACATCATCTCGAAGAAGTCGATCGAGAACGCCATCACCGTCGTGATCGCCTTGGGCGGCTCGACCAACGCCGTGCTGCACCTCATCGCGATCGGCCACTCCGCCGGCATCAAGATCACCTTGGAAGACTTCGAGCGCGTCGGCCGCAAGGTCCCGGTGCTCGCGGACCTCAAGCCGAGCGGCAAATACAACATGGCCCACTTCGTGCGCATCGGCGGGCTTCAGCCGCTCCTCAAGATGCTCCTGGACGCCGGCCTGCTGCATGGCGACTGCATGACGGTCACCGGCAAGACCGTCGCGGAGAACCTCGCGAACGTCGGCCCGTACGCCGCCGACCAGGACGTCGTGCGCCCCCTCGGCAACCCGATCAAGGCCGACAGCCACCTCCGCGTCCTCCGCGGCAACCTCGCTCCGAGCGGCGCGCTCGCCAAGATCACCGGCAAGGAAGGCAGCTCCTTCACCGGACATGCCATCGTCTACGAGTCCGAAGAAGCCTCGCTCCGCGGCATCCTCGACGGCGAGGTGAAGGACGGCCACGTCATCGTCATCCGCAACGAAGGCCCCAAGGGCGGCCCCGGCATGCGCGAGATGCTCGGACCCACCAGCGCCATCATGGGCAAGGGCATGGGCAAGACCGTGGCGCTGATCACCGACGGCCGCTTCTCCGGCGGCAGCCACGGCTTCGTCGTCGGCCACGTCTCGCCGGAAGCCGCTTCCGGCGGCCCCCTCGCCATCGTGAAGAACGGCGATCGCATCCGCATCGACGCCGTGAAGAACGAGCTCAACCTCGACCTCCCGGCCGATGAGATCGCCCGCCGCCTCAAGGATTGGCAGCCGACGCCCTGCAAGGAGAAGCGCGGCGTCCTCGCCAAGTATGCCAAACAGGTGAAGTCGGCCTCGGAAGGCGCCATCACCGACGGCGACTGAGGAGTTTTCCTGAAGGGAAATGAAAGGGCGGACGTCTCGGCGGACCGCCCTTTTTGTTGCAAGCCCCCCGAGGCGAGGGAGAATCGGGTCACCGTGGCCTCCTCCTTCGACCTCTACCGCCGGCAGCTCCTGAACTTCCCCGAACTCGGCATCTCGCTAGACTTCAGCCGCGCGCCCGCGCCGGCCGGCTTCGCCGAGAAGATGGCTCCGGCCATCGCCAAGGCGTTCGCCGACATGGCGGCCCTCGAGAAGGGCGCCGTCGCCAACCCCGACGAGAAGCGCATGGTCGGCCACTACTGGCTGCGCGCGCCGGAGCTCGCCCCGGACGCGAAGATCGCCGGCGACGTGAAGGCCGCCGTCGAGGCCATCGCCGCCTTCGCCGCGCAGGTCCATGCCGGTCAGGTCAAAGGCTCCGCCGGTAAGTTCACCGACCTCCTCTGCATCGGCATCGGCGGCTCGGCCCTCGGTCCGCAGTTCGTGGCGGACGCGCTGGGCGGCAAAGCGGACAAGCTCCGTGTCCACTTCATCGACAACACCGACCCGGACGGCATCGACCGCGTGTTCGACGCCCTCGGCGGCCGTCTCGGCAGCACGCTCGTGATCGTGACCTCCAAGTCCGGCAGCACGCCGGAGCCGCGCAACGGCCAGCTCGAAGCCGCGCTCCGCTGGCGCCAGGCCGGCCTTTCCTTCGCCGCCCACGCCGTCGCCGTCACCGGCGAAGGCAGCCAGCTCGACCAAGTCGCCGTCGCCGAGAAGTGGCTTGCCCGCTTCCCGATGTGGGATTGGGTCGGCGGACGCACGAGCGAGATCGGTCCGGTCGGGCTCCTGCCGGCCGCTTTGCAAGGCCTGGACATCCGCGGGCTGCTCGCCGGCGCCCGCGACATGGACGCCGTGACCCGCATCCCCGACGCCGCACGCAATCCCGCCGCCGCGATGGCGCTCGCCTGGCATCATCTCACCGAGGGACGTGGCTCGAAGGCCATGGTGGTGCTGCCTTACAAGGATCGCCTGCTGCTCTTCTCGCGCTACCTCCAGCAGCTCGTCATGGAATCGCTCGGCAAGGAGCATGACCTCCAAGGCCGGCAGGTCTTCCAAGGACTGACCGTCTACGGCAACAAGGGCTCCACCGACCAGCATGCCTACGTGCAGCAGCTTCGCGATGGTGTGAATAACTTTTTCGCCGTCTTCATCGAAGTCCTCAAGGACCGCGAAGGCGTCTCGCCGGAAGTCGAGCCCGGCGTGACCTCGGGAGACTACCTGCACGCTTTCCTGCTCGGCACCCGCGAAGCCCTTTCCGGCAGCGGACGAGCCAACATCACCATCACCCTGCAGCAGGTGGACGCCCGTTCCATCGGCATGCTGATCGCGCTCTTCGAAAGGGCGGTCGGGCTTTACGCCAACCTCCTCGGCATCAACGCCTACCACCAGCCCGGCGTCGAAGCGGGGAAAAAGGCCGCCTCCGAAACCCTGAAAATCCGCGCCGCGGTCCTGGCTGCGCTTGCCAAATCCAAAGGGAAATGGTTCTCCACCGGGCAGGTTTGCGAGGAAATTGCTCTTGAGGGACGGGAGGAATTGGTGTTCAAAGTACTTCAGCACGTCTCCGCCAACCCCGGTGCTGTTTCTCGTCAGGATTCTGCAGACCCTGGACTCACTCTCTTCCGTCATTCCTGACCCTTTCCCTACCCCTACCCCATGAAATCGAAGACCAACCTCATCGTAAGCAGCCTGTCCGTGGTGCTGGCCATCGCCGCCCTCGTGTTCGCTTACATGCTCAACGGGAAGATGACGCTCGCCCTCACGAAGACCGAATGGGCCGTGACCGACGCCGACGTCAAGGCCGGCAAGGAATACGACGCCCGCATGGCCTCCCTCGCTGGCGTGAAGGCCATCCTCGACGCCAAGCGCAAGGAAATCGAGGAAGCCAACCTCGCGAAGAAAGACCTGAACGCCGATATCGCCGACAAGAAGACCAAGATCGAAGGTCTCACCGCGGCCAACACCACCCTCGAAGGCGAACGCGCCGAGCTCACCCGCAAGCGCGACGAACTCGCCGCTCAGCTGACCGACGCCAACAGCAAGAAGGATGGGGCTGTCGCCGAGCTCACCACCGTCAAGGAAGACCTCGTCCGCGCCACCGAGAAGGCCGCCGGGATGTTCACCAAGGAACAGCTCGCCGAGATCGAAGCCAAGGCGACCGCGGCCGAAGAACTCGCCGCCGCCCTCCGCGGAAAGTACGCCGCCCTGCACGCCTGGGCCTCCCGCGCTGCCGAAAACAACGCCCCGGGCGGATTCCAGCGCGACCCCTTCGGTGAGCCCGTCAAGGAAGGCGAAACCCCGACCGCCGTCGCCGTGAGCGTCGAAGCCGCCACCGATGCCGTCCTGACCAAGGTGCTGGCTCTTGACGCCAGGTCCGGCATCGTCGCGTTCTCCGTCGGAGAATCCAACGGAATCAAAGAAAAGGCCGTGTTCGACGTGAAACTCGACGGGAAGAAGATCGGCAAGGTCCAGATTTCCTCCGTCAAGGGAGCCCTTTCCTACGGTCAGCTCCAACCGGACAAGGACCTGGACCTCTCCGCCATCGCGAAGGCCGCCGCGGTCTCGCTGGTTCCCTCCACCAAGCTCGCCAGCAAATAAGATGTCCTCCCGTCTCACCATCGCCCTCGCCCTCCTCGCCTGCTTGGCCGGATTGGTCGGCTGCGAGACCGTCGAGAAGCCGGCTGACTCCATGCTGCCTCAGTCTCAGCCTGCCAACTGGCAGGGCGGCCTCCCGGGCGTCTCGACGCCGGGTTCCGGCTACCGCCGCTGATGACCGCCCACGACGCAGGGGCCGACGGCCGCCCGACCGGGACGGCCGGTCGGCTCTGGGTCGTGGCCACGCCGCTGGGCAACCTCGGCGACATCACCGCTCGTGCCCGCGAAGCCATCGCGGAATGCGACCTGGTCGCCTGCGAAGACACGCGGGTGACCGGTGGCCTCCTCCGTCACCTGGAGATCTCCAAGCCGATGCTGGCCTATCACGAGCATAACGAAAAAGACGCCGCAACGCTGATCGCCGACAAGGTGGCGGGCGGAGCCCGCATCGCCCTGATCACCGATGCCGGCACGCCCGGCATCAGCGACCCGGGATTCCGGGTGACCCGCGAGTGCCGCCGCCGGGGGCTCACCGTGACGCCCCTGCCCGGCCCTTGCGCCATCGTCGCCCTCCTCTCGGCCTCCGGACTGCCGACCAACGCCTTCCGGTTCGTCGGCTTCCTGGCGCCGAAATCCGCGGCCCGCCGACGCTTCCTCGAAGGCCTCAAGTCCGCGGAGGAGACCGTCGTGCTGCACGAATCCTGCCACCGTATCGCCGACTTCCTCGACGAGATGCTGGAGATCCTCGGCCCGGCCCGGGTCGTCTGCGTCGGCCGTGAACTCACCAAACTCCACGAGACCATCCGCACCGCGCCGCTGTCCGAACTGGTGCCGGCCTTGAAGAGCGGTTCGCTGAAGGGCGAATTCACGGTGGCGGTCGCGCCGGCCGACTTCGTGCTCTGACCCTTATCGCGGGTTGACCAGCCAGGCGTTTCGACCGCATCCTAGCGGCCAATGGCGGGTTTCGACGACAGTCTGGTCCGCGAGTATTTCGAGATGAACGGTTTCTTCGTGCGCCAGTCGCGCAAGTACGCCGTCCAATCCCGCCGGAAACGCGCCGACGAAGAAGGCGACCTCCTGGTGATCAATCCTTCGCCCCGGCGCGGAGGCGACATGCCTTTCCAGCTCTTCAGCTCCGACCTGCCGGGGCTCTCCGCCGCGGTCGTCGCGGTCAAGGCCTGGCACACGACGAAGGCCATCACGCCGACGATGATCAAGAAAGGCGACCTCTTGGAATTCGTCCGCAAGGAAGCCGTCGAAGCGGCCAAGGAGGCCTTCGCGGACCTCACGCCGACCGAGGGGCAGCCCCTCGCCAAGGTCCTCGTCCTCCCGGGCATCCCGGCGGCGGAACCGCAGAGGTCCGAAAGCATCACGCTGTTGCGGGAGAGCGGAGTGGACCATGTGCTGACCTTCCGGACCATCCTCGAGAACCTCGTGCAG
>JBILLR010000053.1:0-8693 GCA_044375965.1 Opitutales bacterium
GGCCGGTCGGGGCTTCCTGGGCCGAGGCGAACGAGGCGAAGAGAAGCAAGACCGACGCTATATGGTTCATAGCCCCATACTAATGAGTGAAATCAAGGGGTATCAAGCATGTCGCTGACTCAAATTCTGTTGAAGGCGCTGATGCATAAACATCATCAATGTTGCTATGAAATGCACAATCACCCTCACCCTCCTCGCGGCCGCCCTCTGCGTCGGCTGCGCCTCGCAACCCGTCGTCCAAAGCCGCGGCTCGCTCCAAGAGGTCGCCAAGCAAGGAACGACGTATCACCTGGATGCTCGCCGCTCCGGTCTGGGCGAGAATGAGATCCGCGGACTGCGCGCCCGCCTGCAGAAGGCCGGCCTGACCCCCGCTCCGGCCGAGACCGCCAAACTGATCGTGACGCTGTCGAGCGACCTGCAGACAGGGACGGAACGCCGGCACACGGGCGGCAAGAACGGCGTCGCCTATGACCACCGCGTCAACGAGCGTAGCCTCACGCTGACCGTGGCGGAAAGCCGCCCGAGCGAAGGCCGGACCCGGGTGGAACGCCGGCATACCGGCGGTAAGAACGGCGTCGCTTACGACCACCGGGTCGACGATCGCGGCATCCTCCTGGAAGTCAGCTCGACCGACAGCAGCTCGACCTCGGCCGAAAGCCTGCTCGCCGCGGCCCTCGCCGGACTCGGCGGCTAAACCGGAGAAGAAACCCGCACTCAAGGCGGAGCCGGACTCGACCGGACTCCGCCTTTTCATTTGCGGGGGACAACCCTTGGTCAGACTCCGCGCGAGCAGCGCGGACGGCCTTCGGAGGCGGGTTTGTACCATTCCTCCTGACGCTCCTCGACGCAGACCTTGCCGCCGGCCTTCTCATGGTTGAGGCGCCAGCCATGCAGGGACTCGAAGGCCGCGTGGTCGATGAAGTCGACGTCAAGGTCGATATCCACGGCGGATCCTGCCGGCAGGGTCGAGAGCTCGTGATTGATCCTGGGCACGCAGGCGAAGGTCAGCGTCCCGCGGATGACGACCTTCCAGACGTCTCCCTCTTGTCGTTTCTCTACCTTGACCGAAGACAGGCGACGGATCGCGAAGAAGACCGAGACGGCCACGCCGACGCCCACGCCGGCAAGCAAGTTGACGCAGGTCACGCCGATGACGGTGGCCCAGTAGATGCGGACTTCGTTATGGACGGTCAGTTCGCGGATATGGTGCAGGTTCACCAGATTGATGCCGACATGGACCAGTAGCCCCGCGAGCACCGCGAGCGGGATGCTCTCGATCATGGAGCCGAGGAAGAGCACGCAAAGGAGGACCCACACACCGTGGAAGACGGCCGACCAGCGGGAGACGCCGCCGGCGTTGATATTGGCCGACGAGCGGACGATCACGCCGGTGATCGGCAGGCCGCCCAGCAGTCCGGAGACGAGGTTGCCCGCGCCTTGGGCGGTAAGCTCCTTGTCGAGGTCGGAGCGGGGCCCGCTGTGGAGCTTGTCGGTGGCGACGGCGCAAAGCAGCGACTCGATGCTGGCGACGATCGCCAAGGTGAGCACGGCGACGACGAAGACGCCCCACTCGGTCGGCAGCTTGAGCTGGGTGAAGGCGAGCGTCTCAGGCAGGTCGATGCGCGGGACGTCCATCTTCGCCGCCAGCGACAAGACGGTGCCGACGACGACGGCGACCAACGGCGCAGGCACCGCCCGGAGGCCGGCCCAAGGGAGCTTCTTCCAGAGGACTAGCACCGTGATGGTGACGACGCCGAGGATGGCGGCCGACGGGCTGAAGACGCCGACACGAGCAGGCAACGCCAACAGATTGGCGATCGGCGAACTGGCCGGCGATCCGCCGAGCAGCACATGAAGCTGGGCGAGGGCGATCGAGATGCCGATGCCGGCGAGCATGCCGTGGACGACCGAAGGAGCGATGACCAGGGTGCCGCGGGCGACCTTAAGATAACCAAGGAGAAGCTGAACCAGACCCGCACAGGCGGTCGCGAGGCAAACCGTCTCCCATCCCAGCTGCTGGACGAGCCCAAATACGACCACCGTCAGCCCGGCGGCCGGACCGGAGACCTGCAGCGGCGAACCCGCCAAGAGGCCGGTGACGATACCTCCGGCGACGGCCCCGATCAGCCCTGCGATCACCGGAGCGCCGGATGCCAGCGCAATTCCCAAGGAAAGCGGCACTGCCACCAGGAAAACGACGAGGGAGGCAGGGAGATCCCGGCGAATGTTCATAGATTCCATAGAAGCGTACCTATACCTCAGCTGTCAATGTCCTGCGGCTGGCGCTATCTGATGAAAGCAAAACGTCACCCGACCATCACCGATTCGTCGCAGTTGCCCCTCTGTATCAGGAATCACGCGAAGGCCAGACCGCCGCGAGCACGGCCCGGAAGGCGGCCGTGTCGACCAACGTATCCGGACGATCGATGACTTCGATGCAGTCCGCGTTCTCCCAGCATTCTCCGTCCTTCTTGATGTTCCAGAAAGCCAAGGCGAGCGACTGCCACAGTTCGAACCCCTCCAGCTGGCCACGCGGCAACCAAGCCACGGCGACGGGGACTTCTTCGGTGATGTCCGACTCTTCCCAGAGCACGTCGAACTTACCGCATTCGCTGGGCCCGAGGAACTGGGTCACGAACTCGGCATGGCCCGGGCCCGCATCGAGGTAATAACGGCAGACCACTTCCCGCTGAGCCGGCTCGAGATCGTCGCCGCCGTCGTCGTGATAGGTGAAAGGCTCCGCCATATCCCAAGGTCGGCCGAGGCTAGCCCTTGGGCAAGTCAGGATTCCTTGCGCGCCGTCCAGGCCAGCATGATCCAGCCAGCGATCAGCGCCGATCCCCCAAGCGGCGTGATCGCACCGAACCAGCGCGGCGCGCCCAAAGCCATGGCATAGAGCGTGGCCGAGAAGATGAACGCGCCGACGGTCCACAGACGCGCCGGCCAGGAGGAGCGCCCGGCGATGGCCCCGATGGCGACGGCGTGGGTCAAAAGATAGAAGGTCGCCGTCTCCCACCAGCCCGAGGCCTCGGGGATGAGCGCCAGGCGTTCCTTGAGCCCATGCGCGCCGAAGGCTCCCAGCGCGATGGCGATCGCACCGAGGAGACCAGCGGTCAACAGACGATTCATCGCTTACGCGCCGGTGTCGGCGCCGCTCTTCTTCTGCGTGAAGACGAGGCCCTTCTCGCCGACCGAGACGATGACCGGCTCTTCCTTGTTGTAGTCGTCGCGCAGGATCGCTTCGGCCAGCGGGTCCTCGAGAAGACGTTCGACCGCGCGGCGGAGCGGGCGGGCGCCGTATTTCTCGTCCCAGCCGTTGTCGACCAGGTAGCCGCGGGCGGCTTCGTTGACCACGAGCTTCACGCCGAGGTCGAGGAGGCGCTTGGCCACCTTGTCGACCTCGATGTCGACGATCTTGGTCATGTGCGTCTTCGCGAGCTGCTGGAAGATGACGATGTCGGTGAGACGGTTGAGGAACTCCGGTTTGAAGGCCCGCTTGGTCTCGTCCATGATGCGGTCCTTGAGCTTCTCGTAGTCGCGGGTGGAATCCACGCCCACGTCGAAGCCGACCGAGTTGTTACGCTGCAGCACGTCGGCCCCGACGTTCGAAGTCAGGATGATGATCGTGTTGCGGAAGTCGACGACGCGGCCGAGGGAGTCGGTGAGACGGCCGTCTTCGAGGGCCTGCAGGAGGAGCTGGATGACGTCCGGGTGCGCCTTCTCGATCTCATCGAAGAGCACGACGGAGTAAGGCTTGCGGCGGACCGCTTCGGTGAGCTGGCCGCCTTCGTCGTGGCCGACGTAGCCGGGAGGGGAACCGATGAGCCGGGAGACCGTGAATTTCTCCATGTACTCGGACATGTCGATCTGGATGACCGCTTCCTTCTCGCCGAACATGCGTTCGGCCAGGGAACGGGCGAGGAGCGTCTTGCCGACGCCGGTGGGTCCGAGGAAGAGGAAGGAGCCGATCGGGCGGCGCGGATCCTTGAGGTCGGCGCGGGAGCGGCGGAGGGCGCGGGCGACGACTTCGCAGGCGCGGTCCTGGCCGATGACGGCCGTCTGCAGGTCCTTCTCGAGCTCGAGGAGCTTCTTGGTCTCCTTCTTCTCGAGGCGGTTGAGGGGCACGCCGGTCCAGTCGGCGACGATGTGGAGCATCTCCTCCTCGCCGACGACGATGCGTTTCTCGTCGCGCTTCTTGCGCCAGTCCTCGAGCATCTTCTCGCGCTTGGCGCGGAGCTTCTTCTCCGTGTCGCGCAGGTTGGCGGCTTCCTCGAACTTCTGGTTGCGGGAGGCGTCCTCCTTCTGCTGCACGACCTTGTCGATCTCGGACTGGACGACGTCGATGTCGGCCGGGATGTTCAGGGAACGGATGCGCGCGCGGGCGCCGGCCTCGTCCATGACGTCGATGGCCTTGTCCGGCAGGTGACGGGCGGTGATGTAGCGGTGCGAGAGACGGACGGCGGCCTCGATGGCGGCGTCGGTGTATTCGCATTTGTGGTGCTCCTCATACTTCGAGCGGATGCCGCGCAGGATGAGGACGGCGTCCTCCGGCGTCGGGTCGTCGACCTTGACGGACTGGAAGCGGCGCTCGAGGGCGGCGTCCTTCTCGATGTGCTTGCGGTATTCGGAGAGCGTGGTAGCGCCGACGCACTGGATCTCGCCGCGGGAAAGGGCGGGCTTGAGGATGTTGGACGCGTCCATGGCGCCTTCGGCGGCGCCGGCGCCGACGATCGTGTGCATCTCGTCGATGAACAGGATGACGTTCTTGGCGCGCTTGATCTCGTCCATGATGCCCTTGATGCGCTCTTCGAACTGGCCGCGATATTTCGTGCCGGCGACCATCAGGGCGAGGTCGAGGGTGATGACCTTACGGTCGAGGAGGATCTCCGGGACGACGCCCGAGGCGATCTCCTGGGCGAGGCCTTCGACGATGGCGGTCTTGCCCACGCCGGCTTCGCCGATGAGGACCGGATTGTTCTTCGTGCGGCGGCAGAGGATCTGCACCACGCGACGGATCTCCTCCTTGCGGCCGATGACGGGATCGAGTTCGCCGGCCTTGGCGAGCTCGGTGAGGTCGCGCCCGAAAGTCTTGAGCAGCGAGAGGCGTTCGCCGCGGCCCGGGCGGGCGCCTTCTTCGGAGGACGAGCGACGCGAAGGCGGCGGAGTGTCTTCGGAAGAATCCTCCGCAGGAGGAGGCGTGTCGCCATCCTTCTTCTCGGACTCATCGGCGGCGGACGGATCGATGTCGGCGAGGATCTCCTTGCGGCAGCGCTCCAGGTCGACGTCGAGCTGCTGCAGGACGCGGGCGGCGACGCCCTCCCCTTCCTTCAGGAGACCGAGGAGGATGTGTTCGGTGCCGACGTAGGCGTGACCGAGGGCACGGGCTTCGGTGACGGCGTGGGCCATGACCTTCTGCACGCGGGGCGTGAGCGGGATCGTATCGGGCGCCTTGGCCTCTTCCGGGCCGGGGCCGACCTGTTTCTCGACGGCGCTGCGGACGGTCTTAAGGTCGAGGCCCATGCGGCCGAGGACGTTGACCGCGACGCCTTCGCCGAGCTTGATGAGGCCGAGCAGGATGTGCTCCGTGCCGACATAGTTGTGGTTGAACCGGCGGGCTTCCGCCCGGGCCAGTTCCACGACCTTGCGGGCGCGGGGAGTGAAATTATTGTTTTTGTCCTTATCCATGGAAAGTGGGGCGGGGCGAAAGCCCGTATGGGGTGGGTAGCAGGGACTATGCCCGAACCACGGGTAGGTTCAAGCGTTCCCCCGAAGTTGGTGATAACCCCGCCTTTTGCCTTTGCCAGCAACAGGCCTCGGCTGTTTGTTCATCCGCAAAACCATGGGTATCAGCATGCAAGCGGCGGGCGAGGCCCTCTGGGACCTCGTCAAGGGTCTCAAAGGCCGGAAAGCGGCCGTATTGGGCCATATGCGCCCCGACGGCGACTGCATCGGATCCCAGACCGCGCTGTGCCGTATGCTCCTGGCCGAGGGCGTCGACGCGGTCTGCGTGAACCGCGACCGCATCCCCCCGAACCTCGTGCCCTACGCCGAAGGCGTGACCTTCGTCAAAGGAGCCGATTATGACGCGACCGACCGGGTCGCCGTCACCGTCGACTGTGCCGATGCGTCCCGCGTAGGGACGGAACTGCTCGCCAAGTTCCCCGCCGGCATCCTGGCCAACATCGACCATCACGCCTCGAACCCCGATTACGCGCAGACCAACATCGTCGTCCGCGAGGCTGCCGCGACCTGCCATATCCTCGCCGCCGGCGCCCTCGCCCAAGGCCTCGCCGTCGACGTCGCGACCGCCAAAGCCCTCCACCTCGGCATCCTGACCGACACCGGTCGCTTCTGCTACCGCAGCACCACGGCCGACGTCTTCGCGATCATCGCCGAACTCGTCCGCCGCGGCGCCGATCCCGCCGAGGCCAACTACCGCGTCTTCGAGCAGGAAAGCCGCGGTAAGCTCGAGTTGACCAAGCGTTTCCTCAACACCATCCTCTTCCACGAGGACGGCAAGATCTGCTCCGGCGAACTCACCCAGGCCGACTACGCCGCCACGGGCACCTCCAAGGAAGACAAGGAAGGCCTCGTCGAATTCCCGCGCTCCGTCGAAGGCGTCGAGATCGCCGTGCTGATGGAAGAAGGCGCCGACGGCATCCGCGGCAGCCTCCGCGGCCGCGACCCGAAGCTCCGCCTCGACCTCTGCGCCGGCAAGCTCAACGGCGGCGGCCACATGCTCGCGGCCGGCTTCAACATGCAGGGCTGCCGCCTGCCGCAGGACCGCGCGAAGATCCTCGGGATCGTCATCGCGCACTACCGCGAATACTCGGCGAAATGAGCGAGCCCGTCGCCGAACCCGCGGGCGTCCTGCTCGTCGACAAGCCGCAGGGCATCACTTCCCATGACGTCGTGGACAGCGTGCGCCGTCTTTACCGCACGCGCCGCGTCGGCCACGCCGGCACGCTCGATCCGATGGCGACCGGCCTGCTCATCATGCTCGTCGGCAAGGCCACCAAGGCCTCGGACCAGCTGATGGCCCAGGACAAGGAATACCTCGGCGAGGCGACGCTCGGCGTCGTGACCGACACCCAGGACGCCGAAGGCGAGACGCTGGAGACGAACCCGGTGCCGGAGATCACCGAGGCGCAGGTCCGCGCCGCCCTCACCTCGATGCTGGGCGACCAGTCCCAGATCCCCCCGATGCATTCGGCGAAGAAGATCGGCGGCCAGAAGCTCTATGACCTCGCCCGCAAGGGCATCGAGGTCGTGCGCGAACCTCGCGCGATCAGCATCTCCGAGTTCGAACTGCTCTCCTGGCAGAGCCCGAAGATCAACTTCCGCGTCCGCTGCACCAAGGGCACCTACGTACGCACGCTCGCCTACGACCTCGGCCGAAAGCTCGGCCCGGGCGCGCACCTCTCGATGCTCCGTCGTACGCGCTCGGGCCAGCTCGACCTCTCCCGCGGACACACCCTCCCGCAGCTGGGCGCGATGAACGACGAACAGCTCGTCGCGGCCCTCGTGCCCGTGAGCGAAGCCGCGCCCGCCGCATGAGCACCGCCCTCCATCTCGCCATCGGCGCCTTCGACGGAGTGCACCTCGGCCACCGCGCCGTGCTGCACTCCGCCCGCGAGGCCGCCCGGGCGGACGGAGGAATCGTCGGCGTGCTCACCTACGACCCTCACCCGAGCAAGGTGCTGCGCCCGGAATCGTCCGTCCCGCTGATCTTCACGCGCGCCCAGAAGGACGAGCGCCTGACCGAAGCCGGCGCCCAGCTCATCCACCACGAGAAATTCGACCGCAAGCACGCCGGCATCGAAGCCGCCGATTTCCCGAAGTGGCTGAAGCACACCTTCCCTCACCTGAAGTCGCTCCACGTCGGGTCCAATTTCCAGTATGGACGCGGACGCTCCGGCCACGGGGAGACCCTCATCGCGCACGGCGCGGCCGAAGGCCTCGGCGTGAGGCTCGTGGCGGCGGTCCAGCTCGGCGATGAGACCGTGAGCAGCTCCCGCATCCGCCAGTGCCTCGCCGACGGCGACCTCGCCGTCGCCAACGCGATGCTGCTGCGTCCTTACGAAGCCGAAGGCGTCATCATCGGCGGCCGTCGGCTCGGACGCACCATCGGCTTCCCGACAGTGAACGTCGCCTGGGAGCCCGAACTTAAGCCGGCGTTCGGCGTCTACGCCGTCGAAGTCATCTTCAAGGGCGAAGCCTTGCCGGCCGTCGCCAACTACGGCCAGCGCCCCACCGTCGAAAGCGGGCCGGTCGCCCCGCTGCTCGAAGCCCACGTCCTCCGCGGTACCGCACCGACGACCGGCGACACCGTCCGCGTCCGCTGGGTGCGTCGCCTCCGTGCGGAACAGAAGTTCGCCGACCTCGCGGCCCTGCAGACACAGATCGGCAAGGATACCGCGACGGCCAAGCAGGCGCTCGGCCTGCTCGCCTGAGTCAGGCCTTGGCGTTCAAACGGGCGCGGGCCCAGAAAAACAGGATGTTCCAGCCGCCCAGGCCCATGGGGGCGAGGAGGGGGAACTGGCCTTCGTCGCCGCCGTTCAGCTTAACGATGAACCAGCCGGCGACGGCGAGGACATCGCCGATGAGCAAAAGCCAGACGGCCTTATTCGAACGGATGAACGCTTCCATGTTCAGATGTTTTGCGCGAATTTCTTGATGATACCGCCAAAGGC
>JBILLR010000106.1:0-2615 GCA_044375965.1 Opitutales bacterium
GAAGGCGGTCGATGACGCTCGCCATGCGCGCGGTACCGGACGGACAGGCCGGGTCGGTCATCAGCACCTCGGCGCCGAAGCCACGCGCGACCGTCGCGACCTCCTCGGAGTCGGTGAGCAGGACCACGCGATCCGCCTGGCGGACCTGCCGGGCCCGTTCCCAGACATGTTGGACGACGGGCTTGCCGCCGAGGTCGAGCAGGACCTTGCGCGGCAGGCGCGTGGAGGCGATGCGGGCGGGGATGCAGAGGGTGACGGAGGGCATGGATTTCAAAGGGGGCAAGCTGGCACGTGGGCAGGTGGACAAGGAATACGAGAGTATCGAGTATGGAGTATTGAGTATAGGGAGAGGCAATAATCCGGCTCAGAGGGGAGCCGAAGACCGGAGGATTAGCGGGGGACGCATCTTCAGGTCTCGGGTCTCAGCCGTCGGGAGCCTGGTTCAGGTATTCAGGTTCGGGTACAGGTTCAGGACCTGAATTTCCCCGCACCCGCACCTGTACCTGATTGCCTGCACCTGAGACCTGAGGGCTGAGACCAGGGACCCGAGAGTGTCTCTCTTCTTGTCAACTTGCCAACTTTTCAACGGGTCAACTAGCGGTGCGGCTCAGCGCCGCACTTCCGCCGCGTTCGCGAGATACCAGGCGTAAGCATCGCGGATACCGTCGGCCATGGAGATGCGGTGTTTCCAGCCGAGGGCGCGGATCCGCGTGACGTCCATGAGTTTGCGCGGCGTACCGTCGGGCATCGCCGGATCGAATTCGACGCGGCCGGCGAAGCCCACCGCCTGGGCGACGAGGCCGGCGAGCTCGCGAATCGTGAGCTCCTCCCCCGAGCCGACGTTGATGTGCCCGGCCTGGGAGTAACGGTCGAGGAGCATGAGGCAGGCCTCGGCGAGGTCGTCCGCGTGCAGGAATTCGCGGAGCGGGGTGCCCGTGCCCCAGAGCTTCAGGGAAGCGTCGCCGCGGAGCTTCGCCTCGTGCATCTTGCGGATCATCGCCGGCAGCACGTGGGAGTTCTCCAGCGAGAAATTGTCGCCCGTGCCGTAGAGGTTGCAGGGCATCGCGCTGATGAAGTCGCAGCCATGCTGGGCGCGCGCGTGGTCGCAGAGCTTGATGCCGGCGATCTTCGCGACCGCGTAGGCCTCGTTCGTCACCTCGAGCGGGCCGGTGAGGAGCGAATCCTCGCGGATCGGCTGCGCGGCCAGCTTCGGGTAGATGCAGCTCGAGCCGAGGAAGAGCAGCTTGCGCACGCCGGCGAGGCGGGCGCCCTCGATGACGTTGGCCGCCATCACGAGGTTGTCGTAGAGGAAGTCGTAGGGCCGGGCCGAATTGGCCTTGATCCCGCCGACGCGCGCGGCCGCCATGACGACGTAGGCCGGCCGCTCCGCGGCGAGGAACGCGCGGGTCGCGGCGCCGTCACGCAGATCGAGCTCGGCGGACGTGCGGGTGAGCACGGACGGGTGGCCCGCGGCGCGGAGCGCGCGGACGATGCCCGAGCCGACCATCCCGCGGTGTCCGGCGACGTAGATCTTCGCGGCGCGGTCCATCAGCGGTTCGCGTGGGCGACCATCTTCAGGTCATGGTCGACCATCTTCTGCACGAGCTGCTCGAAGGAGGTCTGCTGCGGGTTCCAGCCGAGCTCGCGGACGGCCTTGGCCGGATTGCCGAGCAGCTGCTCGACCTCGGTGGGGCGGAAGTAACGCGGGTCGACGGCGACGAGCGTCTTCCCCGTCTTGCGGTCGACGCCCTTCTCGTCGGCGCCCGTGCCCCGCCAGTCGAGCTCGATGCCGGCGCGACGGAAGGCATGCGCGCAGAATTCGCGGACCGTGTACATCTTGCCCGTCGCGATGACGAAGTCGTCGGGCTGCTTATGCTGGAGGATCAGCCACATGCACTGCACGAAGTCCGGCGCGTAGCCCCAGTCGCGCTGCGCGGAAAGGTTGCCGAGGAAGAGGCAGTCCTGCCGGCCGTGGATGATGTTGGCCACCGCGAGGGAGATCTTGCGGGTGACGAACGTCTCGCCGCGGCGTTCGGACTCGTGGTTGAAGAGGATGCCGTTGGAGGCGAACATCCCGTAGGCCTCGCGGTAGTTGCGGGTGATCCAGTAGGCGTAGATCTTGGCGACGCCATAAGGGCTGCGCGGGTAGAAGGGCGTCGTCTCGGACTGCGGGACTTCGACGACCTTGCCGTAGAGCTCGGAGGTCGAGGCCTGGTAGATGCGGACCTTCTTCTCCATCTTCAGGATGCGGATGGCCTCGAGGAGGCGGAGCGTGCCGATGCCGTCGGTATCGGCGGTGTATTCCGGGATGTCGAACGAGACCTTCACGTGGGACATCGCGCCGAGGTTGTAGATCTCGTCGGGCTGGATATCGCCGATGAGGCGGATGAGGCCGGTCGCGTCGCCGAGGTCGCCGTAATGGAGCTGGATCTTCTTCGTGTGTATGTCGCGGACAAGGTCCTCCATGTAGAGGTGCTCGATGCGCGAGGTGTTGAAGGACGAGGAGCGGCGGATGACGCCGTGGACCTCGTAACCCTTGCCGAGGAGGAATTCGGCGAGGTAGGAGCCGTCCTGGCCGGTGATGCCGGTGATGAGCGCGCGTTTTTTCATGAGAA
>JBILLR010000107.1:0-2614 GCA_044375965.1 Opitutales bacterium
CCTCTTCTTTTTTGATGTTTTTCTCCTTTTCGAGATATTGGAGGAAGGGTTTGATATCGACGCTCATGGTGATGGGTGCGGGTTTTCGGTGAAATGATTTGGGGACAAAAAAAGCGGGTCCGGCAGGACCCACCTCGGTAAAGGTGAACTGAACCCTACCTTGGGCCACCCCATGGGGATGTCAAGTGCGCTCGGCCTCCGTGGGCGGAGGGTTCCGCTTGCCCCCGGGGGGTCTTCTCCGAACCTTTGCCTCATGGCCGACGAAAAAGTAATCTTCACGATGACGGGGGTCACGAAGTACTTCGAAAAGAAACCCGTTTTCCGCGATATTTCACTATCCTACTATTATGGGGCGAAGATCGGCGTCCTCGGCCTCAACGGCTCCGGCAAGTCGACGCTGCTCAAGATCATGGCCGGCGAGGACAAGGAATTCGACGGCGCCATCAGCCAGGTGCCCGGTTACACGCTCGGTTACCTCGCCCAGGAGCCGCGCCTCGACGAACACCTGACGGTGCAGGAGTGCGTGATGCAGGCCGCCGGTCCGATGAAGGCCCTGCTCGAGGAATACGACGAGACCTTCGTGAAGGTCTCGGAGACCGACGACGCGAAGGAGCAGGAGAAGATCCTGGCCCGCCAAGGCGAGATCCAGACGATCCTCGACACGCGCGGCGGCTGGGACCTCGACGCCCGCATCGAGATGGCGATGGAGGCCCTGCGCTGCCCGCCCGGCGACGCGGTGGTCTCCGCCCTCTCGGGCGGCGAGAAGCGCCGGGTGGCGCTCTGCCGACTGCTGCTCATGGAGCCGGACATCCTCCTGCTCGACGAGCCGACCAACCACCTCGACGCCGATACGGTCGCCTGGCTCGAACGCCATCTCCAGGGCTACAAGGGCACGGTCATCGCGATCACCCACGACCGCTACTTCCTCGACAACGTCGCCGGCTGGATCCTCGAGCTCGACCGCGGCCGTGGCATCCCATGGAAGGGCAACTACTCCTCCTGGCTCCAGCAGAAGCAGCAGCGCCTCGAGATGGAGGAGAAGCAGTCCGCCGCCCGTTCCCGCTCGATGGAACGCGAACGCGAGTGGGCCGCGGCTTCGCCCAAGGCCCGCGTGGCCAAGAACAAGGCCCGTCTCCGCGCCTACGAGCAGATGCTCGCGCAGGACCAGAACCAGCAGGAGAAGACGGCCGAGATCTGGATCCCGCCCGGCCCGCGCCTCGGCGGCGCCGTCATCGAAGCCCGCGGCCTCTCCAAGGGCTACGGCGACCGTATCCTGATGGACGACGTCAATTTCACCCTCCCGGCGGGCGGCATCGTCGGCGTGGTCGGCCCCAACGGCGCCGGCAAGACGACGCTCTTCCGGATGATCACCGGGCAGGAGAAGCCCGACAAGGGCACGCTCACGGTCGGCGAGTCCGTGAAGATCGCGTATGTCGACCAGTCCCGTGATTCGCTTCCTTCCGAGGCGCCGCTCTGGTCCGCGATCTCCGACGGCCAGGACATGGTCCACCTCGGCAAGGTCATGGTGCCGGCCCGCGCCTACGCGGCCCGCTTCGGGTTCACGGGCGACGTCCAGCAGCGCAAGGTCGGCGTGATGTCGGGCGGCGAACGCAACCGCATCCACCTCGCCCGCCTGATCAAGGCCGGCGCCAACGTGCTCCTGCTCGACGAGCCCACCAACGACCTCGACGTGAACACCATCCGCGCGCTCGAAGACGCCCTCGAAGGCTTCGCGGGCTGCGCGGTGATCGTGACGCACGACCGCTGGTTCCTCGACCGCGTCGCCACGCACATCCTCGCTTTCGAGGACAACAGCACGGTGGTCTGGCACGAAGGCAACTATGGCGACTACCTCGAAGACCGACGCAAGCGCCTGGGCCTCGAGTCGGACACGCCGCGGCGCCCGAAATACCGCCGGCTTACGCGCTGAGCCGGTTCGCGGCCTTCAGCCGCTGCTTCCACGCTCCGGCCGACGCCGCGAGCGTGGTCAGCTGCAGGTCGCTCATGCGCCAGCCCCAGTTGCCCTGCGGGTTACCGGGCGTGTTGAAGCGGGCTTCGGCGCCGAGCCCGAGCAGGTCCTGCACGGGGATGAACGCGGCCACGCCGGGCGACGCCAGCGCGGCCTCGGCGAGCGTGACGTGCGGCGCGGTCATCGCGCCGAAGACGGCTTCGACGCGCGCGCGTTCCTCGGCCGACGCCTGCGCATACCAGCCGACGACGGTGTCGTTGTCGTGCGTGCCGGTGTAGACGACGCGGTCGGCGGTGATGTTCGTCGGGAAATGCGGGTTGCCCTCGGGCGGGCCGCCGAAACCGAATTGCAGCACCGACATGCCGGGCAGGCCGGAGGCCTGGCGGAGCTCGTCGACCCCGGGCGAGAGCAGTCCGAGGTCCTCGGCGACGAGCGGCAGGCCGGCCAGCGCGCCGGTGAAGGCCAGGCCGGGACCGTCGCACCATTTGCCTTCACGGGCGTTCGGCGCTCCGGCGGGGACGCTCCAGTAGTCATGGATGCCGCGGAAGTGGTCGATCCGGATCGCGTCGAAGAGCTCGAGATCGTGATGGACCCGCGCCTTCCACCAGGCGAAGCCGTCGGCGGCGTGGCGGTCCCAGTCATACA
>JBILLR010000054.1:0-8441 GCA_044375965.1 Opitutales bacterium
ACACCATCCTGCTGCACCACCAGGCCTCGAACGTCGTGCGCGGCAACATGACCGTGCTCAAGGAGCAGATCGACTTCACCAACCAGTGGTTCGACCGCCTCGCCACCCCGGTCGCCAAGAAGATGGGGATCTCGCTCGAGGAATTCGTGAAGCAGATGTACGCCAATGATTCGACCGGCGACTGGACGGTCTTCGGCGACAAGGCCAAGGAGCTCAAGTGGGTCGAGAACGTCGTCGAGCGCATCGAAGAAACCGCCGTGCTCGACCTCCTGCCCGTGCCCGTCACGCCGCCGGCCTCGCCTTCGCCGATGCCCCAGCCGCCGACCCGCACGGAAATCTCCGGAGTCACGTCCAAGGTCGACGACAAGGGTCGTCCGTATTTCGAACTCCCCCCGCTCGCCAATCCGTTCGACGCCTGGTGGCTCTACGATCCGCAGGGTCTCTACCGCGCGCGGTAAGCAGGTAGGGTCGGCACTGCGTGCCGACCTAGGAAGGCCGCCTTCGGGCGGCTTTTTTGTTTGGGGACACATGAACTCAAAGGGAGACCGGAAACCGGATGGGATGCTGCGGGCAGATTCATTCAGCCTTCGGCCGCCGGCTTCAGGTTCCCGTGTCCGTCGCCCGAAGTTATATCCCCCCGCTAATCATCCGGTCTCCGGTTTCCCTTTGAGTTTATTCTCTGGCTTGAGGTAGGGCTGACCGGCTCGGTCAGCCTCGGTTGAGCGGGCCGCTCAACCCTACCCATATCAGGTGGAAGCGGTTAGCGGTTGGGAAATGCAGATCCCGCCACCCGCCACCCGGGGCTGCCACCCGCCACCTGAAACTGTATCCACATTTGCACCTTTGCACAGGCCGTAGGCCGGTTTGCACTTTTGCACCTAGGACAGCACGTGGTGCCGTCCCTACCTCCCGTTCCTATCCTACTTGCACCATCTTAAAGATGGGGCTTGATGGAGGCCATACCCCTCATGCGCACCTCGTCGCTTCTCGCCCTTCTGGTCGCCTCCGTCTTCGCGACGGCCGCCGAAGACGGCGCCCAGATCTATAACTCCCTCTGCGGAGCCTGCCACGGCCCCGACGGCAAGGGGCTCAACGGCCTGCCGCCCCTCGTGGGCAGCGATTGGCCCAAGGGCGCCCCGGCCCGCTCCATCAAGATCGTGCTCAACGGCCTGAGCGGACCGGTCGAAGTCGCGGGCAAGACCTACGCCATCGACATGCCGCCCCAGGGCGCCGTGCTCAGCGACGAGAAGATCGCCGCCGTGCTGACCTATGTCCGCAAGTCCTTCGCCAACGGCGCCGGTCCTGTGTCCGTCGACGAAGTGAAGTCCGCCCGCGCCGCGACCGCCCAGCGCATGACCCCCTGGTCCGCCGAAGAGCTGCTCAAGGCCCATCCTTTCCCGCCCGCCAAGACCGCGCTCAAGAACCTCGTGGGCACGATGTATAAGGGCGAATGGAAGACCCTCCCCGATTTCTCGACGCTCAAGCCCGCGCTGATGGAAGACTTCAACACCGGCGTGATCGATCCGGCCCAGTCCGGCCAGAAGGACGCTTTCGCGATGGTCTGGACCGCCCAGTTCGACGCCCCGGCCGACGGCAAATATAACTTCACCTTCGACTGCGATGACTTCGGCGCGCTGTACGTCGGCGGCGAACGCATCGCCGAGGTCAAGGGCATCGGCCCCGCCGGCAAGCGCCGCAAGGAAGTCCCCGTCATCCTCAAGAAGGGCCTCACCCCGATCCGCGTCGAGTACGTCGAGTACGCCGGCAACGAGGTCGTCGTGCTCGGCTACAAGGGCCCGAAGGACAAGGAGATCAAGTGGCTCTCCAAGACCAAGGCAAAGGTCGTGAAGGAGCGGGTCTTCATCCCGATCGAGCCCAAGGACGGCGTCGCCGCGATCTACCGTAACTTCATCGACAAGACCACGCCGCGGGCGATCGGCATCGGTTTCCCGAACGGCCTGAACATCGCTTACAGCGCCGACAACCTCGCCGCCGAACTCATCTGGACCGGCAAGTTCATGGACGGCGGCCACCATTGGACCGACCGTGGCGCCGGCAACGAGCCGCCCGCAGGCACGAACGTGATCAAGCTCTCCGACGGACAAGCCGTCGCCCTTGCGGGCGCGCCCGGTTCGGTCGTGCGTTTCGGTCGCGAGGGTGAGAACAAGGAATGGAAGTTCGTGCCGCAGAACCTCGCCGCCGAATTCAAGGGCTACGACCTCGACAAGGCCGGCAACCCGACCTTCCGCTCCGCCGGCGAGGGCGTGGCGCTGAGCGATACCTGGACGCCCGTCGCCGGCGACAAGCCTTCCCTTGCCCGCACGCTCAAGGCCGCCGGCGACAAGCCGCTCGTCATCACGCTCGCCCGCGATCTCGCCGTCACTGGCCCGGCCGACGGCGCCTACGAACTCACCGGCGGTCTGATCGTCCGCTTGGTGTCCGGTCCGGCCCTCCAGGCAGACGCCGCGACGAAGACCCTCACGCTCAGCCTGAAGCCCGGCGAGACCGCCGTGCTCGGTTACTCCTTCCGCTAATCCTCACCGGAACCTCTTAACATGAAGCAGCTCTCCCTCCTCCTCGCGGTCGCCGGCCTCGCCGCCGCCGCTTCCGCCGCTCCGGCCAAGCCTAACTCCGGCAAGCTCGCCACCGTCGACGCGGTCCGCGCCGCCGAGACCCGCCAGCCTGAGTTCTACGAACGCGTCGAGATCCCCACGCCGGCCGGCGAGGTCTGCGAGGTCTCCTCGATCGCGCTCCTCCCGGGCAAGAAGGTCGCCATCGGCACCCGCCGCGGCGACGTCTGGATCGCCGAAGGCGCCTACGAGGCCGATGTCTCCAAGGTCAAGTGGACCAAGTTCGCCTCCAACCTGCACGAGCCGCTCGGCATGTTCTGGAAGGACGGCTCGCTCTTCGCCACCCAACGTCCGGAACACACCCGCCTGACGGACAAGGATGGCGACGGCCGCGCGGATAGTTTCGACACCATCTGCTCCAAGTGGGGCATCAGCGGCGACTACCATGAATACGCGTTCGGTTCGGATCCCGACAAGAACGGCGACGTCTGGATGGTCCTCTGCCTGACCGGCTCCTTCCATGCGCACGCCCCCTGGCGCGGCTGGGCCGCCAAGATCACGCCGGACGGCAAGTTCATCCCCGTCGCTTCCGGCATCCGCTCTCCGGGAGGCATCGGACATAACGACAAGGGTGACTTCTTCTACACCGACAACCAGGGCGTCTGGAACGGCTCCTCATCGCTCAAGTGGCTCCGCCCCGGATCGTTCCAAGGCAACCCGACCGGCAACAAGTCGGCCGCCCTCGCGAACTTCCCCGCGCCGCCCGAGCCCGCCAGCGGTTCGCGCATTCTCGCCGAGCGCCTCAAGTTCCCCGAGTTCGTGCCTCCGGCCGTCGTCCTCCCGCACGGCAAGGTCGGCAACTCTCCCTCCGGCGTCGCCTGCGACATGAGCAAGGGCAAGTTCGGTCCGTGGGAAGGTCAGATGCTCGTCGGTGAGCAGACCGCTTCGCAGGTCCAACGCGTCAATCTCGAGCAGGTCAACGGCCTCTATCAGGGCGCCGTGTTCCACTTCCTCGGCGGCTTCGAAGCCGGCCTGATCCCGGTCCGCATGGATCAGGAAGACGGCACGCTCTTCATCGGCGGCTCCAACCGCGGCTGGGGTTCGCGCGGCTCGAAGACCTTCACCTTCGAGCGTGTGCGCTTCAAGGGCAAGGTGCCCTTCGAGATGCATGACATCTCCGCCCGCGCCGACGGTTTCGAAGTCACCTTCACTCAGCCGGTGGATGCCGCCGCGGCCGCCGACGTGAAGAACTACACGATGGATGCCTTCACCTACATCTACCAGTCCAGCTACGGCAGCCCCGAGGTCGACCAGGCCACGCCGACCGTGAAGTCGGCCACCGTCTCCGCCGACGGCCTCAAGGTGCGCCTCGTCGTCGACGGCCTCGTCCGCGGCCACATCCATCACCTCGTGCTCGGCGACATCAAGGCCAAGTCCGGTGATGCGCTCTGGCACAGCGAAGGCTGGTATACGCTCAACGAGATCCCGGCCGCGAAGTAAACTTCGCGGAGGGACAGGGACAGGGCTTGGGCCAGGTTGATTGAAGAGGGCGCCGTTCGGCGCCCTTTTTGTTTGGGTAGGGATGCGATGACATCGCATCCGCTGCATCGGGGTAGGGTTGGCACTGCGTGCCAACCTAGGAGTCCGGCAACTAGGTCAGCACGCAGTGCTGACCCTACCTATCTCACGGCCGTTCGCCGCAGGGAGGCCTGATAATTGGCGGGGGCATGAAGTCATTCTCGGATCCCAGGTCTCGGCCCTCGGGTATCTGGTTCAGGTGTTCAGGTTCGGGTGCAGGTGTCGGGTGATGCATTAGGTAGGGCGGCGATGACATCGTATCCGTTCGAGACCAAGGTAGGGTCAGCACTGCGTGATGACCTAGCTGCATCGGGTAGGGTTGAGCGCCCTCGCTCAACCGCGGCTGACCGAGGCGGTCAGCCCTACCTCGCCATCCGGCGAACGCGGATGCAAACTAGGTCAGCACGCAGTGCTGACCCTACCTCGAGACCCTAATGCTCCGAAGTGGTCATATCAGCGAAGGGAACTCGGTTGCCACGAGGGCGGGGCGGAAGGAGAAACATTCACCCCCGCGCCCCGCCATGAACATTACTTGGATTGATTGGGTCATCGTCGCAGTTTCGATCCTGATCTGCTTCGTCCCCGCGCTCTTCCTCGCCAAGCGTTCGAGCGGCAGCACCGCCGAGTTCTTCGCCTCCGGCCGTTCGGTGCCGTGGTGGCTCGCCGGCCTGTCGATGGTCGCGACCACGTTCTCGTCCGACACCCCGAACTGGGTGACCGAGCAGGTGCGCAAATACGGCGTCGCCGGCAACTGGCAGTGGTGGGCCTTCGTGCTCACCGGCGTCGCCACCGTTTTCTTCTTCGCCCGCCTCTGGCGCCGCTCCGGCGTCATGACCGACCTCGAGTTCTACGAGCACCGCTATTCCGGCGCGGCCGCTTCGGTCGTACGCGGCTTCCGCGCCATCTATCTCGGACTCTTCTTCAACTGCTTCATCATGGGCATGGTGACCCTCGCGGCGTGCAAGATCGCCAACATCCTCTTCGGCATGCCGGCCTGGCAGACCATCGTCGTCTGCGGCGTCCTGAACGTCGTCTTCGCCGCGCACTCCGGACTCTGGGGCGTGCTGGTCATCGATATGGTGCAGTTCTTCATCAAGATGACCGCCGTCTTCGCGGCCGCGTGGTTCTCGCTTGTCGAGGTCGGCGAGCGCCTCGTCGGCAAGGGCGCGGGCGGCTGGGCCGGCCTGAAGGCCCTCGTGTCCAAGCTTTCGACCCGGCAGGTGGTCACCACCGACGGCGTGCCGGTGATCTCGGTGTCGGACGGCAAGGGTCAGCCGATCCTGGACATGCTCCCCAACTTCACCATGCCGGAGCTGGCGCTGATGATCTTCGTCCTGCCGATCGCCGTCAGCTGGTGGGCCAACTGGTATCCCGGCTCCGAACCCGGCGGCGGTTCGTACATCGCCCAGCGCATGCTGGCTTCGAAGTCCGAGAAGGACTCCCTCGGCGGCACGCTTTTCTTCAACATCGCCCACTACGTGCTGCGTCCGTGGCCTTGGATCATCACCGCGCTGTGCTCGATCATCATCTATCCTGACCTCGCCGCGATCAAGTCCGCCTTCCCGGACGCCGACCCCGGCCTCATCGGACATGACTCCGCCTTTCCGGCGATGCTGATGTTCCTGCCGGTCGGCTTCGTCGGCCTGATGATCGGCGGCCTCATCGCCGCGAACTCCTCGACGATCCTCACGCACCTCAACTGGGGCTCTTCGTATCTCGTCCATGACTTCTACCGTCGCTTCATGAGGAAGGACGCCACCGAGGCGCACTACGTGAACGTCGGCCGGCTTGCGACCGTGTTGCTTTACGTCGTCGCGGCCGTGCTCAGCCTTACCATGACCTCGGCCCAGGAGGCGTTCCAGATCCTGCTCTCCATCGGTGCCGGCACGGGCCTCCTTTACGTCGCCCGCTGGTTCTGGTGGCGTGTCTCCGCCTGGTGCGAAGTCGTCGCCATGGTGGTGTCGCTCGTGACCGCCGTAGGCGTCCCGCTGGTCCTGCCGCAGGCCGATTTCGCCACCACGACCCTCTGGCAGGTCGGCCTCACGACCGTCGCCTGGCTGGTCACCGCCTACGTCGGCCCGCAGACGGACCGGGCGACCTTGATCTCGTTCTGTCGGAAGGTGAAGCCGGCCGGACCGGGTTGGACGGATATCCGTGCCGAAGCCGGCGTGACTGATGCCGAGATCGCCCAGGAGAACCGAATCGGCTCCGCATTCTTGGGCTGGATCGCCGGCTGCGCGCTCATCTGGGGTTCGCTCTTCGCCATCGGCAATTTCCTCTACGCATCAGGTGATCCCCGGCGCCTGACCATGGCCTGGATCCTCACCGCCGTCACCGTCGTCAGCGGTTATGTCCTGCTCAAGGTGACGCGGGAGATGTGGGTGGATAGTTCGGCTTCGCAGGTGAGGGAAGACGCGAAGAGGGTGGGGTAAAGGTAGGGACAGCACCACGTGCTGTCCTTTGTGCAAAGGTGCAAACCGGCCTACGGCCTGTGCAAAGGTGCAAAAGTGGAGGCAGATATGGGTGGTGGGTGGCGGCCCCGGGTAGCAGGTGGCAGGAGCTTTGAACTCCGAGGGAAACCGGATGGTTGGCTGGGTGTCTTGAGGTAGGGACGCGTCGGCGACGCGTCCGTGTATTCTCCTAAGGTCGCGACACCGTCGCGCCCCTACTACGAGGCAGCTATGTCGTGACGCAGTCCCGACCCTACCCGATGCAGATTAGGACAGCACGTGGTGCTGCCCCTACCTCATAATCTTACTCAAAACTAAACTCACCGTCGGTGGATTCGGCGGGCGGGGGGTCGCCGGCGAGGATGGTGCGGACGAAGAGTTCGCGGTGTTCGGCGCAAGGTCCGTGGACGCGGAGGGCTTCGACGTGCTCCGGCGTGCCGTAGCCTTTGTGGGTGGCGAAACCGTATTGCGGATAACGAGCGTCCATCTCGACGAGCATCCGGTCGCGTTCGACCTTCGCCACGATCGACGCGAGGGCGATGGCGAGGCTCTTGCCGTCGCCGCCTTTGACCGACTCATGGGCCCACGCGAAGGGACGCAGGGGCAGGCCGTCGACGAGCACCAGGAACGTGCGCGCGTCGGTCCGGCCGAAGAGTTCGCCCTCGGTGCCGGCGGCCGCGAAGAGCGGGGCCATGTGACCCACGGCCAGCTTGGCGATGCAGCGGGCCATCGCGAGGCGGGTGGCGCCGAGGATGTTGTGGGCCGAGATCTCGAGGACCGAGCCGGCGGCCCAGGTGGTCCGCAGCTTGCCCTCGGCTTCCATGCTCGCGATCACCTCGCGGAGCTCGGCGCGTTTCTCCGCGGACAGCTTCTTCGAGTCATTGGCGCCGGACAGCTTACGCAGCCAGGCCGGCTCGCCGTAGAAGCCCGCGTCGAGCAGCACCGCCGCCGCGATCACCGGACCGCAGAGCGACCCGCGGCCCGCCTCGTCGACGCCCGCGATGCCGGGGCGGTCGGCGCCCTTCTTGCGGTCGAATGACGCCAGCGAGGCCACGGGTTAGTCCGCTTTCTTGCGGCGGACGAACGGCTTGGATTCCGGGGGCTCGAGCCCGCGGACCTCGTAGGCCGTCTTGAAGTGAAGCTTGGCGAAGTTGACCAAAATCGCCGGACCGAGGCGGCCGACGAGCTCGATGCCGGCGTTCTTGGCTTCGGAGCCGGAGCCCTTGGGCAGCTCCACGCCGCCGTCCTGGGAAAGCCGGTCGAGCTCGCGGACGAAGGCCGCGCGGGCGACGATGGAAGCCGCCGCGACGACCGGGTCGGATTCCGCCTTGGTGCGCATGCGGAGGTCAAACTCGACGCCCTTGCGGGCGAGTTCCTTCTGTACGAGCGGCTCTTCGGAGAACTGGTCGAGCAGGCCCCACTTCGGACGGCGCTGGTGCTTGAGTTCGAAATCCTTGAGGGCCTCTTCGCACGACGTCGCGTGCATCCAGCCCAGCAGGCGGTTGAGGTTCTTGCCGAAGCGTGAGTGCAGCTCGTTATACTTCGCCATGCGCATGAACGTCGTCTTCACCGCCACGCCGGGCGTGGAGCGGATGACGCGGTCCAGCTCGGCGATCTTCGCATCGGTGAGCTTCTTCGAATCCTTGATCCCGAGATCGATCCACTCGCGGGTCATCTCGCCCGTCGCGATGACGCAGGCCGAGACCACCGGGCCGAAGAGGTCGCCCTTGCCGGATTCGTCCAGGCCGGCGTGTTCTTCGAACCACTCCGGGTTGTTCTCGGCCTCGTAGCCGAGGACCGCCTGGCCCGTCACGTCGGGCTCCAGGGTGAACTTGACGAAGTC
>JBILLR010000108.1:0-2573 GCA_044375965.1 Opitutales bacterium
GGCCGTTGGCGCGCAGGCCCGGGAGGGCGAAGAACAACGCGCCCGGGATCACGCGGCGGCTGTCCGTCACGATCGTGGTGACGCGCACCGAACCGTCGCCGGTCCGGCCGAGCACGGGCAGGCCCTGCAGCAGCGCGTTGAAGGTCGGACGTTCCGTCGAGGCGGGCATCATCGCGGGCGGAGGCGTCATCGGCCGAGGTCGGCCACAGGGCCGCGCGGGAGGGTGGAGACGGGCGGCAGGTCGAGCCAGCGGATGCACTTCTCGGCGACCTCGCGGAAGACCGGGGCGGAGACCTTGCCGCCGTAGCCGACGCCTTCGCCCTGCGGCTCGTCGATGATCACGGTGATCGCGAGCTTCGGGTCGCCGACCGGGAAGAAGCCCGCGAAGGAAGCGACGTGGTGGGCGGAGGAGTAGCGGCCGTTGATGATCTTCTGGGTCGTGCCCGTCTTGCCGGCGACCTCGTAGCCGGGGATGTCGGCGACCGGGGCGGTGCCGCCCTTGCCGCACACGGCGCGCAGGAGCGTGGACATCTGCGAAGCGGTGGCGGGCATGATCGCGCGGCCGCGCGAACGCGGGGCGTAATCCAGGATGGTCGCCTTGGTCTTCGGGTCTTCGACGCGGAGCACGAGCTGCGGCTGCATGAGCAGGCCTTCCGCGGCGACGACCGACATCGCGAGGTGCATCTGCATCGCGGTGACGCTGACCGAGTGGCCCATGGGCACGCGGGAGATCGTGAGTCCGTCCCAGCGTTTCGGCGGGATGAGCAGGCCGGGCACCTCGGCGCCGGTGATCAGGCCCGTCGGGGCGCCGAAGCCGAAGGACTTGATGAGGCCGTAGAAGCGGTCCTCGCCGAAACGTTCGGCATACTGCATGCCGACCTGGACGGTGCCGCGATTGGAGGACTCGCGGACGATCTGGCGGATGTCGGCGGCTCCGAGGGCGTGCGAGTCGGCCGGAAGCGAGACCATGCGGCCCCGGTAGGGGACGCTCGTCGCGCCGCAGTCATAGACGGAGTTCGGCGTGATGAGGCGTTCCTCGAGCGCGCCGGCGACGGCGACGATCTTGAACACCGAGCCGGGCTCGTAGACGTCGGAGACCGCGCGGTTGCGCTGGCTGTCCATCGGCGCGGCCTGCGGGTCGAAGAAACGGTTGAGGTCGAAGGTCGGCCAGTTGGCGAGGCCGAGGATGCGGCCGGTGCGCGGCTCGCTGACGATGATGACCGCGCCCTTCGGGTTGTAGCGGGCCGCGACGGCGGCGAGCGCCTCCTCGCAGCTCTTCTGCACGAGGCTGTTGATGGTGAGCACGACGGTGCTGCCGTCGACCGGCGCGACCTCGCGCAGGCGGATGCTCGTGAGCTCGCGGTGGCGGCCGTCGCGTTCGGATTCGATCCAGCCCTTCTGGCCTTCGAGGAGCGGGTTCATCACGCTCTCGATGCCGGCGGCGGGGACGCCCTCCTTGTTGACGTAGCCGAGCACGTGCGCGGCGAGCTGTCCCTTGGGGTAGCTGCGGCGGTATTTCAGTTCGGCGCGGAGCGCCTTGATGCCGAGCGCCTTGACGCGCTTGACGACGTCCTCGCCGGCCTCGCGCGCGAGCACGGACCAGCGGATGAGATGTTCCTCGCCGGCGGAGTCGACGCGCACGGTGGTGTCGAAGGCCTGGCGGACCTTGGCGGCGGGCAGGCCGAGGGCGACCGCGACCTCGGCCGCGCGTTCGCGGTCGGCCTTGGTGAGCACGTCCGGGTCCACGCCGATGTCCCAGACGTCCTCGGACACGGCGAGCAGGTTGTCCTGCGCGTCACGGATGTCACCGCGACGGCACGGCTTCTCCTGGAGCACGCGGCGGGCCTGCAAGGCCTCCGCGCGCAGACGAGGGGCGTCGACCCAATGCAACCAGACCAGCCGTGTGACCACGGCCAGGAAGCAGAGGGGGACGGCCCATGCCAGCAAACGGTAGCGCGTTCGCCTGGCGTGGGGCAGGCTCATCGCGCGCCGGGTCCTCCCTGCCCTCCCGAACCGAGGAAGGCGATTTCGCGGGCCGTCATCCGGGGGCTCGCGGAGAAAAGGGAGGCCGGGGACGCGGCCGAAGGAGTGAAGCGGATCCAGACCACCTGCTCAGGGACCGGCGGCTTGAGGGCGTCGCCGATGCGCTGCTGCAGCTGGAGGGTGTCGACGGCCTGGTCGCGGTGGCGGCGGGCGGAGTCGAGTTCCTTCTTAGAAAGGGCGATGTCGCGCTCGAGGCGCTGGATGCGGCTGCCGATCGTGTCGGCCTCGACGCGCAGACGCATGATGTTGATCGTGCCGACGGCGAAGGCGGCGACGGTGGCGAGGACGCAGGCCCAGGTGAGGAAGCGCGGGCTCATGCGGCGAGGCGGCGGACGGCGCGGAGGCGCGCCGAGCGGCTGCGGGGGTTGCGAAGCTGTTCGGCTTCGGAAGGCTGGACGGCCTTGCGGGTGAGGAGGTCGGCCTGCTTGACGCGGTCGTCCTGGTTGCGGGCGTCGTCGCGGTCGACCGGCCGGCCGGCGACCTCGTTCATGTAACGCTTCACCATCCGGTCCTCGAGGGAGTGGAAGGAG
>JBILLR010000004.1:0-26088 GCA_044375965.1 Opitutales bacterium
CTTGCGGCCGGCTTCGGAGATCATGCGCGGATTCCAGACCGGGTCCCAGACGATCTCGACCTCGGCCGACTCGACGCCGGGCAGGGCTTCGAGCTTGGACTTGGCATCGGCGGCGATGACCGGGCCCATGCCGCAGCCTTGGGCGGTGAGCGTCATCTTGGCGGCGACCTTCTGTCCGCCGCGCACGCCGGGGGTGAGTTCGAGGTGATAGATGAGTCCAAGGTCCACGATGTTGACCGGGATCTCCGGGTCGAAGCAGCCCTTGAGGGCTTCCCAGAGCGCTTCCTGATTCACCGGGCCGCTGGCGACAGCTTGGTCCTTCTTGCCGTATTGGGCGACGGCGTCAGGCCCCAGCGCCTCGATGTCGGCCGGGGCGATGCGGAAGAGGCCCATCGGGGTGCGCACGGTCACCGTGCCGCCGAGGGCTTGGGTGACGGTGACTTCCGTGCCTTTTTCCAGCACGACGACGTCCCCGGCGGGGATCAGGGTCGAGGCGCAGTCGCGGACGAGCGTATGGACGGAGGACATGCCCAGAAGACAGGCGGTAAGGCCTTGGGACGCAAGCGTGGGGTGCGGCTGGGATGTGCTTTTGAAGGAGGTCGGGTTGCAGGATGGGATGACGAGCAGGGTTGTGGGAGTCCTGCCCTCGGCTAAATTATCCGTAACCCCATCTTCCCATGCGTTGTCTTCTGGCCCTGCTCATAGCCCTGACCGTCCAAGCCGCCCCCGTCACGATCTTCGACGGCAAGTCCCTCGCGGGCTGGGAGGGCGACGCCGCCTGGTGGCGCGTCGAGGACGGCGAGATCCGCGGCGGTTCTTCGACGGTGAAGGTCCCGAAGAACTTCTTCCTCGCGACCGAGAAGTCCTATCAGAACTTCGACCTCCGCCTGAAACTGCGCCTGACCGGCACGGGCTTCGTCAACAGCGGCGTGCAGATCCGCAGCGTGCGCGTCCCGAACAGCACCGAGATGAGCGGCTACCAGGTCGACTACGGCAAGGGCTGGTATGGCAAGATCTACGACGAGAGCCGCCGCAACAAGGTCATCGCCGAACCGAAGGACGCCGCCGCGGTCCTCACCGCCGTGAAGGAAGGCGAGTGGAACGAGTACCGCATCCTCGCCGAGGGCAACCGCATCCGCAGCTGGATCAACGGCGTACCGGCGCTCGATTACGTCGAGACCGCTTCGAACATCGCCACCGACGGCAAGATCGGCATCCAGGTCCATTCCGGCGGCATGGCGGTCATCCAGGCCAAAGACATCACGATCGAAGAACTGCCCGCTACGCCGGGTGCGCTGACCTGGGACAAGGTGAAGCCCGAAGCGAAGAAGCCCGCGGCGGCTTCGACGGCTCCCGCCAAGCGCGATACGAGCTACAACGAAGTCCAAGGCATCCGTCGCTCCGCCGAGGAACAGCAGAAGCTCTTCAAGCTCCCGGAAGGTTTCGAGATCGAACTCTTCGCCAAGGAGTCCGCCGACTTCGGTAAGTTCATCATGCTGATCTTCGACCAGCAGGGCAGGGCGTGGTCCAGCACCGCGCTCGAATACCCGGTCGACGCCAACGAGAATCCCGCCGCCGCCGAGGCGCTCTATAAGTCCAAGGCCCGCGACAAGGTTGTCGTCTTCGACAAGCCTTTCGAGCCAGGCGTGCGACAGCCACGCGCCTTCGCCGACGGCCTGGCGATCCCTGAAGGCGTCCTGCCTTATAAGGATGGCGCCGTCGTCCAGCACGGCCACGACGTCGTCTTCCTCCGCGACACCGACGCCGACGGCAAGGCCGACGCCCGCGAGGTGCTGCTGACCGGTTTCGGCGTGCAGGATTCGCACCTCTTCCCTCACCAGTTCACCCGCGCACCGTGGGGCTGGTTCTGGCTCGCCCAAGGCGCGTTCAATTCCGGCAAGGTCACCTCGAGCAAGGGCGATGTCACCGACTTTCCTAACACGCGCATGGCCCGCTTCCGTCCGGACGGCAGCTTCTTCGAGCCGACCAGCGTCGGTCCTTGCAATATCTGGGGCCTCGTCCTGACGGGCGAAGGCGAAGCCTTCATCCAGGAAGCCAACGACTACGGCTACCCGGTGATGCCTTTCCACGAATACGCGCTCTATCCCGGCTGCGCCGATCGCCTCGCGAAGTCCTATCAGCCGCCGTTCCCGGTGCAGGCTCCCGATTTCAAGATGAGCGGCAGCGGCCTGAGCGGTCTTGCGCTTTCCGACGTCGGCGTCTGGCCCAAGGGCTATGACGGCGTGATGTATGTCGCCAATCCGATCACTTCGAAGGTGAACGCGGTCCGCCAGCATCGCGAGGGCTCGGGTTATCGCCTCGAGAAGCTCGACGACTTCGTCACCTGCGACGACCCGTTCTTCCGCCCGATCGCCATGACCATGGGTCCGGACGGCTGCCTCTACGTCATCGATTGGTATAACAAGATCATCAGCCACAACGAAGTCGCCCGCAACCACCCCGACCGTGACAAGCAGTCCGGCCGCATCTGGCGCATCAAGCCAAAGGGTTTCGTGCCGCCGGTCGTGCCCGACTACACCAAGCTTTCTTCCGCCGACCTGATCGCCCGTCTCGGTTCGAAGGTCGCCGGCGACGCCCATCTCGCCTGGCAGACGCTTGCGGACCGTCGCCCTGAAGAGGCGACCGCCGCCGCCTTGTCCGGAATCGCCGGCGATGCCTCGGCTCCCGCCGCCCGCCGCATCCAAGCCCTCTGGGTGCTCGGCGAACACGGCCAGAAGATCGGTCCGCTCGCCGAGCGTCTGCTCGCCGACCCGAACCGCAACGTCCGCCGCGAGGCCGTGAACGCCCTCCGCCACCTCGGCGTCTGGTCGCCGCATTTCGAAGCCTTGGCCAAGCTGTCCGCCGACCCCGATGCGGAGGTCCGCGCCGCCGCCATCAAGGCTCTCGGCGAGGCTTCCGTGAAGCACCCCGCCGCGCTCGGCGTCATGATGCGTTTTGCCGGACCTTCGCTCGAAGGCCCCGTCGCCCCGGACCGCCGTGGCAAGCCGATCAAGGTCGGCGCCGCTTATGAGCGCGACTTCGAGCGCTTCCTCGTCCGTATGTATCTGGAGCGTCAGCCCGAGGCCGTCGCGGCCTTCCTCGCCTCCCCGGAAGCCAAGGCGCTGCCGGCCGAAGGCCGCATGTTCGCCGCGCTTGCGCTCGACCCGAAGGTCGGTGCTCCGCTCGTCGCCGATCTCGTCGGCCAGCTGGACCGCGCCCCGGGTCCGGATGAGCTCTTCGCCGTCGCTAAGACGCTCGATCAGCCGACCAGCGTCGCCGTGCTGCGCAAGCTCCTCGCCGATGCCGCCGTCCGCAACCGCGTCGTCGAGCTCCTCCTCGTCTTCCGTACCGACCTCGATGCGACCAAGGTGGGCCCTGTCGTCGCCGAGGCCGCGCAGGCCTTGCTCAAGCAGGGTGTCGACGAGCGTGCTCTTGCGGCCCAGCTCATCGGTGGTTTCCAGCTCCTCGACCTCGAGGAAGGCCTGCTCGCCCTCGTCTCCGGTGATGATTCTCGTCGCGAGGCTCTCCTTGGCCTGCAGCAGTTGCGCACGACCAAGCCCGAAGCGGTCGCCGCGCTCATCGGTACGGCCCCGGCGGAGATCTCCCAGCTCTCGCTCCGCGCCTTGGTGGCTTCCCGCGCCCCGCAGGCTTCCGCGCTCGCGATGAAGCTTTATCCGACCCTGTCTGTGAACGATCGTAAGGTCGTGCTCGACGGCATCAGCGGCACGAAGGCGGGCGCGAAGGCCATCGCGGCCGGCCTGGCCGACAAGACCGTCGCGGTCGCCGACATCGAGACCCCGGTCGCGGAGAAGCTCGCCATCGCCCTGGGCGACAGCCCGGAGCTCGCGGGTGTCTCCGCCCAGCTCGGCGGCGTGTTCCGCAGCGTCCTCGCCCTTGATGGCAGCAATGAGGCCGTCGCGAAGTCTGGTATCGTGCTCAAGGGCGCCTTCACGGTGGAGACCTGGGTGCGTCTCGACGGCAAGATCGACAATAACGACAGCCTCCTCGGCGGGGGTGGCAAGTTGGACCTTAACTTCGCCGGCGGGGTCTTCCGCGCCTACATGGGAGGGGAAATCCGTGACGCGGTCGTCTCGTCCAAGCCGACTTCCCCCGGTATCTGGACGCACATCGCTCTGACCCGCGATGCCGCCGGCATCCTACGTATCTATCAGGACGGCGAACTCACCGGCGCTTCGAAGACGGCTCAGCCTCACGACCTGCCGGGCCTGGCCATCGCCTGGTCCACGCCGAAGGGCGGTACGCAAGGCGCCTTGGCCGAATACCGGGTCTGGAATGTCGAGCGCAAGCCGGCGGAGGTCCGTGCGAACATGACCCGCACCTTCGCGGGAGAGAAGTTTCCCGCCGAGCTCGTCTTCGCTTCGGCGAGCGGTGACGCCGCCTGGGGTCAGCTTGGGAAGGGCGCCAAGGTCGTACGCACCACCGACGCTCCTCCGCTGCTCAACGCCGAGCAGTTTGCCGCCCTCGAACAGAAGACCGCCCGCTTCACCGCGCTGTCGGCCAAGGCCGGCGACCCCGCGAAGGGCAAGGCCCTCGTCGCGCTCTGCCAGTCGTGCCATATGATCAACGGGCAGGGCGGACTCATCGGCCCGAACCTTTCCGGCGCAGGGGCGATGGGCATGGAAGCCGTCATCCGCAACATCATCGAGCCCAATGCCGCGATCGAGGCCGCTTACCGCATCTTCCAGGTGAAGCTGAAGGCCGGCGAGGTCATCGAGGCGTTCTACGTCTCCGAGGACGCCACCGCCTACGTCATTCGCCAGGCCGGTGGCGCCGACCGGCGCATCCCGAAGGCCGAGGTCGCTTCCGCGAAATACCTCCGTCGCTCGCTCATGCCGGAAGGCCTCCTCGACGGCTTCACGGACGAACAGGTCATGGACCTCTTCGCCTACCTGAAGACGCTGAAATAAGCCCTACCCCTATCACCGCCCCCGTCCCTGCCCCTTGCAGGCCTTCTTCGCTTGCCGAGGGGGCGTAGGGGCTTACGGCTTGTGGGATGTCCGTCTGGTTCAATCCTGCCCGCGAAATCGACGCCCTGCTGCGCAAGGCGGCCGCTTCCGTCCCCGGCCTCGAGGCCGACTTTAACCCCGAGCTGAAGCCGTCCGATCCGCGCCACGCCGACTTCCAGGCCAACGGCGTCCTCGCCGCCGCCAAGAAGGCCAAGGCCAACCCGCGCGCCCTCGCCACCGTGCTCGTCGAAGCCGTGCGCGCCCAGGGCGGTCTGGACGACAAGATCGTGCAGATGGAAGTCGCCGGTCCGGGCTTCATCAATTTCAAGCTCACGCCCGCCGCCCTCGGTGCCTGGCTGCGTGAGTATCGCGACGAATCCAAGTGGCGCGCCGGCGCGGCCCGCCTGATGGGCGGCCGCAAGGTCGTCATCGATTATCCTTCGCCGAACACCGCCAAGCAGATGCACGTCGGCCACCTCCGTCCGATCGTCATCGGCGAGGCCGTCGCCCGCCTCATCGAGTTCTGCGGCGCCGACCTCGTCCGCGACAACCACATCGGCGACTGGGGCACGAACTTCGGCATCCTGATCCTCGCCATCCGTCGCGCCGGCTTCCGGCTCGACGCCAAGAGCCCGACGGCCCTCGAAGACCTCGAGCGTCTTTACAAGGAGGGCAGTGCCGCCACCAAGGCCGACCCGGCGCTCATGGACGCCGCCCGCGCCGAACTCGCGAAGCTCCAGTCCGGCGACCCCGCCAACACCGCCCTCTGGAAGGAGATCGTCGAGGTCTCCAACGCCGCCTGCCAGCGCATCTACGACCAGTTCGGCCTTAAGACCGACGTCATCCTCGGCGAATCCTTCTACCGCGACAAGGTCGGCCAGGTCTACTCCGAGCTGGCGAAGCATAAGCTGGCCGAGGAAAGCGAAGGCGCCCTCGTGGTCTGGCACGACGAGGAGCCCCGCTTCTCGCGGGACGCCGAGACGAAGATGCCCTTCATCGTCCGCAAGAAGGACGGCTCCTCGAACTACGCCTCGACCGACCTCGCCACGCTCCTCTACCGCGCCGAGCACTTCAAGGCCGATGAAATCGTGTACGTCACCGACGGACGCCAGCAGGATCACTTCCATCAGCTCTTCCTGACCGGCGCCAAGTGGTTCAAGGCCTCGGACCGTAAGCTCCCGCGTCTCCGTCATGTGTGGTTCGGCACGATCCTCGGTGAGGACGGCAAGGCCATCAAGACCAAGTCCGGCGAGCCCGTGCGCCTGCAGGAACTCATCGACCAGGCTGAGAAGCTCGCGTACGAAGCCGTCACCAGCAAGAACCCCGAGCTGCCTGAGGCCGAGCGAAAGGCGATCGGCAAGGCCATCGGTGTCGCCGCCATGCGTTACGCCGACCTGTCGTCGAACCGTACGATGGACTACACCTTCTCGTGGAGCAAGCTGCTCGCCTTCGAAGGCAACACCGCGCCGTACCTGATGTACGCCGTCGTGCGCGTCCGCTCGATCTTCCGCAAGAGCGGCCTCGCCGTGGGGCAGGGCGAAGAAGGCGCGACCGATCCGGAAACCCCGGCCGAGATCGCGCTCGCCCGCAAGCTGCTGGCGTTCACCGCCGCGCTCGACCAGGCGCTCGAAGAACTCCGCCCGCACCACCTCTGCACCTACCTGCACGAGCTCGCCGCCGCCTACGGTACGTTCTACGCCGCGGACAGCGTCATCGTGGACGACCCCGCCGTGAAGGCCCGCCGTCTCATGCTCTGCTCGCGAACCTGCGCCGTCATGGAAACCGGCCTGCGCCTCCTCGGCATCGAGCCGGTGGAGAGGATGTGAGTGCGACCCGTGCCTATTCGCACGGGTTCGCTCATCATCTACGGTTGTTCCGGATAGACCTCCCTCGGGGTGTGGCTAGAAAAGTCTCACCCTCATGGAGACTCCTGCCCCGAAGTCTGAACGCCTGCTCTCGCTCGACGCCCTGCGTGGCTTCGACCTCTTCTGGATCGTCGGCGGGCACCTCATCTTCATCGCCTTGTTCAAGCTCACGGACTGGGCCTGGCTCGGCGCGATCGACGCCCAGCTGAAGCACGTCGAGTGGCACGGCTTCCAGGTTTATGATCTGATCTTCCCGCTGTTCCTCTTCATGGCGGGCGTCTCGACGCCGTATTCGCTCACGCGTCGCCTGACGGAAGGCGCTCGCGGTGAAGTCATCCGCAAGGTCATCCAGCGTGGCCTGATCCTCGTCCTGCTCGGCATCATCTATAACAACGGACTCCAGTGGAAGGGGCTCGAGAACATGCGTCTGGGTAGCGTGCTCGGACGCATCGGTCTCGCCGGCATGTTCGCCCAGCTGATCTTCGTGTTCAGCTTCGAGAGCCCGAAGCGCTTGTGGTACTGGCTCGCCGGCGTCTTGCTCGGCTATTGGGCGATCATGTCTTTTGGCCATGCGCCCGGCTTCGCGGCGGGCGACCTGACGATGGAAGGCAACTTCGCCAGTTACGTCGACCGCATGTTCCTGCCGGGAAAGCTGAACAAAGGCATCCATGACCCTGAAGGCCTGCTCGCAATCCTGCCTGCCGTCGGCAACGCCTTGCTCGGTATCCTGGCCGGCCTCTGGCTGCGACGCTCCTCGGAAGAGGTGTCCGGCGATCGCAAGGCCGCGGGACTGGCTCTGGCGGGTCTTGCCTTGCTTGCGGTGGGCGGTCTCTGGAGCTTCGTCTTCCCGCTGAACAAGAACCTCTGGACCAGCTCTTTCGTGCTGTGGACGTGCGGATGGGGGAGTCTCCTGCTGGCCTTGTTCTATTGGACGATCGACGTTCGTGGCTGGGCTCGCGGATTCGGAGCCTTCTTCGCCGTCATCGGCATGAACTCCGTGCTCATCTACATGTCGTCCAAGTTCATCAACTTCGACTTCACCGCGCAGGCGATCTTCGGTGGCCTCGCCCGCGCCTTCCCGCCCGCCGTCGCCTCGCTGGTCATGGTCATCGGCATCTTCGCCGTGAAGTGGGCGCTGTTCTGGTTCCTCAAGCGTCAGAAGGTTTTCCTGAAGGTATAGGCATGGGCGGGTCTTCGCTTGTCATCGGGCTTCCCGTGCGGAGGCTGGTGGGATGGACGAACCCGAGCTGAAGGTCACCCGAGGCGACATCATCGCCCGCGGCCTGCTTGGCCACTGTCCGAACTGCGGGCGGCGCGGGTTGCTCGCCTCCTGGTTCCGGCTGGGCAAGGCCTGCCGCTCCTGCGGCATGGATCTCGCCCGTTCGGCCGGGCTCTACTCCGGCACGACCTCCATCGGTTACGTCGCGGCGATCCTTTTCGTCATCATCCCGATCTGCTTCCTGGTCTCGTTCAAGGTCCTCTCCGTCAAAGCCGGAGTGCTCCTGGGCATTTTCGGGACCTTCGGCTTCATCGTGCTTATTTATCCCGTCATGCTTTGCTGGATGGTCATGGCTTACCATGTGGCTTTGCCCGGGGAGCTGCCCGTCAACGGGGGCAGGGAAGGGCAGGACGAATGACCGCTCGTTCTTGACATACATCTTCATATCTGGATAAGAAGATACTTCAGATGTCCCGCTCCCAGCTCATCGCCGCCCTCCGGCATCCCGCCCGACCCACGGTCTCGGTCGAATTCTTCCCGCCCAAGGACGCGGAAGGCGGCGCGCGCATGCTCAAGGTCGCGGCGACCCTGAAGCCGCTCGGCATCGATTTCGCTTCCCTGACCTACGGGGCCGGCGGCACTTCCCGCGACACGACGATCACCTACGGCGCGGAGCTCGTGAAGATGGGCATCCCGCTGATCGGGCACCTCACCTGCGTCGGCCATTCCCGCGCGGAGCTCTCCGCGATCATCGAGCGATACGACCGCGCCGGCTTCTCCGGCGTCCTCGCCCTGCGCGGCGACCCGCCCAAGGGGCAGGCCGCCTTCACCGCTCACCCCGAAGGCTTCGCCCACGCCGAGGGTCTGGTCCGTCTCATCGGCGCGGAACGTTCCGGACGGTTCGCCGTCGGTGTCGCCGGATTTCCGGAGCGTCACCCTGACGCCATCGACGACCTCGCCGATATCCGTTTCCTCGCCGGCAAGGTCTCAGCTGGAGCGGATTTCGTGACCACCCAGCTTTTCCTCGATAACGAGGACTACTTCCGCTTCGTCGACCGCGCCCGGGCGGCCGGAGTCTCCGTGCCGATCCTGCCGGGCATCATGCCCGTCCTGTCCCTTAAGCAGGCGCGCACGTTCTGCGGTTTCTGCAAGGCGCGGATTCCCGACGCCTTGGTGCGCGAGCTCGAAGCGTGCGGTCCGGACGAAGAAGCCCAGCGCAAGGTCGGCGTGTCCTGGGCTGTCCGTCAGGCGCGCGGCCTGATCGCCCGCGGCGCGCCCGGTTACCACGTCTACATCCTCAACAAGGCCGAGTCGGCGGTGGAACTCTTCGCCGCGATGCAGGCCTGAGGCCTCAATAGGTTTGCCGTCCCGGTCGGGCCGGGCGAGATTGCCGCATGCGCGAAGCGCCTGATCACCCCGGTTGGCAGCGTGGTTTCTGGAGCCTGATGGCGACCCAGTTCCAGACCGCTTTCAGCGATAACGCGCTGAAGAACCTGGTCATCCTGCTCGTCCTCGGCAGCGCGATGCCCGTCGACCAGCGCAACACCTACGTCGCCCTTGCGGGCGGACTGTTCGCCGCCCCCTTCATCCTGTTCTCGATGCTCGGCGGCTGGCTGGCGGACCGTTTCAGCAAGGCCGCGGTCATGCGCTCCGTGAAGCAGGCCGAGGTCGGCATCATGTTGTTCGCCGCGGCGGCCCTGGCGTTCGAGGTCGTCTGGTTGCAGCTCGCGGCCGTCTTCCTGATGGGCTGTCACAGCGCCATCTTCGCCCCCTCCAAATACGGCATCCTCCCGGAGCTCCTGCCTCATGAACGGTTATCGTGGGGCAACGGCATCTTCGAGCTGCTCACCTTCCTCGGTATTATCTTCGGCATCGCGGCGTCAGGCTTCCTCGCGGAGAGCTTCGCCGGACGGCAGGGATTGTCGGGTCTCCTCCTCGCCGCGCTGGCCGTGCTCGGCTGGGCCTGCAGCCGCGGCATCACGTGCGTACCGGCGGCCAATCCGAACTGCGCCCCGCGTATCAATCCCGTGACCGACCTCTGGGCGCGCCTCAGGCTCATGCGAGCGGACCGGGATCTTTGGCGGGCCAGCTGGGGCAACGCCGGCTTCTTCTTCGTGGCCGCCTTGGTGCAGATGAACCTCGTCATCCACGCCCAAGACGTGCTCGCCCTCAGCAAGGCCCAGAACGCCTACCTGACCCTCTCGCTCGCGCTTGGCATCGGTTTCGGCAGCCTCGCCGCCGGCTACGCTTCCCGTGGACGCATCGAATACCGGCTCGTCCCCGCCGGTGCGGCTGGTCTGGCCCTGTGCGCCGTGCCGCTGGGAATGGGCGGCGTCAGCCTCGCGGCTTTCGTCTGCAGTCTGGTCGGACTCGGCTTTTTCGCCGGCCTCTTCATCGTCCCGATCGCCGCCGTGCTCCAGCATCGTCCGGCGCCGGAGGACAAAGGCGCCGTCCAAGGCGCCGCGAACGTCCTCAGCTTCGTCGGCATCCTCGGCGCGGCCGGCGTCCAGTGGCTGGCTTCGAACTGCCTTGGGCTGACCTCCGGTGAGCTATTCTGGGGCTGCGGGGCAGCGGCCTTGGCGACGGGGGCTTACGCCGCCATCTCCCGGGGCCGCTTCATCGAGGCCGACCCGCGCTGAGCGCCGAAGGCCTGGTCAGACCGTCGCCAGCACGCGCTGCTTGATCTCGGCGACGGGCATCGCGTTGAGCAGCACGGGCGAGAGGCGGTTTTCGTTGATCAGCGGGAGGGCCGTGAGGCGTTCGCTGAGCACCAGGTTCCGGTTCGCGGCGACTTCGTCGACGCGATCCACCGGCGTGAAGCGCGGGGTCGACTTGAGGACTTCCGGGTTCGTCCGGATGAGTTCGCCGATGGCCAGCACGACTTCCGCGAAGCGGTCGAGTTCCGGCTTCGTGTAGGATTCGGTCGGTTCGATCATCAGGCCGAAGACCTCGGGGAAGGCGACGGTCGGGGCGTGGAAGCCGAAGTCGAGGAAGAGCTTGCCGACGCGGGCGATGATGCTCGCGCGCGGGATGCCGGCGGCCTCGATCCGCTTGAAGTCCTCTTCCGTGAGCGTGAGGATGAACTCGTGCATGCGCGGCACGCCGTCGGCCGCCGCAGGGAGGGACGGGAAAGACTTGCCCAGTTTGGAGAACAGGTAGCGGCTGGAGAGCACGGACATCGCGGCCATGCGGCGGACGCCTTCCTTGCCGAGGCGCTGCAGGTAGGTGTAGACGCGCACCTTGTGGGCGAAGTTGCCCCAGTGGCGGTGGAAGGAACCGATGCTGTGCTTCGGCTTCACGGCCACGTAGGTATCGCCGTGCTTCTCGATCTGGAAGCCCGGGAGGAAGTCGACGAGGCGTTCGGACACGGCCACGATGCCGTCGCCGGGGCCGCCGCCGCCGTGCGGCACGGTCCAGGTCTTGTGCAGGTTGTTGTGGACCGCGTCGACGCCGAGGGCGCCGAGGTTCACCCAGCCGGCGATGGCGTTCATGTTGGCGCCGTCCATGTAGACGAGGCCGCCGACGCGGTGGATCTCCGCCGCCATCTTCTGGAAGTCGGTCTCGAAAACCCCGGAGGTGTTCGGGTTGGTCACCATCATGCCCGCGATGCGCGGACCGAATTCGGCGATCTTCGCGGCGAAGTCGGCCTGGTCGACACGTCCGTCGGGAGCGGACTTAAGGAGCACGATGCCCGAGGGTGAGCCGTCGGGATTCCGCCTGGTGGCGTAGCCCGCGGTGGTGGCCGTGGCGAAGTTCGTGCCGTGGGCCGTCGCCGGGATGAGGATGATGTCGCGGTGCTGGCCGTGATGGCGGTGGTAGGCCTGGAAGAGCTTGAGGCCGACGAGTTCGCCCTGGGCGCCGGCGACGGGCTGGGTGGTCAGGCCGGCGAGGCCGGTGATCTTACGCAACCACTCCTGGATCTGCCAGAGGAGCTCGAGCGAGCCCTGCGCATCCTCGGCCGGAGCCTGCGGGTGGAGCCCGGTGAAGCCGGGCAGGCCCGCGGCCCAGTCGTTGATGTGCGGATTATACTTCATCGTGCACGAACCGAGCGGGAAGCAGCCCGTATCGGGCGAGAGGTTGAGTTCGCCGAGCTTAGAGTAGTAAGCCTTCAGTTCGGAGAGCGGGAAGGAGGGCAGGCCGACGGGGCCTTGGCGGAGCAGGGCGGCGGGCGCTTCGGCGAGGGTCTTGGCGCCGGCGGACTTGCCATAGAGGCCCTCGAAGAACCCGACGAGCTTGTCGGTGTCGGCGTCGGTCTGCAGGTCGCTGAAGGAGACCTTGAGCAGCGAGCACTGGCAGGGCGTGCGGCCGGTGATGTCGACGCCCACGTGCAGGCCGGCGGCGCGGCCCTTGGCGATGACCGCGGCGGCGGGCTCGGGGAGCATCAGGCTGAACTCGTTCCAGAAGGCCTGGTCGGCGTAGCAGACCTTGAGTCCGGGGATGTTGTGCAGCTTGGCGGCGGCGCGGCGGGCCTGGTCGCGGCCGGCGACGCAGGAGGCGGCCATGCCTTGTTCGCCGCGGGCGAGGATGGCGGCGCCGGCGATCGTGGCGATGAACGCCTGGTTGGAGCAGATGTTGGACGTGGCCTTGTCCTTGCGGATGTGCTGCTCGCGGGTGGACATCACCATCACGATGCAGTCACGGCCGGCGTTGTCCTTGGCCTTGCCGACGAAGCGTCCCGGGGTCTCGCGGACTTCGTTCTTCTTCTCGGCGTGGTGGCGGACGGCGAAGATGCCGAGGCCGGGGCCGCCGAAATTGGCTCCGATGGCGAGATGCTGGCCTTCGCCGACGAGGATGTCGGCGCCTTTCCTGCCGTATTGGGCCGGGGCCTTGAGGCCGCCGGTGGCGAGCAGCATCGGGTCGATGACCGCGATGGACTTAACGCCGGCGTCGGCGCACGCGTCGGTCAGGGCGTCGACGTCCTCGAGCAGGCCGAGGGCGTTGACCTGCGGGAAGATGACGGCGGCGAGCTGCTTGCCGAGGCGGCCGGCGGCGGCGGCGACGCCGGCGGCGGCGAGGCGGCCGGTGGCGTCCTCGGGCGAGAGGAATTCCAGCTTCACCGAAGTGCCGGCGACGTGCGTGCGCAGGACTTCGAGGTCGGCGGGGAGCAGGTTGCCGGCGACGAGCACCGTGTTGGCTTCGGCGTCGCCCATGCGGACGGCGCAGACGGCGGCTTCGAAGAGCGCGCTGGCGCGGTCGTAGAGCGAGGAGTTGACCGCCTCGAAGCCGGTCAGCTGGGCGAGCGTGGACTGATAGATCCAATGCGTGATCAGCGTGCCCTGCGAGCGCTCGGGTTGGTATGGCGTGTAGGAGGTCGTCAGGTTGCGGATCGAGCAGACGTGGCCGACGATCTCATGCGTGCGGTAGACCTGCAGGCCGTCGCCGAGGAAGGCGGTCTTGACGGAGTTCTTCCGCGAGAGGGATTCCATGCGGTCGGCGAGGGCTTGGTAGGCGAGCTCTTCAGGCAGGTCCTGCGGGCCGGCGAACTGCACCGCGTGGTCGATGTGCGCGAACATGTCCGGGAAGTCCTTCGAGCCGACGGCGGCGAACATCGCCTGGATGTCGGCCTCGGTCGCCGCGATGTAATGGCGGGCGAGTTCGCGGGAGATCTTGGACGGATCGTAGGGCAGTTGGGCCATGGAAGTGACGATGGTTTTTGAAGGAGGAAACGGGTGTCGCAACCGCCCACCAAGGGAGGGTGGGGGTATTAGAGAATCACGGTTTTGGCATAAGGTTTGGCAACTTCTCTGAAGGCTTGTGAATAAGTCTTCGACCCGTGGCGCGTTGCCATCGGCGGAGGGGCGCCCATGGTCTGCCTATGACCAAGCAGGAACGAGCCGACTACGTGGGCAAGGAGCTCGCCAAGCTCTACCCTGAGACGCCCGTGCCGCTGGATCATGCCGATGCCTTCACGCTCCTCGTGGCGGTGGTGCTTTCGGCCCAGTGCACGGACAAGAAGGTCAACGAGATCACCCCGGCGCTCTTCGCCGAGGCGGGGACGCCGGCCAAGATGGCGGCGATGACCGAAGCCCGTGTGCTGGCGCTCATCCGCCGGCTGGGCCTGGCTCCGCAGAAATCCAAGGCCCTCGTCGGCCTAGGCAAGATGCTCATGGCGAAGCATGGTGGCGTCGTGCCGCGCACCTTCGAGGAGCTCGAGGAGCTTCCCGGCGTCGGCCACAAGACGGCCTCGGTCGTCATGGCCCAGGCTTTCGGCGTGCCGGCCTTCCCGGTGGACACGCATATCCACCGTCTGGCGAAGCGCTGGAAGCTCAGTCCGGGCAAGTCCGTCGAGCAGGTCGAGAAAGACCTCAAGCGCCTCTTCCCCGAGGACAGCTGGAACCAGTTGCACCTGCGGATCATCTTCTACGGCCGCGAACACTGCACCGCGCGCGGGTGCGGCGGGAGGACGTGCGGGATCTGCGCTGCGCTGGCGAAGAAGTAGAGGACTGAGTCGAGGGCAGATGACTGAGTCGATGACAGATGACGGATGGCAGAGTCGATCAACGGTTGAACGACTCTAGGCCGAGGGCGTTGTCCGTCTTCCCTGTCTGTCTTTATCGATGCAGACCTCTGTCATCTGCCATCGACTCAGTCATCTAGGCTTAAGCCCTGACAAGGGCTTCGTGTTTCGCCCGGAACTCGTCGCTCCAGGCGGAGGGCTGATGGGTGACGCCGTCCATGCGGCAGACGGTGCGGGAGGCCTTGGCGTGCAGGACGGAAAGATCGGCGCTGCGGAATTCGAAATCGACGGTCAGGCCGGCGGCGCGGACCTTGCGGACGCTCATGATGAGCTTCACTTCGCATTCCGGCCGGATGGGCGCGTGGTAGTGCAGGTCGATGTCGCGGACGACGACATACACGTCGGGGGCGACGGCCGGATCGAGGGTATCCTTGCCCATCATCGCGACGAACATCGTCTTCTGGGCGCGCTCCATCATGAGCACATAGTGCGAGTGGTGCAGGATTCCGAGGCCGTCGGTCTGGTCGAACCAGGTCTTCATCGTGACGATGAACGTCTTGTCGGGTTGGAGTCCGTCGGCGGGCATGGGGAAGAGGGATGGGGTTAAGGCGGTCCGGTGCAAGCGAACCCGTCACTTCATCCTCAAGGTCGCGGCGAGTCGGTCGAGTTCGGCCCAGGTCTCGACGGCCGGCTTGAGGCCGAGGTCGCGGCGGGCGGCGGAGACGTCGAACCAATGGTCCTTGGCGAGTTCGACGGCGACGAAGCGGGTCATGGGCGGTTCGCCCTTGAGGCGGAAGAGCGTCCAGGCGCCTTCGAGCAGCGCGCCGATCCCAAAGGCCGCGCGTTGGCTGATGCGCTTCGTGACGGGCTTTTCACCGGCGCCGACGAGCAGGCGGTTGATGAAAGACCAGAGCTTCACGGGCTCGCCCTGCGAGAGGAAGTAGGCCTTGCCGTTGGCGCGTCCCGCGAGGAGCGCGTCAAGGGCGCCGAGGTGGGCGTCGGCCGCGGTGTCGACGTGCGTGACGTCGACCTGGTTCTCGCCGTCGCCGACGATCCGCAGCCTGCCGGCCCGGGCACGGGCGAGGACGCGCGGGAAGAGATGGTTGTCGCCGGGACCCCAGATCAGGTGCGGGCGGAGCGCGCAGACCTTCAGCTGGTCCGACGCGGCCTTGAGCGCGACTTCCTCGGCGATGGCCTTGGTCTCGGCGTAGGCGCAGAGCCAGTTGTCGCCGTAGGGCAGGGACTCGTCGGCGCCGCGGAACGCTTCGCCGCTGAAGACCACGCTCGGGGTGCTGGTATGCACGAGCGCGCGGACGCCGTGGGCCTTGCAGGCTTCGACGACGTGCGTCGTGCCGTCGATATTGATGCGAAGGTACTCTTCCCACGGACCCCAGATTCCGGCCTTGGCCGCGACATGGAAGACATAGTCGCATCCTTTCACGGCCGCTCCGACCGTGGCGCGGTCGGCGATGTCTCCCCGGATGAACGTGACCTCCGCTGCGAGTTCGCCGGTCATCGGCGTACGTCCAAGCACGCGGACCTGATAGCCGCGGGCGAGGCAGCGACGCACCACGGCCTGGCCGAGGAACCCGGCGCCGCCGGTGACGAGGACGAGGGGCGGGTTATTCATCGGGCGAGTCGGGCGGTCCATTCCTTGGCGAGTTGCAAGCGATGGATCTTCGCGTTGTGTCGGACGTCCACCGGCAAGGCGCGCTGGAAGACGACATGCTTCACGACGGCTGTCTCGGGGTTGACCTTGGCGAGCGCGCGTAGTTCGCCCACGAAGCGTTCGCGGGCGGTTTCCGTCTCAGGGAAGGAGCCGGCGCGTGGTTCGACGACGAGCGCCGGCGTCTGCCGCGGAGCCGTGCCGAGGCCGATGAGCGCGCAGCGGAAGACCTGCGGATGCTGCCGGAAGGCGGGCTCGAGGGATTCCGTCGGCAGGTCGCCTTCGGGGGTGCGGATCTTCTCCGCCCGTCGTCCGAAGAAGAACAGCCTGCCCTCGGCGTCGAGCGCGCCGAGGTCACCCATGCGATGCCAGACGCGGCCGCCCTCGGCGATCTTCGCGAGGCGCGTGGCTTCGGGCAGGCCGTCGTATTCGCGGGTCACGCTCGGGCCGGTGGCGATGATCTCGCCGATCTCGCCAGGCGCGCAGGCATGGGCTTCGGCCAAGTTGGCGATCGGGCCGTCGGTTTCGCGGATCACGCGGATCTCGACGCCGGCGACCTTCCGGCCGACGCAGGTGCCGCGGCCGCGGAGGGCGAGTTGGCGCGCTTCGCCGAGGAGTTCCGAGGCGGTGATCGTCGTGACCGGCAGGCATTCCGTCGCTCCGTAGGGCGTGTGCGTCTCGCAATGCGGAGCGATGACGCGGAGCTTCGCGAGCAGTTCGCCCGAGACCGGGGCGCCGGCGATGAGCAGGAGGCGGAGGTCGGGCAAGGTCACGCCGCGGCTTTCGCAGTGGTCGGCGACCTTGCTCCAGATGGCCGGCGAACCGAACGAGCGCGTCACCTTCTCGGCGATGAGCGCGGACACGATCGGGGCTGGGTCGGCCGCGAGCGGCTTGGAAGGATCGAGGAGCGGCGTGACCGTGGTCGCGCCGAGGGCCGGATTGAAGAGCGCGAAGAGCGGCAGCATCGCCATGTCGGTCTCGCCCGGGCGGAGCGCGTAGGTCTTACGGACCAGTTCGATCTGCGCATCGAACATCCCATGCGTGTAGCACACGCCCTTGGGCGCGCCCGTGGAGCCCGAGGTGAAGAGGATGGCTGCCAGCGTCTCAGGGGTGACGGCGGCGAGCGGGCGGGGCGTGGCGCTGGCCGAGGCGAGCGCCTTACGCCAGGCGGAGTCACCGACCTTCACGCGCTGGCGAAGCGTGCGAAAGGCGCCGAAAGGCAGGTGGCTCAGCCAGACGGCGGTGTTCACGCCGACGAGCGCGGAAGGTCGGGAGCGGCGGACGCAGTTCAGGAAGGCGGACCAGCCCATGCCGGGGTCGATGGCCACCGGGATGGCGCCCAGCTTCAGCAAGGCGAACATCCCGACGATCAGGTCGTGTCCGGGTCGGACCGCCAGGAGCACCCGCGCGCCTTCCGAGATGCCGGCGGCGGCGAAATGCGCGGCCGCCGCATCGCTCTCCTGGTCGAGCTGACGGAAGGTGCGGACTTCGTGGCGGACCTCGCCCGTGGAAAGGACACCGGTCGGGCATTTCATCGCCGATCCATCCGGCTGCTCGGAGGCCGCGTTCCGAAGATGGCGGGCGACATTGCTTCCGGGGACGTTCATGGCCTGCAAACGAAGAAGCCCCGAAAACGGGGCTTCTGCAAGGGCTACTTGTCGGCTTAGTAGTCGGTCAGGGTGACCGCGCCCCAGAAGAGCGTGATCCGGTCGCCGGAGGTGGCGCGACGCCCGTAGAATTCGCTCATGTTGACGCCGACGGTGGCTTTGTCGGAGTGGCCATAGGAGCCAGATTCGACCTTCATGATGCCGAGGAAGTTGTGGGAGGGCTCCATCGAGACGTTCTTACCGTGGTAAGGGGTGTCATATGTCGTGCAACCGACCATGGCGGCGGAAGCGATCAAGGTAGCAAGGGCGAGCTGCTTCATAGTGGGGTGAACGGGGATGATTGGCGGGGGGTCGGATGCTGACAAGTCAGAATCATTCACGAAGCGACCCAGTTACGCCAAAGGGTGACCAGCTCCGGCCCACGGAAGAACCAGACCGCCCCGGCAACAGCCATGCTGGGGACGAAAGGCACGACCCCTGCGTAATCTTCATCCCTGATCTTTGCTTGGATGAGGCCGGGGAGGGCGGTGACCACCCCGACGACAGACCCCCCGAAAAGGCAGAAAACGGCCCCTTGCCAGCCGCAGTAGGCCCCCACGCCCGCACAAAGGATGATGTCCGCCTCGCCCATGGCTTCGCGGCCGGCGAGCACGGTCCCGATGGTCCGGATCCACCAGACCAGGGCCGTGCCGGCGGCGACCCCCAGAAGGGCGTCCATCAGAGCTCGAAAGCGGTTCACGGCCTCGATGGCGTGCGCGGTCTCCCCGTGGATCGAAGGCACGAGCATCGCGGCGACCAGCCCGGTTCCGACCAACGCGAAGTTCGGCGCGTCGGGCACCATCATGTCATCGAGGTCGCAACCGGCGAGGACTACCAGCAGGGGGAGGTAGACGCAAGCGACGGCGGCCTTGGCCGGCGGCAGGAAGGACCACGCGGCGACGAAGAGCAGGGCGGTGATCAGTTCGACCAACGGATACCGGACGGAGATGCTTGCGCCGCAGCACTTCGCGCGGCCGCGTAGGCTGAGCCAGCCGATCAGCGGGATGTTGTACCAGAAGGGGATCGGCTGCCCGCAGGCGCAACGCGACCCGGGAGTCACGATCGACTCGCCCTTGGGCAGGCGGTGGATGCAGACGTTGAGGAAGCTGCCGACGCATGCGCCGAAGGCACCGGCGGTCAGCGCGACGAACCCGGGTTGCAGCTGGGCGAAGTTCCGGAGGTCGGCGAGCGTCATGATCGGAGGGCGGATTCGCCGAGCGCTGCGCGCATCGGAGCGTCAGGCGGGAGCATGCCGTTCCATAGGCGGAAGGCGAGCGCTCCCTGCCAGCGGAGCATCGATCTTCCGTCGCAGGCGGCGAGCCCGCGTTCCTGGGCGTCCTTGAGCAGGCGGGAAGGCTCGGCGCCGTAGGTGGTGTCGAAGATGAACTGGCCGGCGGTGAGTTGCTCGGCGGGAAAGGGTGAGGCGTCCGTAGCATTCAATCCCAACGTCGTGCAGTTCACGATCACGGCGTCAGGCGAGGCCTTGATGTCGGCCAGGCCGGCGGCGCGCACGCGCGCATCGGCGAAGGCGCTCGCGAGGTCGGCCGCTTTGGCGACGTCGCGGTTGTGGAGGCTGAGCGAGGCGCACCCGTCGTCGAGGCAGGCGGCGGCGACGGCGCGGGCGGCGCCGCCGGAGCCGAGTAGGATCACCGGGCGGCCTTGCGTCGTGCGTCCGGAGCGTTCGCGCAGGGCTTCGAGGAAGCCCTGGCCGTCGGTGGTGTGGCCGGCCCAGCCGGTCGGCGTACGGACGAGCGTGTTGACCGACGCCGCGCGGCGCGCTTCGGGGGCGAGCGTCTCGACGAGCGTGCGGGCCTGGATCTTGTGCGGCACCGTGAGGTTCACGCCGGCGAAGCCCTTGGCGTGCAGGAGCGAGAGCGCTTCCGGCAGTTCTTCGGCGGTGACGTGCAGACGATGGTAACGCACCCCGGCGAGACGCGGGTGCGTCGGCAGCAAGGTCGTGAGCGCGGCGTTGTGCATCGCGGGGCTGAGCGAGTGGGCGATCGGGTCGCCGAGCACGCCGAGCTGGCCGGGCGCGAAGTCGGTCGTCCGCAAGGACGCGAGGGTGAGGGTCTCAGGCGTGCCCATCGGTCTGCTCCAAGGCGTGGACGAAGGTGAGAAAGAGGCGGCTGCTACGGTCGTCGCCTTCCGCCTCGAACTGCGAGACGAGGTTACGGCAGCAGCGGGCGAGCGTCTGGTGCGTGGTCACGGGTCGGAGGAACGCCTCGTCAGCCGGCAGCTGGTTGTCGAGCAGCAGGAGCTGGACCTCCGCGCGCGTGCGGAAGGCGCCGCCTTCGTAGCAATCGACGTAGAGCGGCTCGCGGCCGCGGAAGATGCCGACCATGAAACGACCGGGCAGGCCGACCGGCTCGACGGGCAGTCCGAGCCGGCGCGCGACGAGCAGGAAGATCAGGCAGAGCGAGATCGGGATGCCGCGGCGGCTGCGGATCACCTGGGAGAGCAGGGAAGAGGCCGGGATGGCGAAGCTCTCCTGCGCCCCCCGGTAGCCTTCCTCGCCGAAGATCACGCGGCAGAGCAGACGGCATTTCCCCCGGACATCGAGAGGCTCGGCGATGAGCTCGCGGGTACGCTCGGCCAGACGGTCGAGTTCGGCGGAGTAAACGTCGTCGGCCAGCGAAGGCTCGGTGGCGCGTTCGAGCAGGAGGCAGGCTTCCTCGAGGTCGCAGTGCGCGTCGCGGATGTGCGCAAGGAAGGCGTGGGCGGCGGCTTCAGGCGTACGGAGGTCAGCGAGCAGCGGGCGGACGTGGGCGGCGAGGGCCTCGTCCTTGGCCAGGGCTTCAAGCCAGAGCACGGCCGGCAGGCCGGCGTCCTTCAGCTTGGCGAGCACGGCTTGGCGGACGACCGGCGAAGGGTCGTCGAGGAGGCGCTCCAAGGTCGCCAGCTCCGCGTCGTGCGTCATGACGGCTTTCTACCTTCAGGTCCGCGGGTTCGGCAACAAGGGAGTCCGCTCGCCATGGTCTTTTAGAGGTTGACGGCCAGGCCGCCCAGTCAGCGACAACTCGTCGCCCTGGGGACGCATTGTCGCTCGGCTGTCTCAAAGTATCCCTGTCGCAGGCGGTTTTCGGCCCTCTAACCGCCTCGGCGATTTGGAACGGTCGGTGCATCATGGTTGGCATGTCCACTCCTTACGGCAACCTGACCGAGAAGACCTCCGAAGCCCTCCAGCAGGCGCTGAGCGAGGCGATGCAGCGTCGCAATCCGGCGCTCGAACCCGCGCACCTCCTGCACGGCCTGCTCACGCAGGAAGCCGGGGTGACTTCTTCGCTTTTCCGTCGCGCCGGCAAGGACGACGCCGCCCTTGCGACCGCCGTCGCCGGTCAGCTCGCCCGTCTGCCTAAGCTCGCCCAGGCCTCGGGCCAGCCCGGCCTCTCTGCGGAGACCCATGCGCTCCTGCTCAAGGCCAAGGACGAGGCCGAGACCATGAAGGACGACTTCGTGTCGGCGGAGCACGTCCTGCTCGCCCTCGCCGAGACGCCCTCGCTCCGTCCGTCGTTCGCCGCCGTCGGCTTCGACCGCAAGGCGATCCTCGCCGCGCTGCAGGCCGTCCGCGGATCGCAGCGCGTGACCTCCGCCAATCCGGAGGCCACGTATGAGGCCCTCGCCAAGTATGGCCAGGACCTCACGGCCCGCGCCCGGACGGGTAAGATGGATCCCGTCATCGGCCGCGACGAGGAGATCCGCCGGGTCATCCGCATCCTTTCCCGACGCACCAAGAACAATCCCGTGCTCATCGGCGAACCCGGCGTCGGCAAGACCGCCGTCGTCGAAGGCCTCGCGCAGCGCATCGTCAACGGCGACGTCCCGGAGAGCCTCCGCGACAAGACCCTCTTCTCCCTCGACATGGGCTCCCTTGTCGCCGGAGCGAAGTATCGCGGCGAGTTCGAAGAACGCCTCAAGGCCGTGCTCAATGAGGTGAAGTCCGCCGAAGGCGGCATCCTGCTCTTCATCGACGAGATGCACACCCTCGTCGGCGCCGGCAAGGCCGACGGCGCGATGGACGCCGCCAACCTCCTCAAGCCCATGCTGGCCCGCGGCGAGCTGCACTGCATCGGCGCCACCACGCTCAAGGAATTCCGCGAGCATGTGGAGAAGGATCCCGCGCTCGAGCGTCGCTTCCAGCAGGTCCTGGTCGATCCGCCCAGCGTGCCCGACACGGTCTCCATCCTCCGCGGCCTCAAGGAACGCTTCGAGGTCCACCACGGCGTGCGCATCGAGGACGCCGCGCTCGTCGAGGCGGCCACGCTGTCCGACCGTTACATCACCGCCCGCTTCCTGCCCGACAAGGCCATCGACCTCATCGACGAGGCCTGCGCGCAGATCCGCACCGAGATCGACAGCGTTCCTCAGGAACTCGACGCCCTCAACCGCCGCGTGCTCCAGCTCGAGGTCGAGGAATCCGCCCTCAAGAACGAGAAGGACGAAGCTTCCAAGGCCCGGCTCGCCGTGCTCCGCAAGGAACTCGGCGCCGCCCGCGAGGAGCAGACCGCCTTCCGCGCCCGCTGGGTCGCGGACAAGGAAGCCGTGACCAAGGTCCGCGCCGTCCGTTCCCAGCTCGAGGACGCCAAGGCCGCGATGGCCAAGGCCGAGCGCGCCGGCAAGCTGGAGGAAGTCGCCAAGCTGCGTTACGGCAGCATCCCCGAACTCGAGAAGGAAGTCGCCAAGCTCGAGGGCGCGGCGAAGTCCGCCACCGGGCTGTTCCGAGAGACCGTCACGCCCGAAGAGGTGGCCGAAGTCGTCGCCCGCTGGACGGGCGTGCCCGTGAGCAAGCTGCTCGAAGGCGAGCGCCAGAAGATCCTCCGCCTGCCTGACAACCTCAAGGCCCGCGTCGTCGGCCAAGACGAGGCCGTGCGCGTCGTCGCCGAAGCCGTCCAGCGCTCGCGCGCCGGCGTGCAGGATCCGCGCCGCCCCGTCGGCTCCTTCCTCTTCCTCGGTCCCACCGGCGTCGGCAAGACCGAGCTGGCCAAGGCGCTCGCCGCCGAACTTTTCGACAGCGAGAAGTCGATGATCCGCATCGACATGTCGGAGTACATGGAGAAGCACGCCGTCTCGCGCCTCGTCGGCGCGCCTCCCGGCTACGTCGGCCACGAGGAAGGCGGCCAGCTGACCGAGGCCCTCCGTCGTCACCCTTACGCCGTCGTCCTCCTGGACGAGGTCGAGAAGGCGCACCCCGAAGTCTTCAACATCCTCCTCCAGGTCCTGGATGACGGACGCCTCACGGATTCCCAGGGGCGCACCGTGGACTGCCGCAACGCGATCTTCATCATGACCTCGAACATCGGCAGCCGGCACATCGCCGAGCAGGCCGGCTTCGGGCTCACCGACAGCGTCCGCGAATCCGTCATGGCGGACCTCCGCGCCCACTTCCGTCCGGAGTTCCTGAACCGCATCGACGATGTCGCGCTCTTCAGTCCGCTCGGGCCGGAGCAGGTCGCCGCCATCGCGGCCATCATGCTCCGCGGCCTCAACGAGCGTCTCGTCGCCAAGCGCATCCGCCTCGACTTCGACAAGGCCGCCCTGGCCCTGATCGCCGAGAAGGGCTTCGACCCCGTCTACGGAGCACGCCCCCTGCGTCGCTACCTGCAGCGCGAGGTCGAGACCTCGCTCGCCAAGGCCATGCTCGCCGGCGAGATCCCCGACGGCAGCCTCGTCCGCGTCAAGCGGACCAAGGACGCCCTGGGGTTCGAGGTCAAGGCCGGCGGGTTTTCGGATTGAAGGAAACCGCCCGCCGAGGGAGTCTGGCGGCCATGACCGCTACGCGCATCCGCTGCGGGGTGGCCGGCACGGGTTCGCTCGGCCAGCACCACGCCCGCATCTACTCGACCCTGCCCGGCGCCGAGCTCGCCGGCATCTTCGAGCCGAACGACGCCCGTGCCGCCGAAATCTGCGCCAAGCATAACTGCCGCCGTTTCGCCACGCTCGACGAGATGGCGGCCGGTTGCGACGCCGTCAGCGTGGTCGTCCCGACGAACCACCATGCCTCCGTGGCGCTCCCGTTGCTGGCCAAGGGCGTGCACCTGCTCATCGAGAAGCCGATCTGCGTGACCCTCGAGGAGGCCGCCCAGATCCTGGACGCCGCCGCCAAGGCCGACCGCATCGTCCAGGTCGGACATATCGAGCATTACAATCCCGTGATGTCCTATCTCGAGGAGGCCGTCACCGATGCCCGCTACATCACCGCCGAGCGCCTGGCTCCGTTCACGCCGCGCGGCACCGAGGTCGGGGTCGTCCTGGACCTGATGATCCACGATATCGGCATCGTCCTGCAGCTGGCCAATTCCCCGGTCGAGCGCATCGACGCCGTCGGCGTCTCGGTCGTGACCAAGACCGAGGACATCGCCAACGCCCGCATCGCGTTCAAGAACGGCTGCGTGGCCAACCTCAGCGCCAGTCGCGTCTCGCTGAAGAAGAACCGCGAGATCCGCGTCTTCCAGACCGGCGGCTACCTCTCCATCGACTTCATGGGCCAGAAGGGCCACACCGTGCGCGTCGACCCGACCGCCGAAGGCGGCTTCGCCAAGGAGGAGATCCCGATCGAGAAGGGCGAGCCCCTCGCCATCGAGCTCGCTTCTTTCACCGCCTGCGTCCGCGAGCGGAAGAGCCCCAAGGTCAGCGGCGAACTCGGCCGCTCGGCCCTGGCCGTCGCCATCCAGATCACCGAACAGATACGCGCCGGCATGGCGCGCAAATGAGCGCATTCCCGGCCATCCCGGCGAGCTTCGACCGGCCCCGCGGGGGCGAGGTCGACGTCCTCGTCGTGGCCGGCGAGCATTCGGGCGACCAGCATGCGGCCAAGGTCGTCGCCGACCTGCTCGCGGCCCGTCCGGGCCTGCGCATCGCCGCCTTCGGCGGGCCTCAGCTCCGCGCCGCCGGCGCCCAGCTGCTGTTCGACATGACCACCTTCTCCGCGGTGGGTATCATCGAGGTCCTTTCCGCGTATCCTTTCTATCGGAAGCTCTTCGCCCGGATGGTGTCGTGGACGCTCCAGCGGAAGCCCAAGGTCGTGGTGCTCGTCGATTATCCCGGACTCAATCTCCGGCTCGCCAACGAGCTGCGCAAGGCGGGCCTCTCCCGCGCCGGTTTCGGCGAGACCGCCGTGATCCAGTACGTCAGTCCTCAGCTCTGGGCGTGGAAGCCCAAGCGTCGCTTCACCATGGCGCGCGACCTGGATTCCGTCGGCACGATCTTCCCGTTCGAGCCGGAGTGCTACGCCGACACCAAACTGGACGCCCGTTTCGTCGGCCATCCCTTCGCGGAGAAAGAACATATCCCCGGACTCCGTCACGATCCGGACGGTCCCGTGCTGTTGTTACCGGGCAGCCGACCCAAGCCCGTGCGCAAGATCTTCCCGGCCTTGGTCGAGGCCTTCGCGCTTTTCCGTCAGAGCCATCCCAAGCGTCGGGCGCTCGTCCTGCACACCGGCGGCGAGGTGCACGCGGAGCTTTATCGGCTCCTCGCCGAATACGGCGAACAGGCCAAGGGCATCGACCTGCGTCCCGTCTCCGAAGGCCCGGCGGCGGGCTGCGCCGCGCTGGTCAGCTCCGGCACCATGTCGCTCACCGTCGCGCTCGCCGGCATCCCCGGAGCTGTCGTCTATCGCGCCAATCCTCTTACCTGGGTGATGGGGCGTTACCTCATCGCGGGACGCGTCGATCATCTCGGCATCGCGAACATCCTGCTCAAGCGCCAGGCTTGGCCCGAATACCTGCAGGGCGCCTGCGAGCCCGGCGCCTTGGCCGCGCGCCTCCGCGCCTGCGTCGAAGGGCCAGAGCCGCGTGTGCAGGCTGCCGCCGACGCGGGAGAGTTGCTCGGCCTGCTGTCCGCCAAGTCCGGCTCCACTCCCGCGGAGTGGGTCGCCTCGTTTCTTCCGAAGGAAATCCGCTCATGAAGATCGCCATCCTGGGTTGCGGCTATGTCGGCGCCGAATTCGCCCGCCAGGCGAAAGCGGCCGGACATGAAGTCCTCGGCGTCGTCCGTTCGGAGACTTCGCGCGACAAGTTGCGCGCCGAAGGCCTCGCGGCGGAAGCCTTCGACCTCTACGCCGGTGACTGGGCGCTGCTGCCCAAGCGCGTCGACGCGGTCGTCTATGCCGCGAGCACCGGCGGCGGCGGGCCCGAGGCCTATGCGCTGGCCTATGATATTGGCGTGAAGCGGGCGCTCGCCTGGGCGCGCGAGGCCGGCGCGCAGGCGTTCGTCTTCACCAGTTCGACCGGAGTTTATCGTCAGGACGACGGCCGCATCGTCGACGAAGAC
>JBILLR010000055.1:0-8238 GCA_044375965.1 Opitutales bacterium
CGGACGTCCGTGGTCGGCGAAGAACATCACGAGGGTGTTCTCTAAGACGCCTTCCTTCTCGAGCTGGGCGAGGATGGCGCCGACGCGTTGGTCGACGACTTCAACGCTGCGTTCATACGCATACCAGTCGCGCCGGCTCAGCGGGTGCTCGGGATAATTCGGAGGAAGTTTGATGGCGGCGAGGGCGGCTTCATCGAACTGCGTGGGGATGGGGAAGGGTCGATGCGGTTCGGTGATCTGGAACTGGGCGAAGAAGGGCTGGCCGGGACGACGCTTCCGCCAGTCATCCCCGTTGAACAGCACCTTGGGGTCGTGGGCGAAGTTGTAGTGGGTCTTACCCTTGGTGATCGCGCGGCCGTTGCGCTGGCTGCCGGGCGCGGCGCAGTTGGTGACAAACCAGCCCGCTTCTCGGAGGAGGGTCGGCAGCGGCTTGTAGGGAGCCGGTAGGGGTTGCGGCTTTTCGGTGTCGTGCGGGTATAGCCCCGTCGTTGTCTGGTAGCATCCGAGGATGAACGCCGAACGCGAAGAGCTGCAGACCGGAGCGGTGGCGTAGGCTCGCGCGTAGCGTCTTCCCTCGGCGGCCAGGCGGTCGAGGTGGGGCGTCTTCACGCCGGGTGCACCATAAGCCGCGATGTCGGGCGACATGTCGTCCGCGATGATCCAGACGATGTTGGGCGGCGGAGATTCCGCCGCGAGCATGCCAGGCGCACTCGCCCACAGCACGGCCGCGATGGCGAGCAGCCGAATCATTTCGCGGCTTTTAGCTTCGCGAGCAGGAAGTCCGTCGGCGTGGCGTGCTTCGGGTTGGCGAGCCCCCGATAATGCAATTCCGCGGAGACGCCCTTGTCCGCGCAGTGTTCGGCGAGTTTGGCGCCGAAGTTCGCGGTATGCGTCGGGTCTTTCTCGTTCTGGCCGATGGCCGGCGGGCCGCCGAAGGTCATGTACACCGCGGGGTCGTCGGACGACACCAGCGCGTAAGGCGAATACTCCGCGATGAGGGGCAGGATCTTCTCCCTGGCGGCTAGGAATTCCGCGAAGGTGGCGAGTCCGAAGGCGTGGCCGCCGTAGTTGCTGTTAGGCGTCCACTCCTTCATCTGGGCCGGGTCGAGCGTCGTCTGCGGGCCGGTCACGGCGGCGCAGGTCAGGCGGGTGGACTCGCGGGCGACGGGATCGGTCGACTTCGGGTCGGCGAGGTCGTCATGGAACGCCAGCCAGAGGCTCGAGCAGGCGCCGGCGGAACCGCCGGCGGCGCCGACGCGCGCCTTGTCGAGGTTCCACTCGGCGGCCTTGCTGCGCACGAACTGCAGGGCGCGGGCGGCATCGTGCAGCGGAGCCTTCACGGGCGGCGAGGTGTCGACCGCGGGGTCGCGCTTGATGAGGCGATAGTTGATGGACACCACGGAGATACCGGCCTTGAGGAGGGCGTCGACATCGGCGAACTTCTCGGCGCGCTCCTTGCTGCCGCCGACCCAGCCGCCGCCGTGGATGATGAAGACGAGGGGCGTCGGCGAGGCGGACTCCGCCTTCCAGAAGTCGAGGACATGGCGTTCGTGGTCGCCATAACGCACGCCCGCGTGCGTAGGCTTGGGTAGCGTGGCCGAATAAGCGTCGCCCTTGGGGGCGGCGGCCTTGGCCTTCTTGGCCGGGGCCTTCGCCTTGGTCTTGGGGGCTTCCTGGGCGCCGAGTGTGGCACACACGGTCAGGGTGAGGAGGGTGAGGTATCGCATGGGTAAGGTCTCAGTTGCCAGCGCGGACGAACTCATCCTTGGAGAGGCGTCCATCCTTGTCTTGGTCGAAGCGGATGAAGCGGGCCGGGACGTCGGCCTGGTCGCCCATGTGCGGGATGAATTCATCCTTCGCGAGGAAGCCGTCCTTATTCTTATCCCAGCTTTCGAAGATCTTCGGGCGGTCGAGGTTGGCCTTGGTTTTCTGACCTGTGCGCGGAGTCGTCCTGACCGCGCCGCCGGCGACGAACTTGTCGCGGGCCGGGCTGGCGGGCAGGGTCTTGGCCCAAGCGAGCGCCTTGGCGGTGAGTTCCTTGACTACTTCAGGGTTCGCGGCGGCGACGTCGTGCTTCTCGGCGGCGTCCTTGGGAATGTCGAACAGCTGGGCGCCTTGGCCGTCATGCTTCACGAAAAGTTTCCAAGGTCCGTCGCGGACGCAGAGGGGCGGAGGCATGTAGCCGTCTTCGGGTCCTTGCACGCCGGAGATCCATTCCCAGTGGAGCGGGCGGGCGCGCGGGGCGGCCGGGCCGCCGAGCCAGTGGGCCGACTTGTCTTCGCCGTCCGGGGCGAGGCTGGCGGGGACTTTCACGCCGGCGAGGGCGGCGATGGTGGGCAGGAAATCGACGCCTCCGGTGACGGCGGTCTCCTCCATTCGGCCGGCGGGGATCTTGCCGGGCCAGCGGACGAGTCCGAAGGTGCGGATGCCGCCCTCGTGCATGCTGCGCTTGCGGGCGCGGAGGGGGCCGGGGCTGCCGACGCCGGCGTTGGCGGCGTTACCGATGCGATAGTCCTCCGGGCCGTTGTCGCTGGAGAAGAAGATGAGCGTGTCATTCGTCAGTCCCAGCGCGTCGAGCGCGTCGAGGAGGCGGCCGACCTGGGTGTCGAGGTCGGTGACGGAGGCCGCGAAGACCTGCATCTGCGAGCGGAGGTCCTTGGCCTTACCGAGGTATTTCTGCATCCATTCACCGAAGGCCGGATCGTCCGCCTGGGGCTTGAGGTCGGCATAGACGGCGAGTTGTTCCGGGGTCGGCTTCAAGGGCGCGTGCGGGACGAGCGTCCAGAGGTTGACGTAGAACGGACGGTCTTTGTTCGTCTGGGCGAACTTGATCGTCTCGTCGACCATCAGCGCCGTCGAACGGGCGCGGAAGTAGGGCTCCTTGCCTTCGTCGCCGAGCGACGGGCCGCTGGAGTTGACGGTCTTGGAGACGTCGAAGCCGTAGGCTTCGGGCGCCGGCGCGTCTTTTCCATGGCCGAGGTGCCACTTGCCGAAGTGGGCCGTCGCATAGCCCGCCTGCTTGAGCAGGTCGGGCAGGGTGGTGACGTCGGCATCGAGCCAGTCGGGCATCGAGCGGGCGGCGTTCTGCGCATGATCCGAGAAGTGGCCGTGGATCTGGTGGCGCGCCGGGTAATGCGAGGTCATGAAGGCCGCGCGGCTGGGCGAGCAGACCGTGGCGGCGACGTAGAACTGGCGGAGCCAGGTGCCTTCCCGGGCAAGCCGGTCGAGGTTCGGGGTCTTGAGGTAGGGGTGTCCGGCGAACTTCGCGTCACCCCAGCCTTGGTCGTCGGTCAGGATGAAGATGACGTTGGGTGGCCGCTTGGTCTCGGCGGCCTGAAGGGAGGCGGCGCCGAGTAGGGCGAGCAATATGGACAATAGGCGGAGGGGCATGGCGAGGAAACCCCGCCGAAGCGGAGTAAGTTGCGAGGCGAGGAAAACTCCTCAGGTGAGGAGCTCCTTGATCACGCGGCGTTCCTCGACGCCGGTGAGGCGTTGGTCGAGGCCTTGGAACTTGTAGGTCAGGCGGCGATGATCGATGCCCATGAGGTGGAGGATGGTGGCGTTGAGTTCGCTGAGGTGCACCGGATCCTTGACCACGTTGTAGCTGAAGTCGTCGGTCTCGCCGTGGGAGATGCCCGGTTTCACGCCGGCGCCCGCCATCCACATGGTGAAGCAGCGAGGGTGGTGGTCGCGACCGTAGTTTTCCTTGGTGAGCGTACCCTGGGAGTAGACCGTACGGCCGAACTCGCCGCCCCATACCACGAGCGTGTCCTCGAGCATGCCGCGGGACTGCAGGTCGAGGAGCAAGCCGGCGCAGGCTTGATCGGTCTGCTGGCACTGGCGGGCGATATCCTTGGGCAGGTTACCGTGCTGGTCCCAGCCGCGGTGGAGGATCTGGACGACGCGGACGCCGCGTTCGACCATGCGTCGGGCGAGCAGGGCGCTGTGGGCGAAGGAGCCGGCTTCCTTCACTTCGGGGCCGTAGAGATCGAGCGTGGCGGGCGTCTCCTTCGAGAGGTCGGTGAGGTCGGGCACGCTGGCCTGCATGCGGAAGGCCATCTCATACTGCGCCGTACGCGTGAGGGTCTCCGGGTCGCCGAGCTCGCGGTGGCCGGCGGCGTTGATCTTCGCGAGGGCGTCGAGCGTCACGCGGCGGTCGGCGGGCTTCACGCCGGGCGGGTTCTGGACGAACAGGACCGGGTCGCCGCCCGAGCGCAGGGCCACGCCCGTGTGGCGCGTCGGCAGGAAGCCGCTGCTCCACATGCGGGTGAAGAGGGCCTGGCCGCCGGCGCTCTTGGGCGTGAGCACGACGAACGATGGAAGGTCGTCGCTCTCGCTGCCGAGTCCGTAGCTGAGCCACGAGCCGATGCTGGGCTTACCGGGGATCTCGCTGCCGGTCATCGCGAACGTGCACGCCGGATCATGGTTGATGGCGGTGGTGCTGACGGACTTCATCACCGCGAGCAGGTCGACGACCTTGGCGGTGTGCGGGAGAAGTTCGCTGATCCAGCGGCCGGACTTGCCGTGCTGGGCGAACTTGAACTTGCTCGGCGCGACCGGGAAGCGGGCCTGACCGGAGGTCATGGTGGTGATGCGCTGGCCGTTGCGGATGCTCTCCGGCAGGTCTTTGTCGAAGTGCGGTTGCAGCTGCGGCTTGTAGTCCCACAGGTCGAGCTGGGACGGCGCGCCGTTCATGTGCAGGTAGATGATACGCTTGGCCTTCGGGGCGAAGTGCGGATAGCCCGCCAGCGGGCGGTGCACCGTGTTCGCGGCGAGGGCGTCGCGCGAGAGCAGGCCGGCGAGGGCCATGCCGCCGACGCCTAGGCCGGCGGTGCCGAGGAAGCTGCGGCGGTTGAGCAGCCGCAGGTGGTCGAGGATCGGATCGTTCATCGGTTGAGGGTTTCGTCGAGGTTGAGGAGGAGGCCGGCGGTGAGGGTCCAGGCCGCGAGTTCGGGCGCGGGCAGGGCGGCGTCGGGCTTCGAGTCGCCGAAGGTGATCAGCTTGGTGGCGTCTTCAGGGGCCGAGGCATAGCGGGCGCGGTGCGCCGCCAAGGCTTCCTGCGTGGCCGAGGCTTCGTCGGCCTTCGGACGTCGGCCGACGGCCGTGCGCCAGGCGAACGCGAGTCGAGCGGCGTCATCTGAGCCGCCTTCCTTGAGGATACGCTGCGCGAAGGCGCGGGCGGCTTCGACGTGCTGGACGTCGTTCATCAGGGCCAAGGCCTGCAGCGGGGTGTTGCTGCGTTCGCGGCGGACGCAGCTGGCCTCGCGGGCCGGGGCGTCGAAGGTGCTCATCGAGGGCGGCGGCGCGGTGCGCTTCCAGAAAGTGTAAAGCGAGCGACGGTAGAGGGCCTCGCCGCTGTCACGGACATACCGGGCGGTGTTGCTGCCGCTGAAGCCGACGGGCTCCCAGACGTTGTCCGGCTGGTAAGGCTTCACGCCCTTGCCGCCGATACGCGGGTTGAGCAGGCCGGAGACGAAGAGAGCTTGGTCGCGGATGACTTCGGCGTCTAGGCGCGCGCGCGGTCCGCGGGCGAGGAAGCGGTTCTCGGGGTCCTTGGCGAGCAGCTCGGGCGAGGCGGCGGCGGAGCGACGGTAGGCGGCGCTCGTCACGATGTTGCGGATGAGACGCTTCACGTCCCAGCCCTGCTCGCGGAAGTCCACCGCGAGCCAGTCGAGCAGCTCGGGGTGGCTGGGCGGCTCGCTCTGCGAGCCGAAGTCGCCGCTGGTCTTCACCAGGCCGAGACCGAAGAACTGCTGCCAGAAGCGGTTGACCGTCACGCGGGCGGTCAGCGGATTAGCCGGTGAGATCAGCCACTCCGCGAGGTCGCGCCGGTCGAAGGTCTCTTTCTTGGGCAGCGGGTGGAAGGCCGCGGGCACGCCGCGGGACACCGCTTCGCCGGGCTTGTCATATTGACCGCGGATCATCACTTTGGCCTGACGGGGCTGCGGGAGTTCGGCCATGATGAGCGTCGCGGGGATCATGTCGGTCAGCGCCTTCTTGCGGGACTCCTCGGCGAGCTTCGCGGCGCGGAGGCCGTCGAGCTGCTCCTTGCCGCCCTGGAATTCGTTCTCGAGCCACCAGTCGAGCAGACGCTTGCGCTCGGCGTCGGTCCACTGCGCGGCCTTCTTGCCACGGACCAGGTTCTGCAGGTCGCCGGGCAGTTCGGCCACGCGGGAGCCCTGTTTCTTTTCGGACCAGAACTGGAAGGACCACTGGACGTCCTTTGCCTCTTCGATGCGATGGTTGATCGCGAGTCGGTCCCAGAAGACCGTACCGTCGAACTGCGTGAAGGCGAAGCCGTCGACCTTCATGCCCGGCTTCAGTCCGAGCTTGGCGATGTCGATCTTGAGCTGGGTCCACTTGCCGGGCTCAGGCAGCTTGCCCCCGTTGACTCTTTCCGGAGTGCGGACCTTGCCGAAGGGGATGGCGCCTTCCTCGCCCCAGTAGGCGCGGTGGTTCCAGCCGCCGACATGGAACTGGAGCATGATCGCCTTGGGCAGGTCGGCAGGCTCGAGGTATGCCCAGACTGAAATGACTCCGTTGGGTGGGATCTCGAAGGACGCTCCCTTGGTGAAGTAATCCTGGGCGACGCCCTTGGCCGTGCGCTTCAGGGCGCGCTTGCCGCTATGTACCGGGCCTTGGCCGACTTCGACGAAGGTCGTGGGGTTGCCAGAGTGCTCGACCTTGGCCTTCTCGGGGAAGGCGTCCTCGAACCAGACCGTCTCGCCGGTGCGGACGGGCGGGGGCGGCGTGAGTGTCGCGGGGTCGACGTATTTGAGGGAGGCGATGGCGTCACGGACAGCCTTCTGGTGCGCGGCGATCTTGGCATCGAAGTCCTTGAGGCTCTTCTCCTGTTCGGGAGTGGACAGCATCAGCACCGGAGGCGTCAGCAGGATGTTACCGTCCATGGCCGGATCCGCGGCGCTGTAGAAGAACGAGTAGAGCGAGTAGAATTCCTTGGTCGTGACCGGGTCGAACTTGTGGTCGTGGCAGACCGCGCAGCCGGCGGTGAGGCCCATCCAGACGCCCATGGTGGTATCGGTGCGGTCGACGGCGTAACGGAAAAGAAGTTCGTCGTTGATGGAACCGCCTTCGCTGGTGGTCACATTGCAGCGATTGAACCCGCTGGCGATGCGCTGTTCGCGGCTCGCGTTCGGCAGGAGGTCGCCGGCGAGCTGCCAGGTGGTGAACTGGTCGAAGGGCAGGTTGTCGTTGAAGGCCTTCACGACCCAGTCGCGGTAAGGCCACATGCTGCGCTCGTTGTCGAGGTGCAGGCCGTGGGTGTCGGCATAGCGGGCGGCGTCGAGCCAGCCGCGGGCCATGTGTTCGCCGTAGCGGACGGAGCCGAGCAGGCGGTCGACCACGCGCTCATAGGCGCCTGGGGCGGAGTCCGTGAGGAAGGCGTCGATTTCCGCCGGCGTCGGCGGAAGGCCCGTGAGGTCGAGGGTGACGCGACGGATGAGGCGCTCCGGGTCGGCCTCGGGGCCGGCGGTCAGGCCTTGCTTCGTCATTTCTGCGCCCAGGAAGGCGTCGATCGGGGAAGTGCCCTTCGCGGCGGCCGGGACTTCCGGGCGGACCGGCACTTCAAAACTCCAATGCTTGCGGTAGACGGCGCCTTGGGCGATCCAGCGGCGGAGAAGGTCGACCTGCGCGGGGGTGATCTGCTTGTGCGATTCGGGCGGAGGCATGACCTCTTCGGGGTCCTTGCTGAGGATGCGCTTGATGAGCTCGCTGGCCTCGGGGTCGCCTGGCTTCACGGCCTGGACGCCGTCGTTGATCGCGGTCGCGCCTTCGGCGGTGTCGAGGCGTAGGTCGGCCTTGCGTTTCTTGGCGTCGAAGCCGTGGCAGGCGAAGCAGTTATCGGAAAGGATGGGGCGGATGTCCCGGTTGAAATCCAGTTTCGACTCGGCGGCCGCGAGGCCGGTGGCGACGAACAGGAGGCTGAGGGAGGCGGAACGCATGGTCTACTTGGTAAGGGCGGATTCGACGGCGAGGAGGGCTTCGGCGTAGCGACGGCCAACCTCAAGGGTGCCGGCGGCGGTGAAGTGGGTGTGGGAGGGCGGCAGGGTCTCCGCGCCGGCGGTGTCCACGTAGCGGGCGCGGGGCAGGGTGGCCGCGACTTCCTTCTGGGCTTCGATGACCTTCGGCATGAAGGCGTTCTTGCCGTTGCCGAAGCGCGTGTTGACTCCGAGGAGCAGGATCAGGTCCGGCGCGTCGAGTTCGGTGCGCAGGCTTTTC
>JBILLR010000056.1:0-8170 GCA_044375965.1 Opitutales bacterium
CGCCGAAAGGTCGGTGGCGTGCACATGGGCCTTCGGGAAGCGCTTCGCGAGCAGGATGGCGAGGCAGCCCGAGCCCGTGCAGACGTCGGCGACGTCGGTCACCTGCGCGACGGGGGGCAGCCACTGCGGGATGGCTTCGGGGATGAGCTCGACGAAATACGAGCGCGGGATGATCACGCGTTCGTCGACGCGGAAGCGGAGGCCGCCGAGCCAGGTCTCGCCGACGAGGTAGCCGGTGGGCACGCGGTCAAAGACGCGGCGTTCGACGAGCGCGAGGAACGTGGCCTTCTCCTTGGCCGTCAGGGGGCGTTCGAAGCACGAGGGCAGCTTCTCCCAGGCGAGGCCCGTGGCGTGGCCCATGAGCGTGAGGGATTCCTCCTCGGCGTTGACGAACCCTTGGCCGTGGGCGACGCCGGCCGACTTGAAGAGCCGGTTGGCATGGCGTAAACAATCACCGCCCGTTTTCAGGCGGGCGGTGGCGGCGGGGGTCGGGCGCTGCGGGGCGCTCATCGTCGGCGGCGGGCCGCTCAGGTGAGCGGCGCGGCGGACCAGAGCTCCTTCGGGGTGCGTTCGAAGAAGTCTTCGAGATACTTCGTCGTGGCGCCGCCCTGGCGGAAGGCCGGATCCTTCATGATCGCGCGGCAGACCGGGATCGTGGTGTGGATGCCGCGGATGATGTATTCGCCGAGGGCGCGGTGCATGCGGTCCAGGGCCTTCTGGCGGGTCGCGCCGACCGAGATCAGCTTGGCCACCATGGAGTCGTAGAGGGGCGGGATGACGTAGCCCGAATAGCAGTGCGAGTCGACGCGCACGCCGTGGCCGCCGGGAGTGTAGTAGAGTCCGATGGTGCCGGGGCTCGGGGCGAAGTTGCGGGCCGGGTCTTCGGCGTTGATGCGGCACTCGATGGCGTGGCCGGTCATCTTGATGTCCTTCTGGGAGAGCTCGAGCTTCTCGCCGCAGGCGATGAGGATCTGGCGGCGGACGAGGTCGATGTCCGTGACTTCTTCGGTGACGCCGTGCTCCACCTGGATGCGCGTGTTCATCTCCATGAAGTAGAACTTGCCGTGCTTATCGACGAGGAACTCGATCGTGCCGGCGTTCTGGTAGCCGATGGTCTCGGCGAGGCGGACGGACACCTTGCCCATCTCCTCGCGGAGCTTCGGAGTGAGGAACGGGGAAGGAGATTCTTCGATCAGCTTCTGGTGGCGGCGCTGCACGGAACAGTCGCGTTCGCCGAGGTGGATCACCTTGCCGTGCTCGTCGCCCAGGAGCTGGAACTCGATGTGGCGGGGCTGCTCGATGTACTTCTCGATGTAGACGCGTCCGTCGCCGAAGGCCTTCTCGGCTTCGGAACGGGCGCTCTCGAACTCCTTGGGGAAGGCCGCGGCGTTGTGCACGATGCGCATGCCCTTGCCGCCGCCGCCGGCGACGGCCTTGACGATGACGGGGAAGCCGATGCGCTGCGCTTCCTTGATGGCTTCGCGTTGGTTGTCGACGGGGCCGTCCGTGCCGGGCACGCAGGGCACCTTGGCGGCGGCGGCGGTCTGGCGGGCGACGGCCTTGTCGCCCATCTTGCGGATGACGTCGGGGCTCGGCCCGATGAACTTGATGTTGGCGGCGGCGCACTTCTCGGCGAAGCCGGCGCGCTCGGAGAGGAAGCCGTAGCCGGGGTGGATGGCGTCGACGTTGGTGATCTCGGCGGCCGAGATGATGCGATCCTCGCGCAGGTAGGAGTCCTTGCTCGGGCCGGGTCCGATGCAGACGGCCTCGTCGGCAAGCTGCACGTGCAGCGACTGTTCGTCGGCCTGGGAATAGACCGCGACGGTCTTGATGCCCAGCTCCCGGCACGCGCGGATGACGCGAAGGGCGATTTCGCCGCGGTTGGCGATGAGGATCTTGTTCATGCTCGGAGGACCGTGCTCAGCTGACCTTCACGCGGAAGAGCGGCTGGCCGAATTCGACCGAGGTGCCGTTGGCGACCAGGCACTCGACGACCGTACCCGCGATCTCCGACTGGATCTCGTTCATGACCTTCATGGCTTCGATGATGCAGACGACGGAGTCGGCCTTGATCGGGGAGCCTACGGTAACGAAGGGGGGATTCTCCGGGGAAGGGGTGGCGTAGTAGGTGCCGACCATCGGCGAAGTGACCAGCTTGATGCTGGGGTCCGTGGCGGCGGGGGCGGCCGGGGCGGGCGCCGCAGCTGCGGGGGCCGGGGCCGCCGCCACAGGGGCGGGGGCGGCGGCCACAGGGGCCGCCGGGGCGGCGATCGGAGCGCGCCCGGGGAGGTCACGCTTGATGCGCAACTTGAAGTCCTGGTCCTGGATTTCGAACTCGGAAAGGTCCGACTTCTTCATCAAATCCACGACTTGTTTGATCTTAATTAGGTCCAAGGTAATGTCCTCCGTGAGGGGGTGCACCTCTCTGATACAGGGTGTCAGGGGGGCAAATCAACCCTCATTCCAGAATACCGGGTGGAATCTTACCTAAGTCATTATCCTTATTGGGTTTAACTATATCCTCAAGGGTCGGAATCGCACGGGTCTTAGGCTGGGAAACGGGGCCTTCGAGCTTGATTTTGGTAAGGCTGACCAAGGCCCGGTTCAAATTTATGATGTCGAGAGGGTTAAATCCTTGTTTCCGTGGCAGGGAGAAGTCCCCGGCGAAGTTCAGGGTCATGTCCCGGAGGTCGATTTCCCCGACTAAGTCCAGTCTGGCCTGTAGCCCAGTGATCGTCAGGTCCGGGAAGAACGCCCTCCCCCCCAGGCAGCCGAAAGTCCCCGTCGCCCGGTCCAAATCATAGGTCGTCGCCCCGACGCCGACGGCCTCCAGCACGCTCGAAATCCCCCCTAGCAGGCGGACTTTCTTCAACTCGGGATCATGCAGGGCGTAGGTACCGAGCCCGCGGATCTCGCGCGGCTTGGCGAGGTCGATTCGGCCCTTGAAAGCGAGGTCCAGCCGGCCCCGGCCCTCGGCCTTCGTCGCTGGAGCCACCGAGGGCTCACCTAGGTCGTGCATGATCCGTCCGAGCTGGGCCGGATCGCAGTTCTTCAACGTCAGCACGAAATCCGTCAGGCGCAGCGGGTCGCCGTCCAGCCGGAGTTCCGCGTCTCCGTCGGCCAGGTCGAGGCGGGCGTCGATCTGCATCCCGCCGGACTGGCTCTGTGTCGTGACCTTGAGGCCGCGACCGGCGATGCCCCAGGCGTTGAACGCCGCCTCGCTCTCGATCGTCGTGCGGATATCGAGTCCTCCTTGGAGCGGCGCGAGGTCGAGCGTGAAACGTCGGCCGGCCGGCAGCACCAATCCTTGGAGCGCGTCGCCGAAGTTCTTGCCGGCGCAACGCGCGGCGATCCAGGGCTGCAGGTCGCCGGCAGCCTTCACCACCGGGCCCGCGAGCGCGCCGGGCTTCGACCAGTCCCAGGTCGCGCTGCCCTCGACTTCTCCGTCGGAGTCCGTGCTCCCGCCTCGCAGGCGGTGCAGGCCGATCAGCGTACGCCGTTCGTCGGCGTCGACGCCGACCTCCACGCGTCGGAAAGGCGCGCCCATGAAGTCGAAGCCGCGCATCAGGACCCGCCCGCGCGTGCGGCTCGTCAGCGCGCCCCAGCGCCCTTGGACTTCGATGAAGGCATAAGGATTTTCCCGGACGAGGAAAGAGCGCCAGAGGTCTGTCCACCAGTTCCCAAGCACGCGGTCGAGGCTGGCCGGCGCGAGGTCGCCGTGGAGGGTGAGCCGGAACGCGCCGCCTTCGACGACGGCGCAATCGGCTTCGCCGGTGACGGAGGCGAGGCGCAGGTCGCGGAGCCGTAACGGCTGTTCGCCGCGATCAGGGGCGAAGTCGAAACGGGTGCGCAGCGGCAGGTCGTGGCCAGGGCTGATCGCTTCGGCGGAGAGCCCGAGGCCGCGGAAGCCGGAGAGCCCGGCCTCGCCCTCCGCCCGCAGGAGGCGTCCGTCCGGCGCGAGGGTGATCTCGCCGTCGCGCAGCAGCAGGTCGCCGCGGAGATCGATGCCGGTCGCCAGCAGGATCGGCGTGAGGGACGGGTGCGCCGCGACTTCCAGGCCGGAAACCATGGCATGGCTGATGCCGATCCGCCGGTTGCCGTCGGGCATCGTCTTCAGCGTGCCGTCCGCGAAAGAAGCGGCGGTGTGCGCTCGGAAGCCGAGCGTCCATGGACTATCCGCCGACCGGCGCGAGCCGTCCAGGCGTACCTGCGGGCAGAAGATTTCGCCGAAACGGACGTCCGCCAGTTCGGCGGCGGCGCGGATGTCGCCGGCGACGCCGTCGCCGCGGACGCGGATGCTGGCGCGTCTGGCCGTGAGCGTCGCGCCGTCGCGCCAAGCGGCCGTCTCCGCTTCACCGGCGAGACTCCAGTCCCGGAGGGCCCCGTCGGCCGCGAGGCGGGCGACGGCCTGCAGGCGGAGGCCTCGGAGGCTGATGCGCCCGAGCTGCTCGGCGTATTCATCCCCCAGCAGGGCTTGCGCGGAAAGTTCGGCCGTGCCGTCGCTCCGTCCGGAACAGCGGATCGTCACCGCCGCCCCGCCCGAGCCCTCCGCCGCGGCGAGCGTCGCATCGAGCACGCCGAGGATGCCGGCGAGACGGCGCGGCAACGGCTCCGGTTCCTTCGTGGCCGGGCCGGCGCGGAGCAGGCCGGCCGGCAGCTCCCCGCTGACGTGGCAGGTGATCTTGCCCGCGCGGATCTGCGCGGTGCGCAGGCTGACCCAGCGGCCTTCCTTGGCGATGTCGAGCGTGAGTTCGTCGACGAGGCTCCGGCGTCGGCCCTCCCGCGCGACGGAAGCCGGGCACCAGAGGCGCGCGCCGTTCAGCCGCAGGCGCGTCGGCGCGAGCTCGCCGGCCAGCAGACTTGTAGGCCGGAGCGCGACTTCCGCGCGGGCGGCGGTGAAGACGTCGCCCGTGAGCCCGGTGAACGCGACCGTGACGTCGTCGGCCGCGAGCGTGAGGTCCGGGAGGATCCACAGCGCGCGCGCGCGGGCTTCGACGCCGTGGGCGGCAAGCCGTTCCGTGAGCGCTTCGACGACGAAGTCCGGCAGCCTTACGGGACCGTCGTGGCCGGCGAGCCAGGCCAGTCCGAGCTGGACCGGCAGGAGGAGGAGCAGGCAGGTGTTCGTCAGCCCGCGCAGGAAGCGACTCAAAGTCGGGATGCCGGACCGCGCCTTCATCTCCCGGCTTCGGTCAGCAGGGGTGCGAGGAGGGCGGCGAGCGTCGGTTCCAGGATGAAGTCGTCGTCATCCGTCTCGTCGCGCAGGAGCAGCGAACGGTCATGGAGCGGAGCGGAGCAGAGATATGTCCGGATCGTCTCGCTCGCGGCGCCGGCGCCGGTCGCCGCCTGGTCGGTCACCCGCAGTTCGTAGCTCCACCCGCCGGCGCCGACGTCCCGTCCGGGGAAAGCGGTCGCACGGACTTCGGCCAACGCCAACGCGAGCCGACGGGCGCTGGTCGGGTCGAGCCGGCCCGTGCCGGCCCAGTTGCCGTCCGGGCCGAGGCGGGCCTCGCCGACTACCTTGCCGTCGGCGCGGGAAGTCAGGCGCAGGCCGCTGACCCGCGCGCCCTGCGGCAGGGCGGCCACGGTGCGCCGACGCCAGGCCGAGGATTCGACGTTCTGATGGCCGCCGTCGAGGAAAGAGACGTCGCAGACCGCCGCGAGCGGCGAGCCCTTGGCGTGGACGAGCCGGGTGCCCGCGCCGTTGTCCGGGTCGTCGTTGAAATTGAGCACGATGCGCTCGGCGCCGAACTCCAGCTCGACGGTCTGCGCCGGCGCGCCGGCGAGGGGCTCGCGGACGGCGGGCAAGCTCAGTCCGCCCGGCACGGCGGACGGACGGCGGGAAGCTCGCAGTTGCGAGATTCCGGCGAGGAAACGACCCACCAGGCGTGCGTCCGCTTCGCGGCGCTTCGTGGCGGTCGAACCAGGCGCGACCGGGATCTCCCAGCGTGCCTCCTCTCCCAGTCCGTCGAGCCGGTGCAACGTGATGGTGCGGCCGCCGGCGGAGACCGTGAACCCCGTGACCAGTGCGGGATCGAAATCGGCGGGCCGCGTGTCGGCGAGCGTCGCCCGCGGGCTCAGCCATTCGCGGAGTTCGCGGGCCTCGACCAGGAAGACGGCGGCGTTGTCTTCCAGCTTCGCGCAGAGCAGCTGCGGCTGTCCGGGCGCGGGGCGGCCGACGAGCAGGACCTGTCGACGGGCGTTGCCTTCGAGGGCCAGGCGCAGGGAGGGGGCGCCGAGTCCGGTCGCCTCTTCGGCGAGGTCGGCGAACTTGGCCGCGCGCAGGTTGGCGAGCGCGGCCACGGCGCGCCCGGCGGCGTCAGGGTCGGCCAGGGCGTCGTAAGGGGCTTCGAAGCGCCACTCGGGCAGCTGGACGCGTCGGCCGACGCGCGGCCGTGCTTCGGCCACGAGCGAGGTGACGGTCTCGACGTTCTGTTCGCGTTGACGCACCAGGACGGCGCGCGCTTCGAAGTCCGCGATCTCGAAGATGCGGTCGACCCGGTAGCTTTCGGCGCTGGCGCCCAGGGCCGCGGCCATCGCGTCGGGCAGGGGGACGATGCGGCCGCCGTCCGCGGTCAGCAGGAAGTGACGGCGGGTCGAGGCTTGGACGCCGACCTTGACCTCGACGGCGGCGCCCGCTTCTCCCGTGACTTTGACGGTCCAGCGCGCCGGCTCGAGGCCGTAGTCCTTGAGGCTCGCGCCGTTGGCCGTCACTTCGGCGACGTCGAAGCCGCTCTCCGGGCTGATGAAGCGCAGTTCGTCGATCAGACGCTGGACGGACCAGACGTTCGCCGGCCAATCAAAGGGCTCGAGCACGCGCCATCCCGCGGGCCGTCTTTCGATGAGCAGCCGCGCCGGGCCTTCGGCCAGGGCGATGCGGGTCGGGTTCGCCGGAAAGAGCTGGCTTTGGCTGACGGCGGCCGTCGTCTGTCCGGACATGGCGCGCCACACCAGACCGAAGGCGATCAGATTGGCGAGCAGGAGGACGACGGTGGTGCGGGAGATCCGCATGGGCACGTCAACTCCTGCGACGCCACACGGAAACCGCAAGCCCGACTGCGAGCACGCCGAGGGGAATGAGGGTGAAACGTAAGGCCAAGGCCCAGAAGTCGGCCGCGGTCGCGGTCAGCTGGGTCTCGCCCCCGACACGGGCGGGCAGCGACACGGCGCGCTCTCGGTCGCTGAGCCAAGCGGCGGCCTGCGTCAGGAAGGCGCGGTTGCCGCCGCGGTCGAACCGGCTGTTCGCCGCGATCTCGGAGGTTCCGACGACGACCAGCCGGCCGCCGGCGCCGCCGACGTCCTGCCGGATGCCGGTCGCGCGTTCGGCCGCGACGACGACGCAGACCGGGCCCGCCTGGTCGCGCAGCGAATCGAAGCGCGGCGGCCGGCGCGCCGGATCCGTCTCGCCCCACGCGGCGTCGGAGGAGAAGACGAGCGGCGAGACGACGAGCGTGCTGTCCGGGGCGCTGCCGATGTCGTAGCCGGCGGGCCGGAGTCGGGCGGCGACGAGCGGCAGGTTCTGTTCGCGGAGGGGTTTGGTGAGCGGGTGCTCCTTCTCGACGAGGCGGAGCAGGCCGATGTCACCGTCCGTGGTGCGGCGCGCGGGGTCGGGTTCCTGCACTTCGGCGTCAGGGGAGAACACGGCCCATTCGGAGAGCAGGGCGTCGAGGCCGTGGTCGCGCCCCGGGTCGAGCATGGCGAGCACCCGGCCGTTGCGTTCCTGAAGGTATCGGCGGAGACGGTCGTTCTCGGCGCCGGAGAAGGGCGTCACCGGCCCGGGCACGAGGACCATCGACGCATCGCGCGGGACTTCGCCCACCGCCCCCAGGTCGAGCGCGCGGACTTCGAAGTTGCGGTTGCGCAGCTGCCGCGAGAGCAGCGACATCCCGCGGACCGGCGACGCGTCTTCCACGCCGAGTTCGCCATGGCCTCTGGTCACGTAGCACACCGCCGGCTTGTCCTCGGTGACTTCGATGAGCGCGGAGGTCACCGCTTCTTCGCCCCGGAAGTCTCCGTCCTTGGTGAGGAAGTCGCGGTAGCTGAGATATTTCGCCCGGCCGCCGCAGGCGAGCACCAGGACGACCGAGGCGTTCGGCGCGCCGTGGCGGCCGGCGAGTTCGGAGAGCAGGGGGGCGTTGCGGCCGCCGCCGGCCAGTTCGACGGCCAGCCAGTT
>JBILLR010000057.1:0-8012 GCA_044375965.1 Opitutales bacterium
CTCCGACTCGGCCGAAAACAACCCTCCCAAGGAAAAGTCCTTCGAACTGGACCTCTCCTCCCTTGGTTTCGGGCCCTCCTGGGTCAGCGGCCCCTCCGAAAAGGTCAGCTCCGGCAACGGCGGCCCGCGCCGCGACGGCGATCGTCCGCGCTTCCGCGACGGCCCCGGCGGCGAACGCCGCGGGCCTCCCCGCGACGGACAGAGCCGCGGCCCCCGACGCGACGGACCAGGCGCCGGCCCCGGCGGCCCGCGTCGTGACGACCGTGGCGGACCCCGTCGAGATGATCGTGGCCCCCGGCGCGACGACCGTGGCCCTTCCCGCTACGACGACGCCCCGGCCTTCCGTCCGGTGGTCGCCAGCGCCTTCTTCCCCGATGACGCGAAGTTCGAGATCCTCGGCGGAGCCATGAAGAAGAGCAAGATGACCTACGAACTCTTCGAGGTCGCCCGCCTCATCCTCGACAAGGAAGACCGTCTCTCGATCGTCATCCGCCACCTCGAAGCCGATCAGCGCCCCGACGCCCTGCTCGCCGTCTCCGTGCCCGACGGCCACCCCTTCCTCAGCGAAGGCGACGCGGTCTCGCACGTGATGTCCCGCCACCTCGACAAGTTCTTCGACGTGGTCGAAGTCGAGGTCGAGCCCCCGAAGGGTTCTTTCCTCATGGTCGCGAAGTGCCCGCAGACGGGCAAGCTGCTCGGCGCCCCGACGCACCACAGCTACCAGCGCAACCTGCGCGAGCACCACGCCCGCCATTGCCCCAACATGCCGTTCGATTCCTTCAAGGGCCGCCTCGAGATGGTCCGCGAACAGGAACAGATCGACGCCTGGTTGAAGTCGATGTCCACCCGCAGCGAATACGCCCCGAAGGACCGCAAGGAGGGCGAACCGGAACGCCTCGAGTCCCTCGACGCCGCCCGCGGCTTCCTCCAGGCCTTCCGCAAGGACCTCGTGGTGAAGACGCATCCGTGGGTCCGCTTCGCCGGCCGCCTGCTCGAGGAGATGAATCCCGGCCCGCTCCGTGATTCCGTCCGCTATGCGCTCGAACAGCAGCGCGCCTTCCCGCTCGACACCGCCAACGGCATCCGTGGCCGCCTCCGCAAGGAAGGGTTCCACCTCTACAAGAAGGGCTCCAAGGGCATCACCTACGCATGCTCCGTCCGCCGCCGCTGCCGCGACCCGAAGTCGACCTTCAGCGATCCGATGGCCAAGCTGTTCGACTCGCTCGACCGCAAGCCGGCCCAGCAGGCCAAGGACCTCGTGCTCGCCCTCGCCGGCGAGAACGCCGAGGACGCCGCGAAGGCCCAGGTGCTCACGGATCTTTCGTTCCTCATCGGTGAAGGCTACATCGCCAACCTCCCCGACGGCCGCCTCTTCGCCCAGCCCATCCTGAGCAGTCAGGCCCAGGCCAAGGAAGAAGCCGCCAACGACGAGGCCGCGGACGAGAAGTAAGCGCGAAGGCGCCAGGCGCCTTCGAGGGGACACGTGGGCAAGGGGTCACTCAAGGGAGACCGGAAACCGGAAAGTGAGCTGCGGTATCAACACCCCAGCCAATCATCCGGTCTCCGGTTTCCTTTTGGGCTCTTGCTCTCCTCCCCTTGTCACCGTGTCACCTTGCCCACGTGCCCCCTGGAAATAAGCGCTCCGCGCTTATTTCCAATTCTCCGCGATCCACGGCGTCGGCAACACGCGGCGATACCACTTGCCGCTGCGGCCGACGAGCGCGTCGGGCGGATTCGGCAGGCCGTGGAAGACGACGATCTTCGCGTCGACGGGGATCTCCGGGGCCTGCCAAAGGGAGAACGGGAAATATTTCACGCAGTGCTTCTTGAAACTGCGGCACCAGGTCTCGGGCCAGTAGCTGACCTTGCCCTGCGCGGTCAGGTGCGCGGTCAGGTATTCCTGCTCGTTGCGGTGACGCTTCCGCACGGCGTCGAGGTTCGCGCGGAAATATTCGAGCACGTCAGGATACGCGCCGGCGCGCCAGCGATACACCGACGAGTTGCCGGTGTAGTGGCCCTTCTGCCAGTCACGGATGATGAGGAAGTCGCCAGGATGGTCGAAGAAGCCGTCCATGTTGCCGACGATGACGATGTCGATGTCGAGGAAGAGGATGTCGCCCTTGAGCTCCGGCCCGCCGGGCGCGGTCAGCGCAGGCGAGAACGAGACGAGCTTGGTCCAACCGCGCTCCGGGGCGCCGGCCGGCAGTTCGAGGCTGGGGATCGGGAAGGTCTCGATGCCGGCGTTGAGCCCGGCCTTGTCGTCCGTGAGGCAGACGAAGCGATGCGGGACGGTGAGGTGGCGGCTCACCATGGAGTGGAGTCGGTTGACGTATTCCGGGCCGTACTTCTTGCCCCACTTCATGCAGAGGATGGTCGCCATGCTGCCGCCAGCGTGGGGATTCCCCGCCGATGCTCCAGCCTGTTTCCTATGACAGGCTCGTCGGGCCGCCCACCTTGCGCCTCCCCTGCCCCCGGGCATAATAGGCCCCACATGAAAGACGAAAACGACGAAGAGGACTTCAGCTCCGACGACGAACATGGCGAGGGCGGCATCCCCGCGGACCTTGAAGCCGACATCGAGGACCGGATCAACCAGGCGGCCGAAGATCGAGCCCACGAACTCTACAGCGACTCCAGCCCCCGCTCCGGCGGCTGCCTCCTCATCCTCGCCCTGCCCGTCCTAGGCCTGTGGCTCCTGAGGTAGGGGCAGCACCGCGTGCTGCCCTAGTTGCCTCTAGGTAGGGTTTAGCGCCCTCGCTTAACCGCGGCTGACCAAGGTGGTCAGCCCTACCAGGATTCAGCTATGTCGTGACGCGGTCCCGACCCTACCCCGTGCCCACGTGTCAACTTACCCACGTGCCAACTCGAAAGCGCCTCGCGCTTTCGCTTATTTAAGCGATCGAAGATACGCCACGAGGTCGATCAGTTCCTTCTCGGACAGCATGCCGTCCAGGCCGGCGGGCATGAGGCTCGTGGTGAGCTGCGTCGAAGAGGCGATCGACTCATTGGTGAGCAGGCGGCTCTGACCCGAGGCTTCCTTGACGGTCACGCCTTCGGCGGAACGCGCCTGGATCAGGCCGAGCACGGTGGTGCCGTCAGTGAGCTGGAAGGAGTTCAGGTCGTAGTCGCGGGCGATGTTGTAGCTCGGGAAGAGGATGCTCTCCACGAGTTCGCGCTCGGCCCGGATGCCACCGATCTTGGTGAGGTTCGGCCCGATCTCGTTGCCCTTGTCTCCGATCTTGTGGCACGCGATGCAGGCGCCCTTGCCGGACTCATAGACGGTGCGTCCGGCGGCAGGATCGCCCTGCTTGATGGCCGTCAGGGCCAACGGCCCCAGGCGCTCACGCTTGGCGTCATTAGCCGCGAGCGCCGCGTCGAAGGAGGGTTCAAGGAGCTCGTAGATTTCGCGCGGCAGGAAGCCGAAGGCCTTGCGGACGAGATCCTGGCGGAACGTGCCCAGCATCGACGACTTGCTGAGGGCGACGGCGATCTTACGGCCGGTGTCCTTGGAGATACGCTTGTAGTTCTGCGGCACGGCCAAGGCCACGAGCAGTTCGTTCTGCTCCAGCGGGCCGGCGTTCGGCAGCAAAGCGAGATAGGCGTCCCACTGGGCCGGGGTGAGCTTGGTGTTGGCGAGACGCGCGGCGGCATCCATCCGCAGCCCCGGGCTGGCCGGATCGACGAACAGGTCGGTGAGGAGCCTGAAGGCGGCGTCGCTCAGGTCTTCGCCGCTGCTCGAAAGGGCGAGGAGCGCCTTCAGTCGGAGCGAGGAAGGCTTGGTCGTGTCGGCGGCGATGGCGTTGAGCGCGGCGTCGAAGCGCTTGTCCTTCACGTGGGCGAGGGCGTCCAGGAGCAGAGGCGAAGCGCCCTGCGCGAGCTGGATCTCGAGCGCGGCGAGCCATTCCTGGGCGTTCACCTTACCGGCCTGGGACGCGATGGCACGTAGGGCGGCCTGACGGACGGCGACCTTCTCATGCCGGAGCATCTGTGCGATGCCCTTCGCGACGCCGGGCTGGCCGGCGAGGGCGGTGGCGAACTTACCTAAGGCGGCGACCTGCGCGGCCGACGGCGCCGGCTGCGCCAGCCACTGCGCGAAGAGCGGCGCGACGACCTGATCGGCATCCGCGGCCTTGGTCAGCGCGAGGTAGGCGTTCTTCGCCAAGGCGGCGTCGGCGGAGTCGGCCTGGCTGACCGCGAACTTCAGGACGTCGGCATAATCGGCTTCCTTGACGCGCATCTGGGAGACGATGCGCAGGAGGCGGGCCTGGGCGACGGGGCCTTTGACGGTCGCGTGGTCGGCGGCGGTGAAGCCGGCGAGGCGCATGCCCGCGGTGAGGATGGCGTGCTCGAGGACGAGGTCGGCTTCGCGCGACAGGAGGCCACGAATCGCCTCGGTGACGGCAGGCGACTTGGCTTCGCGGAAGGTGAGCCCCTCGAGGCCGCGACGGACGACGGCTTGGTCAGGGGACGACAGCTGGGAGAGCAGTTCGGCGTCGGTCTTGACCGGCGCGGGCGCGTACGGACGGTGCGCCTTGGCGACGGCGACATGGGCGGCCTTCCCTTCCGCCGTGCGGCGCACTCGGTAGATCGCGCCGGGGACGTTGGCCACGCCCTGGAGGCTCGACGGGCAATGCGAATACCAAGTGCCGGTGTCGACGACCAGCAACGAGCCATCCGGAGCTTCGATGACGTCGGAGAGGTGCGCGCCCTTGCGGTCGACGCTCAGGAATTCGTGCTCGATCGCCTGGTAGGTGGCTCCTTCGGGCTTGAGCTCGAAACGTACGATCTTCTTGGAGTTATAGAAAGCGACGAGGAGATTGAGGCTGTCCGGGCCGGACGAAAGGGGGTGGTCGGCAGGAGCGACGCGGTCGCCATGCTTCCAGAAGGAACATCCGCTGGGGACGACGTGACCGAGCTCCTTGATGATGGGCATGCGCTCGTGGGTGCGCGGGAGGTCGGCGATGATGCGCAGGAAGTCCGGGCGCTCGTAGACGCCGCCGAGCTGCCAGTGCATGAGGGTGTCGACGCGCGGGCTGCCGAAATAGAGGTCGACGGTGCCCACGATCTCGCCGGTCGGGGTGAAGTCGATGCTGGCCGGATTATCGGCGCAGCCCAGGGCATGCCAGCGGATGTCGCTGCCGTCGGTCTTCATCGACCAGACGCCGCTGTTGAGGCCGGCGTGCACGAGCGTGCCATCCTTCTGCTTCACGGTGTGTCCCTTGCGGCCGTGCGTCCAGTAGAGGCGGCCATCGGGGTGCAGGCGAGGTCCGTGACAGTCGGCGCCGTTGGCCGTCCACTCGAAACCGCCTACCACCAGTTCGCGCTTCTCGGCGACGCCGTCGTCGTCCGCGTCGGAGAACTTCCAGATACCGGGAGGCGAAGCGACGAAGAGGCTGCCGTCGGCCCAGCAGCCGCCCTTGGGGACGGTCAGCTTGTCGGCGAAGACGACGCTCCGGTCGAACACGCCGTCCCCATCGCGGTCCTCGAGCATGACGACGCGACCGGGCGTCTCGCTCTCGAACTTCTTAGGGCTCCAATTCACGCCCACGGAGTCGCCTACGAAAAGGCGGCCCCGATCGTCGACGCATCCCATCGTGGGATTGGCCACCATCGGAGAGGCGGCGGCGACAATCATCTCAAAACCCGCGGGCAGCTTGTAGGGCAGCGCGGCGTTCTTCGCCTGGTCCCGCTCGAAATCGATCTTGGCCGGGCGCATGGCGTAACCCGGGATCGGCTGGGCGTCGCCATGCTTGGCCGCGTGGGCTGCCTGGACCTTCACATCATCCGAAGCCGGATGGGCGCCGGCGCTCGCGGCCTTGGCGGGCGCCCACTTCTCGGTGAAACCGCCGACCGGGTGCAGCTCGTAGCGGCGGACATGCATCTCCGCGGCCTCGGTCTGCAGTTGCAACCTGCCCTGGCTGGGCTTCACGTCGAAGGCTTCGTTCACCTTCACGCCGTTGACGAGATAGACGAGCGTGTCGCCCTTGGCGATCACCTCGAAGCGCGTCCACTGACCGAAGGGCGACTCGACGTCGTCCTTGCCGCGGAAGCCGACGACGTCCTTCCAATCGGGGTCGCGCTTGGACCAGTTGAGGCGACCGCCCTTCATGGTCTGGCGGGGGGCGCCGGGGGTCCACACCTTCTCCTTGTCGCGGTCAAGGCCGACTTCGGCGCTCAGCGAGGCCTCGAGGACGGTGCCGTCGGCGAGCTTAGGCGCGAGGACAAGGATGTCGCCCACGCCCCCTTCGATGATCTGGGCCTCGATGCTGGCCATCCAGTTGCCGCCCACGGCCCCCTGCGGGCCGAAGCAGTGCACGAGGATGCCGCTGTCGCGGGAGCGCGACTCGCGCTTACCCCAGGTCTTCTGGCCCCACTTGAACTCGATCACGAGATGGTAGTCGCGATAGGCACCGAGGGTGGTGATCGCACCGTAGCCTTCGCCGCTGACGACGAAATTACCATCGGCGCCGAACTTGAAGACCGACTTCGGGTCGCCGGCGATGTCGGCCTTGGGATTGACGAAGAGCTCGGCCTCGCCCTTGCGGAAGAGTTCGAGCAGGTCGATTTTCTGGGTCACGGCCTGCGCGACGGGTTCAGCCGGCAGGACGATCTTGGCGACCGCGGGCTTGCTCTGCGCGGAAAGTCCGATGACGGACACCAGCACGCACAAGGCTACGGCAATGGGTGGGGTTTTCATGGGGTCGAAGTAAAGACGAGGAAACAAGGCGAATGTTCCCCCGACCGTCCTTAGCCTTCAACCATTTCACGCCGATTAAGCGGAAAAGGTCATCATAGTAGCGGGAAAAGATATGTTCGGCAGCCAGCGGTCGACGCAGGGCGGCCAGGCGCCCTCGGCCCCCTGCAGACTACCCCGTTTCTTGGGCTGATGAATCACGCCATCGCCCGAAGGCCTGTTGGTGCCGGACACGAAAAAAGGCCCTTCCTTGCGGAAGGGCCTTTTGGAAGCATCCCGGGGATGATCAGAAACGGCGGCGGTAGTTCAGGTCGCCGCGGAAACCGTCGCCCATCGAGCCGTCGCCTTCGACGCGCAGGTTCAGACCGAGCGAGGAGGCCTCGCTGAGCTGATACTCGGCCGAGAAGCCCACGCCGAAGATCGAGCGGCCGACGCCCTCGTGACCGACCGTGAAGGCGGTCGATTCAGGAGCGACGTTGGCGGTCACCATGTGCTCGCGGTCCGAACCGAAGGCGGTCAGGCGGATATCGCCGCCCAGGGTCAGCTTCTCGGAGTACTTGCCCGAGAGGCCGATGGTCGCGACGAAGGCCGTTCCGCTGTTCTTCTGCTCATGCACGTCGAGCGAATCGAGCAGGTTGCCCGGGTTGCTCTCGGTGAAGGCGTCGACCTCGGTCCGATAGGAGATCACGTCGAGGCCGATGGCCAGGTTCAGCTTGTCGATCGGACGGACGTAATCGACGCTGAAGCCGAAGGCGGAGCTGTCCGAGTCGACGTCGTTGGCGACGGCGGCGGTGGTGGCGGTATCGCGGCGGACGTCGTTGGTGAACGAAGACATCCCGGTCTGGAGGCCGAGGGTGAGGCCCTTGACGGCAGCCACGGGGAGGCTCCAGGAGACGCCGAGGTTCACGCCGTTGGAGTCGGCGCGGTAACCGGTTCCGGTCGCACGGCCGTCGTCATAACCCACGGTGGCGCTGACGAACGAGTTCGCGAGCTTGTGGGTGTAGTCGACGGACGCACCGTTGGAAGCGAGGCGGTATTCCGAGTAGGAACCGTCGACCATGCTGTTCTGGTTGCGGTTCGTGTAGCGGTAGTTCCAGCCTTCGCGGGCTTCGACCGGCAGGTTCATCATCGTGGCGAACAGCGAGCTGCGGACGTTGTCGAGCAGGGCCACATGGCGCTCAGGCGAGGCCAGGGAGAAGACCCGGTCGGTGTCTCCGCCCGTGGCGGCCGCGGAAGCGAGGCGTTCGACGAGCTTGCCGCCGTAGTACTGTTCGACGCCGCCGTTGTCCTCGACCATCAGGTCGGTGAGCATGCGCTG
>JBILLR010000058.1:0-7835 GCA_044375965.1 Opitutales bacterium
TATTCAGGCGTCCCGCCCAGGTGCCATTTGCCGAACATCCCGGTCGCGTAACCGGCGGCCTTGAGCTGGTCCGCGAACGTGTCGCGGTCGAGCGAGAGCTTCGTGACGTTGTCGACGGGGCGGAGCGGCCGGCTCTGCCAGTTGAAGCGGCCGATCGAGCCGACGGTGTAGGTGCCGGTGCGGGCGCCGTATTGGCCGGAGAGCAGGGCGGAGCGCGTCGGGGCGCAGTTCTGGCAGTGGTGATGGTTGGTCAGGCGCATCCCTTGCGCGGCGAGCCGGTCGAGGTTCGGCGTCTCGTAGTACTTGCTGCCGAAGCAGCCGACGTCGGTCCAGCCGAGGTCGTCGGCCAGGACGAAGATGATGTTCGGCGGCCGGTCCGCGGCGACGAGCGGGCCGAAGAGGCCGGCGGCGAGTAGGCCGAGGCAGAGGAGGGCGGGGCGCATGGGTAAAAATGAAACCCTGTCCGGGCGGCTAAGTTGCCGCCGCGCGCTCAAATCTCGAAATCCGTGCCCGACTCCGACAGCGCCAGTTGCGCGACGGTGAAGCCGGTCAGGGACTTGTCGAAACGCTTCGAGACTTCGCGCCAGAGCGAGGCGACCTGGGGTCCGGAGGCGCCCTTGAGCGTGATCTTGGTCTCGACGAGCTCGGGTTCCACGACCGCGAGCACCTGCTTCAGGGAAATGTCTTCGGCGTCCTTCGCCAGGCGGTAGCCGCCGGTCTTGCCGCGCTTCGAGACGACCAGGCCGCCTTCGCGGAGTTCGTTGAGCAGCTGGACGAGGTAGTTGGCCGGGATGTCCTCGAGCTTGGCGAGTTCTTCGATGCGCGTGACGGCCGTGCCGCGGTGGCGGCGGGCGAGCTGGGAGAGGACGCGGAGGGAATACTCGAGCTTGAGGGAGGCTTTCATGCGCTATGTTTGGGTCCCTGGGGAGGGGTCTTCGGTTCCGAACCTACGAGGATGAAGGTGCGGTCGGCAACCTCATCTGGCAGGATAGGGGCCTTGGGGCGGGCGAAATAGGACGTGCCGAGGAAGCAGATGCCGCGGTTCTGGACGACCTGGATAGCGCGGTCATCCCAGAGCTCGATCATCCCGAAATCCTTCTTGTCCGTGACCTCGAGTTCCGGGAGCCCGTTGGCCTTCAGCCAGGCCTGCGTGGCCACAAGCCCTTCGGGGTCGCCGGCGCGGGCCGTCATGATCTTCACGCGGAGGCCTCGTTCGAGCCACTGACGGACGCGGCGCATCATCAACGGGACGGGCGGACCGATGTGGTCCATGCCCTGCCAGGCGGTCGCCTCGGCCAAGGTGCCGTCCAGATCCACCCCGATCCAGCCCTGCTGGTTGGCCGGGCGGGTGGACGGGGCGCGTTCCGACGGCGTCGGCTCATCCGGCGCCTGGCTCAGGTCAGGCGCCGATGACTTCGGGGCGAAGAGGGTGCGAAGCCACGCGAACATAACCTGACGGTAGGGATTGGCAGGGCAGGGGCAAGAGTGGAGGACACGATGGCCTGAGGGCTCGAGGTAATGGGGTAGGGGCAACACTGCGGGATGCCCTTGTTTATATCGGGCAGGGCAGCGAGATCTCGCACAATCGCGTATGTTAGATGTGGTCAGCCTTATCTTACGATCAGGTATCAATTCATAGAGAAATTGGACACTAGATGGCTGACTGCGGGATAATCGTGGCTTCGTGTGGCGGGCAGCGGGAGACGAAATGTAGTAAAACCACTTTTCGTCGACAAAGGCAGACTATCGTAAGCCGAGGATTTTGGAAGCCCTTGCAAGAATGGCGGATGGGTGTTAATTTTTATAAAATAAAACGATCATGTTTTCCCCAGATAAGAAAAGCGCAATAACCGTAGCCACCATTCTATTGATTGTTTATCTCGGCGGCCGACTGGCCTATGGTGGCTTTACGTATTCCGAAGAGCCGTCTCCAGATTTCGAATCTACAAAAGAGGCTTTACGTAGTAATGTGTTCGACGCGCTTGCGGGTGCGCATATAAGCCAAATTGAGGACCTTCGAAGATTTCCGAAGCTGCCCCCGCTTAGCATTCCCTTTGATTCAGAAGTAGCCCGCCGCTGTATTTCACAAGGACAAATCTTCGCCGAAGACATTGGTGCATTTGAGGAAAACCGTCGGAGGTCGGAGAAACTTATCGATGCAGAAAGAGCGAAGGCGGGACCGGTTCGACCTTTGACGAGCTATGATTTCGAAACATATTGGTCCGAGTACTCACCAATAGTCGCCTCTCACTATAGGTATAAGAAAGGTCGTGCGAGAATGCCTAGTCATCACGTAGGCGAGATCAGCATTGATCAGCGCAAGAAGAATTACATCTGGAGCCTTAACTTTGCAAATGAAGCCTGGGGAAAGGCTGCCAAGGTTGAGAGACTCGAATCCCCATCGGCGCAAGCGATGTTTTACAAGTGGAGAAACTCGGCGAACGCTGCACGGGTTACACTCGTGGCAGACTTAGCTGTTCAGGGAGTATTTGTCAGCGTGCGTTTTGGCGATATCTCTGAGCACGAGGTCCCGGGCAAAATGGCCAAGCTCGTTCAGGCAAAGGATTCGCTAGGTGACAAGCCTGCCCCAAGTTCTCCAATCCTCGTTTGGCTGACCGGTGCATTCGTGGCCATCTGTGATTGTTTTCACTTTATGCTCTTTCTAGCCCTCGCATACCTTTCTCTATTACGATGGGCCTCGGAATGATTGACAGTCCTTCGGGCGGCAAAGTGGCTGATTTACAAGGTTTCACGCCTTTGCTCGTTTGACCAAACAAAAGTTTTCCCTTTAAAAACATTATGGAAAATATGGTCAAAATAGGCAAAGCCATCGGGCTGCTCGGCCTTATATTTTTCACGTCGGTCACGGCCCGCGCGGATCATGCTCACGAAGAGATTAAGCTATTCAGGGGCTATATGGCTAAGGCTGAGCAAGGGGATCCGAAGGCCCAGGTTAGCGTAGCTAACAGCTACTATTTTGGGACTGGAGTTGAGAAGGATGTAAAGCAGGCTTTAGTCTGGTATCGAAAGGCCGCCGAGCAGGGCAACCATTGGGGTCAAGTCATCCTAGGCGCCGCCTACTACGGGGGGGAGGGTGTGCAGAAAGATTTTGTCCAGGCTATCTACTGGTATCGCAAGGCCGCTGATCAAGGCAACGTAAAGGCCCAATATCATCTAGCGATATGCTACACCAATGGAGAGGGTGTGGCTAAGGATGGTCCGGAGGCCGCCAAATGGTACCGAATGGCAGCAGTCCAAGGAGACTCCGGTGCTCAGTATGGATTAGGACGCTGTTATTATCTTGGTGAGGGTGTTGCTAAGGACAGCACTCAAGCGGTCGTATGGTATCGAAAGGCTGCGGATCAAGGAGACGCAAAGGCTCAATTGTATTTAGCAATCTGTTATTTTAACGGACAGGGCGTTGCTAAGGATAAAGCTGAAGCAGTCACCTGGTATCAAAAGGCCGCGGAGCAAGGAGACGCGAAGGCTCAATACTTTTTAGCGACCTGCTATGCCGGCGGAGAAGGTGTAGCGAAAGACAGTGCCAAGGCCGTAGAGTGGTATCGTAAGGCTGCGGATCGGGGGGATGAGTTTGCTCAATTTGAAATGGCAATGCGCTATGAAAGCGGGGAGGGCGTTGTCAGGGATTTAGAGCAAGCGTTCATATGGGGTCGTAAGTCAGCCGACCAGGGGAACTCTTTTGCCCAAAATTACCTCGGGGTTCGCTACGATAAGGGAAATGGTGTGGTTCAGGACCTCACTTGCGCTGTGTCGCTATACCGTAAGGCGGCTGTGCAGGGAAATGCTCAGGCACAGTATAATCTCGCAAACTGCTTCCTGGAAGGACGAGGCGTTGTTAAGGATGTGGCTCAAGCTGTGTCCTGGTATCGCAAGGCCGCAGAATTAGGCGACCCCTCCGCCCAGCACAATCTTGGGCATTTATATTTTGATGGGATTGGGGTTGAGGTGGACTATGTTCAAGCTGCGTCATGGTATCGCCGAGGAGCGGAGCAGCTGGATATGGAATCGATGCATCACCTAGGTGATTGCTACGCTGCCGGACAAGGTGTGCCTAAGGATGAGGCCGAGGCTTACGCTTATTGGAATCTTGCTGGCGTCACCTATGTTGACGCACGAAAGAATCTTTTACTTTTAGAAAAGAAGTTATCCAGGGAAGAGATTGCAGCGGGGCAGAGGCGTACGAAGGAGTTGCAGAAAGAGATCGAAGCGAAGATCGCGGCGAAGAAGGCCGGCAAGTGATGGGCCGTCGCAGCGGTCGCGACGCCGTCGCGCCCCTGCCTAAGGGCCCGTAGCAAACATCCTGGTTTCCGGTCTCCCTTTGAGATGGGTGTTTCTGTATCAGGTAGTCTGGGCGGCTTCAGTTAGCCGCGGTTGAGCGAGGGCGCTCAACCCTACCAAAGTCAGCTATGTCGTGACGCGGTCCTGACCCTACCCATGCCTCTCATCGACTCAGCACTCGATTCAGTCCTCTACGCAGTCATCGACTCAGTCCTCTTTCGCGCTTTGCGCGAACAGGGTGCTCGGGGCGGGGGTCGAACCCGCACACCTTGCGGCGCCAGAACCTAAATCTGGTGTGTCTGCCATTCCACCACCCGAGCGAAACCTGTGAGAGAAGGTTTGCGCGTCGGGCGGCGGAGGCAAGCGCTTACACGAGGCGGCCGAGGGGCGAACCGACCTTGGCGTAGACTTCCACGGCGGTCTCGCCGGCGTGGATGAGGTCGTCCTCGAGCCGGATGCGGCCGGGTTCGAAGATCGTGGCGACGAACGATCCGCCGAAACGGAAGTAGCCTTTCTCGTCGCCCTTGGCGACGGCCTGGCCGGGCTTATATGTCTCGATGATGGTGCCGACGTTCGTGGCGCCGACGGAGACCATGGTGACGAGCCCGAAGGGGCCGGCGTCGATCGTCACGCGCTGACGTTTGTTCTGCCAGAGATACGCGGCGCTGCGGCGCAGGGCGATTGGGTTGACGGAGTAGAGCTGGCCTTTCGCGAGCACGGGATCTCCCGGCACGCCGGCGACCGGGAAGTGGAAGCGGTGATAATCGACCGGGCAGAGACGCGAACAGACGACGGTGCCACGCGAGTAGCGCTCGCCGAGCGCGCGATCCGCGACGAGCGCGGGGATGTCGAAGGTCTGGCCTTTGGCGAAGATGCCTTTGACGCGCGAGGCGTCAGGGAAGCCGAGGTGACGTCCGTCCGCGGGCAGCACGGCCATCTCGGCGCGCGCGTCGACGGGTCGGGCGGAGGCCTTGAGCTTGCGGTAGAAGAAGTCATTGAAGGTCCGGTACGACTTCAGGTCGGAGTCGGCGAACTCGGCCGGGTCGAGGCCGAAGGCCTTCACGAAGGGCCCGACACGACGCGCGCTGCTCGGGCGATCCATGGCCCAGCCATAGAGTTTGGAGAAAAGGGCCCGTTTGACCACCGAGTGGAGGGTCAGCTTGCCGAGGGGGTTGCCATAGATGCGACGCAGCCAGGCTTCGCCATAGACCTGCTCGGTCTCCGTGCGGCCGGTGTGGCGGTTGAAGAGGGTGATGGGGGCGTCGACATCCATGCGGGCAGATTTGCTAAAAATGAACTTCAAGGGAACCATATATCTGTCAAAACAGTCCCTATCCCCATGTCGCGCCTGGCTCATGTCCTTCTCCTCCTCGCCGCCGTCGCCATGGGGCAGTCCGGCCCCGCCCGGAAGGCCCCCGAGGTCATCAAGGCCGAGATCGAGACCGATCTCATCCGCGCCCGCCTCGAACTCGCCGCTTCGCAGCGTAAGCTCGCCGCGCTGACCCAGACGCTCGAGCTGCGTAAGCTCGAAGCCGAAGCCGCCCTCCGCGCCGCGCGCGCCGAGGCCGCCGCCGCCCCGATCGAGGCCGAGCAGTCGAAGCTCAAGCTCGAAGCCGCCCTCGCCGCCGCCCAGGCCGCCGTCGCCTCGGCCGACAAGGATCGCGCCCGCGCCGAACTCGAAGTGCAAGCCCGCCTCGCCGCCGCCGAGGTCTCCGTCGAATACGCCAAGGTCTCGTCCGTCGCCACCATCGCGCGCCTCGAGCAGAAGGCCGCCGACATCGCCAGCGGCGCCAAGATCGCCTATCCCAAGGATCCGCTCATCGACGGCGTGCTGCACATCTCCGACCGCCGTATCCCGTTCAACGGCCGCGTCGACGACAAGCTCGCCGAGTTCGTCTGCGGCCGCATCGCGTTCTACAACGCCCTCGATAGCGAAGCCCCGATCTTCATCGTCATCGACCGTTCGCCCGGCGGCTCCGTGATGTCGGGCTACATGATGCTGCAGGCCATGGAGACCTCCAAGGCGCCGGTCTACGTCGTCGTGAAGGGTTACGCCGCCTCGATGGCCGCGATTATCACCACCCTCGCCAAGCGCTCGTTCGTCTACCCGAACACCATCGTCCTGCACCACCAGGCCTCCGTCGGCCTCAGCGGCAACGTCACCCAGCTCAAGGAGCAGCTCAAATGGAGCAAGGTCTGGTGCGAGCGCATCTTCGTGAAGGTCGCCGCCCGCATCGGCACCACCGTCGAAGACTTCGTCGCCCAGATGTACAAGGGCGCCTCCACCGGCGATTGGAAGATCCTCGGCGACGAGGCCGGCCGCCGACATTGGGTCACCGACGTCGTCGAGCGCATGGCCGAGGATTCCCTCACCGTGGCCGGCGCCGTGCCGCCCGTCGTCGCCGAGCCCAATCCCGACGGATTCAACGCCGGCAAGACGCAGGACGGCCGCGTCCGCCAGATGCTGCCGCCGCTCGGCCCCTGCGACCTCTGGTGGATGTACGACCCCACCGTCGAATTCGTCCTCCGCTGATTTCAAAACACATAACACCCATGCATCTCCGCACCTCCTTCCGCGCCCTCGCGCTCGCCGTCTTCGCGGCCGCGAACGCGCTCGCCCAGCAGGCCGCTCCGGCGCCGGCCGCTCCGGCTCCCGCTGTCCCCGCCGCCGCGCCGCGCGAGGAACTCACCTCGCAGCAGAAGGCCGCGATGAAGGAAGCCGAAAGCATGCGCGCCCAGAAGGCCCGCATCGACGCCGAGCTCGCCCTCGCCGAAGCCAAGCGCGCCGAAGAGCTCGCCCCGTTGCAGGCCGAGGTCGCCCGCCTGACCGCCGAGCGTTCGCTCCGTCTCGCCAAGGCTTCCGCCGAAGCCGCCGCCCTCGAGGACGAGCGCGCCAAGCTCGAGCGCCAGGCCGCGCTCGAATCCGCCCGCTCCACCGCCCGCCTGGCCGAACGCTCCAACAAGATCCGCGAGCTCGAAGCCGAAGCCAAGCAGCTCCAGCTCGAGGCCGCGAACACCGTCGCCCGTCTCTCCAACGAGATCCAGCGCTTCCAGAAGGAGGACGAGGCCCGCAAGATCGCCAGCAAGGCCAAGCCTAAGTATCTCAAGGACCCGCTCGTCGACGGCGTGCTCACCATCAGCGACCGCCGCATCGCCTTCAACGGCGCCGTGACCGAGCAGCTGGCCGACTACGTCTGCACCCGCATCGCCTTCTACAACAACCAGTCCTCGGAGTTCCCGATCTTCATCGTCGTCGACAACTCCCCGGGCGGCTCCGTCGCCGCCGGCTACCAGATCCAGAAGGCCATGGCCGCCTCCAAGGCTCCGGTTCATGTGGTAGTCAAGGGCTTCGCCGCCTCGATGACCGCCGTCATCTGCACGCTGGCCGAGCGGTCCTACTGCTACCCCAACACCATCCTGCTGCACCACCAGGCCTCGAACGTCGTGCGCGGCAACATGACCGTGCTCAAGGAGCAGATCGACTTCACCAACCAGTGGTTCGACCGCCTCGCCACCCCGGTCGCCAAGAAGATGGG
>JBILLR010000005.1:0-23856 GCA_044375965.1 Opitutales bacterium
GTATCGCCTAGACGGCGACGTCTTGGACCGGGACTCCTGGGTGCATCTCGAAGATGCCTACGGGGGTCGTCGGGCCTGTCATCACGATGGAATAATCCTCACCGATGCCAATGATAATCTGACCTCCCGGCATATTAACGGTCAAATCCGCGTCAACCAGGCCCATTTTTCGGGCGACGGCGGCCGAAGCCGAGGAGGAGGAGCCGGAGGCCATGGTGTAGCCTGCCCCGCGCTCCCAGATCTCGATCCGCACGTTCTTGCGGTCCAGGATCTTCATGAACTGGACGTTGGTGCGGTTGGGGAAATTGGGGTGCGTCTCGAGGTGCGGGCCGTAGGTCTTGGCGAGGTCGGGCGTCAGCTCCTCGACGGGGATCACGCAGTGGGGGTTGCCCACGGTCGCGGCCCAATACTTGAAGGTCTTGCCGACGACGGTGATTTCTTCGCCGAGGACTTCGCGGTCAGCGCCGACGTGCGGGATGACCGGCGCACGGAAAGAGACCTTGCCCATCTCGACGCGGATGCGGTTGCCGCCGTCGAAGACCTCGCAGCGGACGATGCCGCCGATGGTGTGCAGCTTGAACTCCTGACCTTCCTTGACGCGCTTGGTCTCGAGGAGGTGGCGGCAGAAGATGCGGATGCCGTTGCCGGACTTCTCCGCTTCGGAGCCGTCCGGGTTCAGGATACGCAGTCCGAAGGTGCCGTCGTCACGTTCGATCGGGCCATAGAGGATGCCGTCGGAACCGAGGCCGAAGTGGCGGTGGCAGACCTTCCGGATGGCTTCGGGCGAAAAGAGGGCGGGGCAGTCCTTGGGCTCGAGGACGAGGTAGTCGTTGCCGAGGGCGTGGTATTTGGCGAAACGCATGTTCGCCCTCTGATTGAGGTTTAAAGGCCCGTTTGGCAAGCAAGGGGTGGCTTATCTGTCGGCTTGGTTTCGGGCCGCGGCATGTCTACATAACACCCATGCGCCTCCTGCCCCTGGTTGCCCTGTCCTGCGTCCTCTCCGTCTTCGCGGTCGAGAAACGTCCGCCGAACATCGTGTTGCTCTATTCCGATGACATCGGCTGGGGCGACCTCGGCTGCTACGGCGCGAAGGTCATCCCGACGCCTCACCTCGACCGGCTCGCCGCGCAGGGCACGCGTTTCACCTCGGGTTACTGTACTTCCGCGACCTGCACGCCTTCGCGCTACTCGCTGCTGACCGGCGAATACGCCTGGCGCCGTCAAGGCACCGGCGTGCTGCCCGGCGACGCCCGTCTGATCATCAAGCCGGGCCGGCCGACGATGGCGGCCAGCCTCGCCAGCCTCGGTTACGCCACGGGCGTGGTCGGCAAGTGGCACCTGGGTCTCGGTTCGGGCGAGGTGGACTGGAACAAGAAGATCGATCCTTCCCCGAACCAGATCGGCTTTACTTACTCCTTCATCATGGCCGCCACCGGGGATCGCGTGCCGACCGTCTTCGTGGAGGATGGCTCGGTCGTCGGTCTCGATCCTAAGGATCCCATCGAGGTCAGCTACAAGCACCCCTATCCGGGAGACCCCGACCTCAAGACGGACGCCGAACGTGCCAAGCTGAAGATGGACTGGTCCCATGGGCACAACATGGCCCTCGTCAACGGCGTCGGCCGCATCGGCTGGATGAAGGGCGGCAAGGCCGCCGTGTGGAACGACGAGACGATGGGCGACACGTTCGCCGACAAGGCCTGCGGTTTCATCGCGCGTAACAAGGACAAGCCTTTCTTCCTCTATTACGCCTCGCACGAGAACCACGTCCCGCGCGTCCATCATCCGCGTTACGCCGGCAAGACCCCGCTCGGTCCGCGCGGCGACGCGGTGGTCGCCTTCGACGATCAGGTCGGCCGCATCCTTGCCGAACTCGACAAGCAGGGCCTCGCCGAGAACACGCTGGTGATCTACACTTCCGACAACGGACCGGTGCTCGACGACGGTTACAAGGACCAGGCCGTCGAGCGGAACAAGGCTGCGGCGCATTCCCCGGCCGGGCCCTTCCGCGGCGGCAAATACAGCATCCTTGAAGGCGGCACGCGCGTGGGCTTCATCGCCCGCTGGCCCGGCCGGACGCCCGCCGGAAAAGTCTCCGATTCCCTGATCTCGCAGGTCGATCTGCCCGCCGTCTTCACCAAGGTCGCCGGCGGCGACCCGGCGGAGTTCCTGAAGCTCGACTCGGTCGATTCGTCCGCCGCGCTCACCGGCGGCCTCGGCCGTGAGACCCTCATCTCGAGCACGCAGGGCAACCATCTCTCCATCCGCGACGCGCGCTGGAAGTTCATCTCCGGCGTCGGCGCTCCCGGCAAAGGCAAGAAAGCCCAAGGCCCGCTCGTCGATCTCCTGGGTTCCGAAGCCGAGCAGAAAAGCGACAGCCGCGACCAGGCTGGCCCGCGCCTCTTCGACCTGCAGAACGACCCCGGCGAAAGGAACAACGTCGCCAAGGATCATCCCGAGATCGTCGCCCGCCTGAAGGCCCTGCTGGAAGCCCAGCGCGCGAAGGGTGTCGCGCAGCCGTTACCGAACTAATCGGTCGATTAATTTCGGTTCGGCGCCTTCTCCCGACTTGAAGCGGAGGAGGGAAGGGTGATGCTCGGCGCATGAGCCAGACCCCTCTCCGTGTCCTCTGCGTCGGCGCCGGCCACATGGGCCGTTCGCACGCCCTTGCTTACCACAAGCTGCCCGGCTTCCAGATCGTCGGACTCGTCACGCGCTCCGCGGAGTCCCGCGCGAAGCTGAACGCCGAACTCGGCGGAGGCTACGCGGAATACGCCGACTTCCATGCCGCGCTCAAGGCGACCAAGCCGGACGCGGTGTCCATCTCCAGTTATCCGGACACCCATGCCGAATACGCCGTCGCCGCGCTCGAGGCCGGCTGCCACGTCTTCGTCGAGAAGCCCCTCGCCGTGACCGTCGCCGAGGCCGAGCAGATCGTCGCCAAGGCCAAGGCCGTGAAGCGCAAGGTCGTCATCGGTTACATCCTCCGTCACCACCCGGCCTGGACGCAGTTCATCAAGACGGTGCAGGCGCTTGGCAAGCCGCTCGTCATGCGCATGAACCTCAACCAGCAGAGCTACGGCGACATGTGGAACACCCATAAGTCTTTGCTGCAGACGTGCAGCCCCGTGGTCGATTGCGGCGTCCATTACGTCGACGTGATGTGCCTGATGACCGGCAGCCGCCCCGTGCGCGTCTCCGGCATCGGCGCCCGCCTCACCGAGGACATGCCGGCCGGCCAGATCAACTACGGCCACCTGCAGGTGACCTTCGCCGACGGCTCCGTCGGCTGGTATGAAGCCGGCTGGGGCCCGATGATGTCCGAAGAAGCCTTCTTCGTGAAGGACGTCATCGGCCCGAAGGGCTGCGTTTCGATCGTGGCCGGCAAGGCCGCGCAGGCGGGCAACTCGGCCGACGTCGATTCCCACTCCGCCGCCCAGGCCCTCAAGGTGCACTCCTCGCAGCTCGGTCCCGACGGCAAGTTCACCAAGCCGGACGAGACCGTGCCGACGGAGGCCGATCCCGGTCATGACGGGCTCTGCGAGCGCGAGCAGGTCTACTTCGAGAAGGCGATCCGCGAGGATCTCGACCTGACCGCGCACATGGACGACGCCGTGAATTCGATGCGCATCGTCGCCGCGGCCGACCAGTCCTTCCGCGAAGGCCGGACGATCAATCTCTGAGCGGCGATGGCGCACCCGAACCTCGTCTTCATGGGCGTCTCCGGCTGCGGCAAGAGCACCATCGCGGAGTTGTATGCGCAGCGGACGGGCGCGACGCTGATCGAGGCCGACGTCTTCCATCCTCCGGCCAACATCGCCAAGATGAGCGCCGGCATCCCGCTGACCGACGACGACCGCGCAGGCTGGCTGGCCGCGATGGCCGACCGGCTCGCCGAAGGGAAGGCCCGCGGCGAGGCGATGGTCGTCACGTGTTCCGCCCTCAAGAAGGCGTATCGAGACCGTCTGCGTCAGGCAGACCCGGACCTCTTCTTCGTCTTCCTCGACGGAAGCCAGGAGCTTTTGCAGGCGAGGCTCGACGCCCGGAAGGGACACTTCATGCCGCCTGGCCTGCTGGGCAGCCAGCTCGCCACGCTTGAACGTCCGAACCTCGCCACCGAGCGCTGCCTGCATGTCAGCATCAGCCTTTCGCCCGAGCAGATCTGCGCGACCGTCGTCGTGGCGATGCGCCGCTTCGCCTGAAAAGCAGAAGGCCCGCTGGCGCGGGCCTTCGTCGGTCCGGTGGGACGCTTACTTCTGCCAGTTGACCTTGGAGGGCTCGATGACGCTCGTCTTGTCGAGCGTCGGGAAGCCTTCCGGGACGGCCAGGGTGACCTTGCCGGTCGCGGCCCACTCGGTGGAGCGGGCGAGGATGGTCTGGAAGCCCACGCAGTGCAGGGCGTCGTGGCTGGTGTCGGCGGCCATGATGTGGCCCATGGAGGTCGTCACCACGCGACCTTTGCCGAACGGGGCGAACCAGACCATCGGCTCATGCATGTCGGTGCCGCCGAACTCCGGCTTGGAGAACGAGCTGGCGAGCACGTGCATGTGGTCGGCGGTGCCGCGCATACGGTGGTAGAGCTCGTCGGTGGCGTGGAGCCATTCGGCGGGCAGTCCCTGCATGACCGGGTGGGCGGCGTCGCGCGCCTTGAGGCTGAAGACGTGCTTGGGGCCGTGGCCCGAACCGAAGCCCTTGCCTTGGATCTTCTCGTCGGCGTCGGTGAGCGCGACGGCCTGGCCGGTCTTGTCGTCGACCGCGATGCGGTTGGCGAAGGTGGCGCCGCGCCAGCCGCAGCAGATCATCTCGTTGAAGTTATCCCAGCCGGTGAAGGCGTTGTTCGCGGCGTGCACGTTGACGAGACCGCCGCCGTTCATGACGAATTCGGTGAAGGAGTCCTTCATCGCGGTGCCCCATTCCGGTCCGTTGTAGTTATTCACGATGACCTGGTGGTCGGCGAACTTCGGCGCCCACTGCTCCCACTCGGCGGCATGTGCCTTGACGAAGGCGGCCTCTTCGGCGTTCCACTCCTTCATCGCGGCGTCGAAGGCTTTCTTGGCGGCGGCGTCGCCGGGCTTCGGGCGTCCGGGCTTGGGCTTGGCGAAGCCGGCGGGGGCGGTGGCGACGGTCACGGTGAAGCGACCGGTGGCCTCAAGGGTGGCCTTGGTGGACTCGGTCGTGCGGACCCAGTCATGGTTGTTACGACCGTCGAGGATCAGGACGCGGATCTTCTCGGCGGCCTCGAGCGGCAGGGTCAGGACGGCGAGCAGGCTGAAGAGCCCGAGCTGGAGCAGGGATTTCATGGGGAGACCTTCATTGGACCCATTTCCGCCGGCCGGGCGAGTGTTTTCATTGTCGGTCCAAGGAACGGTAATGGATGGCCTCCAGCAGGTGGGCGGTGGCGATGCGGTCCGCTTCGGCGAGGTCGGCGATGGTGCGGGCGACGCGCAGGATCCGGTCGTAAGCCCGCGCCGATAGCCCGAGTTTTTCCATGGCCTGCTGCAGGAGGTCGCCTTGCGCCTGTTCGAGGGCGCAGTGTTCGCGGAGTTCTCGTCCGCCGAGCAACGCGTTGCAGCCGCCATGCCGAGGGCCGAACCGGAGGCGTTGCTTCGCCCGGGCGGCTTCGACCCGGGCGCGGATCGCCGCGGAAGTTTCGCCGGGTGCGGCGTCGCGTAGTTCTTCCAGCGTGAGGGCCGGGGCTTCGACCTGGATGTCGATGCGGTCAAGGAGCGGACCGGAGATCTTGCCCCGGTATTTGCGCACCTGCATCGGCGAGCAGCGGCACTCTCGCCTCCGGTCCCCGAGATGGCCGCACGGACAAGGATTCATGGCCGCGACGAGCATCAGGCGGGAAGGCAGGGTGACTTTCGCCGCCGCGCGGGAGACCGTGACCTGACCGTCCTCGAGCGGCTGGCGTAAGACCTCGAGTGCTGAGCGACGGAACTCCGGGAGCTCGTCCAGGAAGAGGACGCCGAGGTGCGCGAGCGAGACTTCCCCCGGGCCGGGGATGCTGCCGCCTCCGATGAGGCCGATGTCGCTGATCGTGTGGTGCGGCGAACGGAACGGACGCCGCCACCCGCGTCGTCCGTCGGCGAGGCCCGCGCCCGCTGCGGAATGGACGCCAAGGATCTCCAGGAATTCCTCCGCGTCTGGTCGGGGCAGGACGGTCGGGATACGTTTCGCGATGAGCGACTTGCCCGATCCGGGCGGTCCGATCATGAGCAGGTTATGCCCGCCGGCCGCGGCCACTTCGACCGCCCGCCGGATCGCCAGCTGGCCTTTGACCTCCGCATAATCGGGCTGTCCCTCGGCCGACGTATCCTCCGGCGGCGGGGGCGCCAGCGGCGCGACCAGTTTCTCGCCGGTCAGGTAACGCAGGGCCCCGTCCAGCGTGTCGGCGGGGATCGCTTCGATGCCCCCGACCAACGCGGCTTCTTCGGCTGAAGCCCGCGGCAGGATGACGCCACGGAGGCCTGACTTCCGGGCGAGGATGGCCATCGCCACGCCGCCGCGGAGGGGGCGGGTCGCGCCGCTCAAGCCGAGCTCGCCGGCGATGAGGTAGTGCCGGAGGAACTTTCGATCCAGCTGCCCCGTCGACGCGGCGATGCCGAGGGCGATCGGCAGGTCGTAGATCGCGCCTTCTTTCTTCAGGTCGCCCGGCGCGAGGTTGATGGTGGTGCGGGTCTCCGGCAGGCGTAGGCCGCTGTTCTGTAACGCGGACTGCACGCGCTCCTCGGATTCCTTGACCGCGGCGTCCGGCAGGCCGACCAGCCAGAGGCCGTTTTCGCCGAGTTCGCCGGTGTTGACCTCGATCTCGACGGGTACGGCTTCGACGCCGACCAAGGCGGCCGAACGGATGATGGAAAGCATGAAGCAGGGCAGGCCGAAGCCCTCCACGGGACAACCTCCGAGCCCTGAGGTCCTCCTCTCCGCATAAGTTCCTATTGCCTAACGGCTTGCTCGGGCAACTTCTAGGGGTTCCCGGTGTCTTAACCCTACCGCCCCATGTCCGCCCGTCTACTCATCCTTCTCCTCGCTGTTTCGCCGTGGTCCGCGCGCGCCCAGACCGCGCCGTTCCTCGAGAAGCATTGCGTCGAGTGTCATGACGCGGACGTCAAGAAAGGCGGCCTCGACCTGACCATGCTGAAGTCCGATCTCGCCGACCGTCGGGCTTTCGAGACTTGGACCAAGGTCCACGACCGCGTCGCCTCCGGCGAGATGCCGCCGAAGAAGAAGGCGCGTCCGGAGGCCGGTCAGCAGTCGGCCTATCTCGGCGGGCTGGCTGCTTCGCTCGCGAAGCAGGACGCCGCGCGGATCGCGACCGAAGGACGTTCGGTCGAGCGACGCATGAACCGCTTCGAGTATGAGAACGCGCTGCGTGACCTGCTTCACGCGCCCTGGCTCGACATCAAGGAATCCCTGCCGGAGGACACCGAGGCCCATCGTTTCAACAAGAGCGGCGCGGCCCTGGACGTTTCGCACGTGCAGGTGCAGCGCTATCTGCTCGCCGCCGAGGAAGCCCTGCGATCGGCGTTCGTCTCCTCGGTCGCGCCCGACCAGAGCGCCAGCCATCGTCACTATGCCCGGCAGCAGGGCGGCTACGTGGGCAAGATGAAGTTCTCCGAATTCAACCAGTCGCCCGAGCGGGCGACCTTCCCGACCCTTGGTTTCGTCGGCCAGCCGGAGGTCCGCGCGGGTCGGGCCCCCGTCACGGTAGGGAAGTCCAATCCCGCCCTGCGCGATGAGGAAGGAGTCGGCGTGGTTCACGGCGCCTACGAACCGGTCGAACCTTATTTCGGGACCTTCCGCGCCCCGCAGTCGGGTCGATATCTCGTGAAGCTTTGCGGCCACTCCGTGTGGGTCGGCCCGGGTACCACGAAGTCGAAGGGCAAGGTGCGCTGGCAGATTCCCGACCTCGACAACATCAGCAAGGGCCGCCGTCCGGAGCCCGTGACGGTCTATGCGCTCACGCCTCCGCGCGTACTCCGACGGATCGGCACCATCGATCTCGGAGCCGACGTCACCGTCGCCGAGCTCGACGTTTATCTCGAGGCCGGCGAGAGCATCCAGATCGACGTCACCCGCTTCTTCCGTTCCCGGCCGGGCGCTTCCCGTGCGCAGAACCCGTTGGCGACCCCTGAAGGTCAGCCCGGGTTGGTCATGCGCTGGATCGAGGTCAAAGGCCCGTTGTCTCCCCAGTGGCCCGCTGCGCCTTATGCCGTCTTGTTCGATGACCTTCCGGTCAAGCCGGCGAAGGGTGGGGCGTTGCCTTACGTCGTGTTGCCTAAGGATCCCGCGGCCGACGCCGAGCGTCTCCTGCGGCGTTTCGTCCGTCAGGCCTATCGTCGGCCCGTGTCCGCCGCCGAGGAGGTCCGCTTCCTGCCGCTGATCCAAGGCGCGCTTCGTTCGGGTAGCGGCTTCGCGGAGGCGATGTTCACCGGTTACACCGCGGTGCTCTGCTCGCCGTCGTACCTCTATCTCCGCGAAGCGCCCGGTCCGCTCGACGACCATGCCGTGGCGGCCAGGCTCGCCTTTTTCCTCTGGAATTCGCCTCCCGACGCCGAGCTGCGCGCTCTGGCCGCGGCCGGCAAGCTGCGCGACCCGAGGACGTTGCGCGCGCAGACCGACCGTCTGCTCGCCGATCCCCGTTCGGAACGTTTCATCTCCAGCTTCGCGGACTACTGGCTCGACCTGCGCAAGGCCGGGGCCAACGACCCGGACAGCCTGCTGTATCCGGATTACTATCTGGACGACCATCTGCTCGAGTCCGCCCGCGACGAAAGCCACCTGACCTTCGGCGAGCTCGTGCGCGCGAATCGTCCGGTCCGCGAGGTCGTCGCCGCCGATTACGTCTTCGTCAACGAGCGTCTCGCCAAGTTGTATCAGCTGCCGCCTGTCCAAGGCGCCCGGCTGCGCAAGGTCGCCTTGCCCGCGGACAGCGTCCGGGGCGGCTTCATGACGCAGGCCGCCGTCCTCAAGGTCACCGCGAACGGCACCACCACGTCGCCCGTCATCCGCGGCGCCTGGGTGATGGAGCGCATCCTCGGTCGCAAGCCGCCGCCCCCGCCTCCCAGCGTCCCCGCGGTCGAGCCGGACACCCGTGGCGCCGTGACCATCCGTCAGCAGCTGGAGAAGCATCGTACGCTCGAGTCCTGTTCGTCCTGTCATACCAAGATCGACCCGCCCGGCTTTGCCTTGGAGGGCTTCGACGTCATGGGCGGCTTCCGCGAGCGCTACCGCGCGCTGGACGGCAAGACCCCTGAGGTCGGCATCGGCAAGAACGGCCAGCAGTTCGCCTTCCACAACGCCCTCCCCGTGGAGGTTTACGGCGATCTCGATGGCAAGGCCTTCAAGGACATCCGCGAATTCAAGCAGATCGTCGTCGGCGACGAACGCCAGCTGGCGCGTAATCTGGTCGGGCTCTTCGCTGTCTATGCCACCGGCTCTCCGGTCGGCTTCGCGGACCGTCCCAAGGTCGAGGCCATCCTGGATCAGGCCAAGCCCGGACGATATGGGGTGCGGGAACTCGTCCATGGGCTTGTTTCCAGCGAACTTTTCCTCAACAAATAGGTCTTACCCCCATGGCCACCCCGTCCTTCCGCCCGGCTGACGCCCCTTACGTCGCTTTCAAGCGCGCCGTCTCGCGTCGTCGTTTCCTCGCCGGCACGGGCGTCCTCCTGGCGCTGCCGATGCTCGAGTCGATGACGCCGGCCTTCGCCGCGGCGCCGGCGCCGGCCGCCAAGCCGCGCCGCATGCTGGGCATCTGCAACAACCTCGGACTGGTGCCCGATTACTTTTTCCCGACGGGCAAGGGACGTGACTACAAGCCGTCCGCCTATCTCGAACTCCTGCAGGCGCACCGCGAAGACTTCAGCGTCTTCTCCGGCGTCTCCCATCCGGACGTCGATGGCGGCCACCCGGCCGACAACTGCTTCCTGACCGCGGCGCCGCACCCGAGCAGCGGGGGCTTCCGCAACACCATCTCGCTGGACCAATTCATGGCCGAACGTATCGGCCACCTCACGCGGTTCTCCTCGATGACCCTCGGGGTCAACTGCGCCCGCGGTTCCCGCAGTCTTTCCTGGACGGCCGGCGGCGTGATGATTCCGACCGAAGAGCGCGCCTCCGAGGTCTTCCGCAAGATGTTCATGGGTGGATCGGAAACCGAAGTGAAGGCGCAGGAGCGTCGGCTGCAGCTGGGCCAGAGCATCCTCGATGCCGTCGGCGGCCAGGCGGGCGAACTCCGCCGCAGCATGGGCGCGACCGACCGCGAACGACTCGACCAATACTTCACCAGCGTCCGCGAGCTCGAACAGCGCATGCAGATGTCCCGCGAGTGGGAGCGCAAGCCCCGTCCGGTCGCCCCGACCGCCGCTCCGCGTGATCCGGGTTCCCCCAAGGAGTACATGGACAAGGTCCGCCTGATGTACGACATGGCCCGCCTGTGTTTCGAGACCGACTCCTCGCGCGCCGTCACGCTCATGCTCGACAGCGTCAACACCCCCGCGCTGGACATCGACCACGTCCACACGACCACCGACGGCTACCACAGCCTTTCGCACCACGGGAAGTCCGCCAAGAAGCTCGAGCAGCTCAAGCAGATTGACAGCATGCACATGGCCCTGCTTGCCAAGCTCATGGCCGACCTGAAGTCCGCCAAGGAAGACGGGCAGTCGCTCCTCGACCGCACGATGATCCTTTACGGCAGCAACCTCGGCAACGCCAGCGCCCATACGACCACCAACCTGCCGACCCTGCTCATGGGCGGCGGCTTCAAGCACGGTCAGCACCACGTCTTCGATACCGAGAACAACTACCCGCTGCCGAACCTCTACGTCTCCATGCTCCAGCGCATGGGTATCGAGGCGGACAAGTTCGCTTCGTCGACGGGCACGCTGCGTGGTCTGGACCTCGTCGGCTAATCGGCGGTTTCCTGCCGAATAACGTCGGTTAGACGCTTGCCCGTCCGGAGGCCGAAGGGCACTCTTCGTCGCGTAACCCATGAAGATCCAACAGCACAAAGACGCCGCCGCGATGGGCTTGGCGGCTTCGACCCAGGGTGCCGCGGTGCTCCGCGCCGTCCTGGCCAGGAAAGCCCGCGCGAACATCATCGTCGCCACCGGCGCCAGTCAGTTCGAGACGCTCAAGCATCTCGTCAAGGAGCCGGGCATCGACTGGTCGCGCGTCACGGTCTTCCATCTCGACGAGTATGTCGGCCTGCCGGAAGCGCACGGCGCCAGTTTCCGCAAATACCTGCGCGAGCGTTTCGTGAGTCAGCTGCCCGTCGCTCCGGAATTCATCCCGGTCGACGGCGATGCGAAGGACCTTGCCGCGGAACTCAGGCGCCTCAACGAGCGCATCTCCGCCTGTCCGATCGACCTCTGCTTCGCCGGCATCGGCGAGAACTCTCACCTGGCCTTCAACGATCCGCCTGCTGATTTCGCGACCGAGTCGCCTTACATCGTGGTTAACCTGGATCATGCCTGCCGCCAGCAGCAGTTCGGCGAAGGCTGGTTCCCGACTTTCGACGACGTGCCCAAGCAGGCGATCTCGATGTCCATCCGCCAGATCATGAAGAGCGCCTGCATCATCCTTTCGGTACCCGACAAGCGTAAGGCCGCGGCTGTGAAGGGGACTGTCGAAGGGCCGGTCACGCCGACCTGTCCCGCTTCCATCGTCCAGCAGCATGCGGACTGCACGCTGCACCTCGACGTCCCCTCGGCCTCCGAGTTGTCCCGCTGAACGTGGCCGCCGGCGCCCCCCAGCGAATCCTCGGCCGTGAACCTTCGACCGGCAGGGGGCTCGTCGTCACCACGGCCGGAGGGCTGATCACGTCCGTCGAAGCCGCCGAACATCGCGAAGCCCAATGGCTCAGCCCGGGCTTGGTGGACCTGCAGGTCAATGGTTACGCCGGGCACGACCTTAACGGGCTGACCCTGGATGTCGCGACCGTGCGTGCGCTCTGCCAGGCTCTGCTCAAGGTCGGCGTGACCTCTTTCCTGCCTACGGTCATCACCGCTCCCGAAGCCCGCATCCTCGCCGCCCTTCGAGCGATCCGTGAGGCCTGCGCGCAGCACCCGGAAGTGGCGGCGATGGTCGCGGGCATCCATGTCGAGGGGCCGCATATCGCGCCGGAGGACGGACCTCGCGGGGCGCATCCCGCCGCCGACGTGCGTCCGCCTTCCGTCGCCGAGTTCGACCGCTGGCAGCAGGCCGCCGGAGGCCTGGTGAAGCTCGTCACGCTTTCTCCGCACTGGACAGAAGCGCCGGCTTACGTCCGTCATCTCGTAAAGGCCGGAGTCACCGTCTCCCTCGGACATACCTCCGCCGACGCCACGCGGATCGCCGCCGCGGTCGACGCGGGTGCGACGCTTTCGACGCACCTCGGCAACGGCTCGCATGCGATGCTTAACCGGCGGCACAACCATCTCTGGCCGCAGTTGGCGGATGACCGGCTCACGGCGATGTTCATCGCCGACGGACACCATCTGACTCCGGCGCAGCTGAAGGTCATGCTGAGGGCCAAGGGGGCGGGGCGCTCCCTCGCCGTCTCCGACACCGTCGCCCTCGGTGGCATGGCGCCTGGGAAGTATGAGACGCCGATCGGCGGCAAGGTCGTGCTGCGTGAGGACGGATTCCTGGCCATCGATGACGGCACCGGCGATTATCTGGCCGGCGCGGCCTCGCCCTTGGTCGCATCTATCCCGGTCTTGGTGAATCAAGTCGGGCTCAGTCTGTCCGATGCGCTTGATTTGATCACTTCGTCGCCTGGCCGTCTGGTCGGGGGCAGGGGGGTGCTGGCGGTCGGTGAGCCTGCTGACCTCGTGGCCCTACGTTGGGATGGTTCGAATTCTGTTCCTGCCGTCGCCGGGGTCTGGCTGCGTGGGAATCGGGTGGTCTGAGGTGGGGCGGACATCGATTTATTCGATGCGGTGGGCTTAACCTAAGCCTCGCCACGGCTTAATAATCGCCCAGATTTCCGACATGCAAATCGAGGAATTCTTCGGGGTTGTCGCACTGTTGGCCTTCCTTGGTTTGCTCATCTTCATTCCGGTCCGCTTCTTCATGCTGATCGGCGAAGTAAAGGCTTTGGAGAAGCGAGTACAGGCCCTGGCTGAGCGCACGCCTGTGGAGGCCGTCAAGCCGGACGGCGTTGCCGTGCCTGCCGTGGCTGTCGCACCGGTGGCCGTTGCTCCTGTGACCACCGCGGTGTCGCCGCCTCCTCTGCCGTCAAGATCCGCTCCGGCGACTTCGGTCCCGGTCAGCGCGCAGCCTGACCCGCTGTTCGAACGCCTTCGCGATCTGGGACTCCTGCCGCCTGCCGACCTCAAAGGGGAGTATGCCCTTGGTGCCTGGTGGGCCGTTCGTGCCGGCGGTATCCTGGCCGTGGCGGCGGTCGTCTTCCTGGGCATCTGGTTGAACCTGCGCTCCACCATTCCGCCGATTGTCCGCGTCTTGGAGGTCGCGCTGGTCGGGGCCGGTCTTTTCTGGGGTGGTCAGCGTCTTTCCGCCAAGCGGGCCGACCTCGGACAGGTCGTCGCCGCCGCGGGTCTGGCCGTCTGGCAGTTCGCCGCCTGGGCCACGTACGGCTTGGATAAGATGCGGGTCTGCGACAGCCCCGCGCAGGCCGCTTTGGTCCAGTTCTTCGTGGCCGTCGGCGTGGCTTTCGTCGCCTTGGCGAAAGGCAGCAAGCTCTTCAGCCAGCTGGCCGTCATCTTCGCCGCCGTCGCGGTCTACTTTTCCGTCGGCACGGGCGTCGCGGCCGGACAGACGGCAGCCGGAGCCGGCTTTGTCGCCCTGCTGGGGGTCATCCTGATGGTGCGTGGTCCGTGGGGTTCGTCCGGCGTGCTCGGGCTCATCGGTTCGCAGGCCTGCCTCCTGTTCCTTTACGACGCGATGCCGACCAAGGATGCGTCCTGCCTTCCGCTGCAGTTCGCGGCGCTGGGTTCTTTCCTCGTGCTTTGGCTGGGCGAGCGTCTGGTGAGGGACGACGCGGTTTTTCTTGGCCGTGATGCTCGATCGGCTTTCCAGCTTGCGAGCTTCTTCGCTCCGGCTTGCCTCTCGCTCTTTCTTGCGACCGGCGGTGAACATGACCGTGCGACGGTTTCCCTGCTCATCGCCGCTGTGGCGAGCACCGCGGGTTATCTGGAGCTCCGGCGCAGTGCGCTCGTGAGTGAAGTGCTCCTCCTGGCCGCCGTCGGCTTCGTCGGCGCCGGCTTGGCTTGGCTCGTTGACCCGCACCTCGTCTGGCTTATCTGGGCGGTCGCGGCTGCGGCTACCTTGCTCGTCGGGACACGCACGCGCTCGGAACTCGTGCGCTGGTCTTCGGAGGCCCTCGCCGGCGTCGCGATCTTCGCGTTCATCGACCACCCCCCGGCGAAGCCTTGGATCGCGCTGGCTGGTCTCGCTGGGCTCGGCCTTTTGTTGGTTTTACGCGAGGATTGGGAGCGCGTCTCAGGTTGGCAGGAATTCCGCCGCGTAGTCGGCATCCTGGGCCTGGCCGCCAGCGTGCTGTCCGTCCAGGGCCATTTACCCAAGGCCGATGCCGGCTGGCCATGGCTCGTGCTGCTGCTCGTCGCCGCCGTCCGTTTCCGTCCTGCCCTGCTTTGGGCGGCGGCGCCTGCTTATGTCCTGTCCGCTTTCCTCGTCATATTCGACCTGACGCAATCAAAGTCATGGTCGATCCTCTGGTCCGCAATGATGTTGCTCATCAATGTAGTCGCGCTCTGGCGACTGATTGGCCTGGTCGGCGCGGGTGCCAAGGCGCTGAGGCATGTCCTTTCGTTCGCGACTGCGGTCATCGTCTTCGCATTGGTCCATTACGTCTCCTATTTCGCTTTCTCACAGGGATTGCAGCCGGCTCGCCCTTCGGCCTCGATGGCGGCCTTCACGTGGACTTGTGGCGGCCTGCTCTTGGTCGGCCTGACTTCGGCGCTGCGTCGGCTCGGCGCGGTGCCGACGGACCTTTCGCTCTTTGCTGCCGGCGCCTTCTTAGGGCATGTCCTCCGGCTGTTGATGATCAAATTGCAGGGAGTCCAGGAGCTTGGTTTGATCCAGGCGCCCTTCATGCTGATTGGCCTGGCCTGTCTCCTTTACGTCCTGGCCATCCATACCCGAGGGCAGGGCGTTTGGGGTACTTTCCAGCGGGCGGCCATCGGTTCGGCGATGCTGTTGGGCTCGGCTTTCTTCATGCTGGCGCATCTGCCCGGCGCCGGCGTCTCGCTCTTCTGGGCCTTGGCTTCGGTGCTGACCTTCGTCATCGGCCATTTGTTGACGACACGTTCGCTGCGTATGGTCGGGCTCGTGGGCCTCGCCATCGCGACCATCCGGGTGCTGTCGCACGACATCACCGACATGCTCGGACGCATCGCCGCCTGCGCCGCCGTCGCGATCGCCTTCTTCGGCATCGCCTGGCTCTACGGACGGATCACCGCGGATAAGCGCGACGCCTGAGTCTCAGAGCGAGCGGAGCAGGGCCTGGATGTCGACGGAGTCCGAGATCATCTTGCGGATGATCGGGATCTTGTCGTCATCCTGACGCATCGTCTTCACCGACATGTTGTTGATGCGCGCCGTGACCGCGAAGGATTCCGCCTCGACCGCGGCCATCGCGATGCCCGCCTCCTTGAGGCGGCGGACGATGTCGTCGTTGGGCAGCAGTCCGTTCGAGAAAAGCACTCCGGAAAGCGTCTCGGCGCCGACGCCGGCGATGAAGGCCTCGAGCAGGTCTTCGCGGTCGCCGGGTACGATCACCAAAGTGCCGGGCACGCGCAGGTATTCGGCCGAACGCCGGGCGGACATCGCCCCGATCACGACGCGGCGGACGCGGCGCAGGCCAGTCGGACGGTGGATCCAGCGGGCCTTGGTCTCGTCAGCCACCTGGTCGAGGTTGGGATAGACGAGGGTCTCTTGGAGCGGGATCACGCCGAGGAGGGGGACGCCGAGCTTGCGCAGGCCTCGGCCCGCGAAGTCGCGGATGAATTCCAGCTTGTCGGGCATCACCTTGTTGAGGATCGCGCCCACCACTTCGACGCCGGCCTTGTCGAAGAGCGCCTTATTGAGGGCGATCTCGTCGATCGGCTTCCCGATCCCGCCGGCCGCGACGATGATGGCCTTGGAGCCGAGCACGCGGGCGTTGTCGGCGTTGGAGGCGCCGAAGACCGAGCCGACGCCGGCATGGCCGGAGCCTTCGACGACGACGATGTCCTTGCCGTAGGCCGAGCGGTCGAAGGCCCGGCAGATGCGGTCCTTGAGCTGGGGCCCGATCTCCTCGGGGTTCTCGAGATATTGCTTCGTGAAGTCGGGGCCGATGGCGACGGGAGACATCGCGGCGATCGGGATGTCGAGGTCGAAGAGACCGTCGATGAGCAGCGTGTCCTCGTCGACCTGATCGTCGCCGGACATCACCACGCGCTGCGCGATCGGCTTGATGTAGCCCACGTGCAGACCCATCGCTTGCAGCGCGGCCGTCAGGCCGAGGCAGGTCGTGGTCTTCCCGTCGTTCATGCGCGTCGCCGCCACGAAGATGCGCCGCGTGTCCAGGTTCATCGGGCGCAGGAGCAGCCCGGGGACGTTTTCGGCGAAGCGCTTGCGGGTGGGCATGGTCAGGCGGCGGGGCCGTCCTTGATCTTCGGGAAAAGGTAGGATTTGTCGACCGCCTGGGCGGCGACGATCACCGCCGTGCCGAAGATGTCGTGGGCGCTGGCGCCGCGGGAGATCTCGGCGGCGGGTCGGTCGAGGCCGGTGAGGATCTGGCCGTAGGCCGGGATGTCGGCGATGTGCTGGGCCATCTTCGACGCGATGTTGCCCGAGTTGAGATCGGGGAAGACCAGCACGCCCGCTCGCCCGGCGACCGCCCCGGCGACTTCCTTGGACTGCGCCGCGAAGGGGTTGATGGCCGCGTCGGCCTGCATCTCGCCGTCGATGTCGCAGGCGATGCCGAGCTCGCGGGCCTTGCGGCGGGCGAGGTCGGTGGCGACCTGGACTTTCTTCACCGAGGCCAGGCGAGGGTTCGCGGCATGCGTCGAGTACGCGAGCATCGCGACCTTCGGGGTCGTGTTCGTGAGATGGCCCGCGAGACCGGCGGTGGTCACCGCGATGTCGGCGAGCTGTTCGGCGGTCGGCTCGGGGATGACGCCGCAGTCGGCGAGGAAGAGGACGCCTTCGATGCCGAACTTGCCCTCTTCGGATTCGAGGATCTGCATCGAGGAGACGGTCTCCACGCCGGCCTGGCGGGGCATGACCTGCAGGATGGCGCGGAGGCCGGACGAAGCATGGGTGGTGGCGCCGGAGATGAGAGCATCGGCGCCGCCGGTGGCGACCATCAGGCAGGCGAAATAGTTCGGGTTGAGCACGAGTTCCGCGGGATTTCCCTGAAGGTTCGTATTGCCGTAGCGCTGGATCGATTCGAGCTTCTCGGCGAAGCCTTTCAGTTCGTCGCTGCGTTCAGGTTCGACGACGCGGATGCCTTCGAGGCTGATGTTGAGGCGGGCGGCGTTGACCTTGATGCGCTGGCGGTCGCCGACGAGGATCGGCACGCCGAGCTTCTTGACGACGAACTGCCGGGCGGCCTGGATGACGCGGGCGTCGGCGCCTTCCGGGAAGACGATGCGTTTGGGGTGGTTCTGCAGGCGGGCGGAAAGGCGTGAAATGAGGGACATGGTCGGGAGGGCCAGGGTGGTTCGGCCGAGGCGTATTAAGTTTAAATAAGCCCTTAGGGCGAGGCTGAAGGCGTCGCCCGGAGGACCGTTCCGGCGGAGTCACTTGCCCGACGCAGGCAGGGCAGGCTTGAAGGCCGGAAGGCCCTTGAGGGCGGACTTCGTCGTCGCCTCGACCTGGTAGCCCATCTTCTCGAAATATTCGCTCACGTCGGCCTTGGCGGCCTTGCCGTAGCGAAGGACGAAGATGTCCTGCAGCTGCTCCTTCGTGGAGCCTTTCGGGGCGGCCTCGGACGCGTATGAACGGAGCGTCTCGCGCAGGGGTCCCCAGCCATGGGCGCGGATCAGCACGACGAAGGTCGCGAGCTGTTCGAACGGTCCCTTGTTCGGTTCGGCGGCGAAGCGCTTGGCGAGGAGCTCATCGAGCTTCTCCATCGCCGGATGGCCCCGTCCCTGCGGCTTGCCGACGAGTTTCTCCATGACATAAAGTGAGAATAAGTTGCAGGTGACCTCGGTCTGGCCGGTGAACGTCCAGGCCGAGCACTGATGGTTGTGGCCGAGTTCATGGAAGAAGCCCCAGTCGCCTTCCTTCATGAGCTTCGGGAGGTTGACGCTGTCTTTCTGCGACGGATCGATCCAGCACATGAACGGATAGCCGGAGTGCATGAAGCCCGCGGAGATCTGGCGGTCAGGGACCACGCGTTCCGGGGCGAGCCGGCGGAGGGCGATGAGGTCGTCCTCGAGCGTCATCGCCTTGTCCCACCACTCCAGCAGGGCCTTCGGGTCGGCGAGTCCCTTCACGGCGGAAGCCTGGGCGTGCAGGATGACGTGCTTGCCTGAAAGGGTGACCCACGGGGCCGGCAGCTGCTTGGCTTTCGCCCAGGACTCGGGGGAGTCCTTGCCGAGCACGTAGGTCGGCATCGCCACGGCGTTGCTGAACTGCAGCGGTGAGGCGGGCGGGGCTTTCATCGGCTTGCGCCACTCCTTGTGCGAACTCTGGATGAACAGTTGGCCGCCGAAGGCGTTAGCGATCTTGTTCTCGCCGACCTTGAGTTCGAAAGTCCGGGCGACGATCGGGAACCGGTGCCATTTCTCGAGCTTAAGCAGGCTGTCGCGATGGCAGCCGACGATGATCTTGACCGTGCGGTGTTCCGGAATCGAGGCGACCTTCACGACGACGACTTCGCCGGGCGCGGCGTAGAGTCCGGTCTCCTGCCAGACCTCGGGGCTCGTGTAGAGATTCGGTGCGCCGCCGTTGGTGGTGTCCCATCGGTGCACGAGGTTGGAATCGTAGGCGACCGTGCGGGCGACGCGTTCCTTGCTTTCGACGACGCCGGGAAAGTCGCGCGCGCCGGCGTGGGCCGCGAAGGTGCCCGGCTCCTGGGCCATGTAGTCCTTCACGGCCGTGTGCAGTCCGGCGCGAGCCGCTTCGGCGGGCTGGATGAAGGGCGCCTTCTTGGTGGGCGTGATCTCTTCGGGGGAGACGGCATACGCGGCGGAAGCCGCGAGCAGGCAGGCACAAAGCAGGCGCATGAGGTGGGGTGGCGCAACCTTGGCTTTCGGCCTTCGGCTCGCCAACGTCAAAACCGCCGTAAACAGGCGATTTTAACGGAAGATAACGGTCTTATTGCCGGCCAGCAGGACGCGGTCCTCGACCAGGGCGCGGAGGCCGCGGGCGAGCACCACCTTCTCGATGTCCTTGCCCAGATGCGCCATGTCTTCGGGCGTGTCGGAGTGGTCGATGCGGATCACGTCCTGTTCGACGATCGGACCTTCGTCCAGCTCCGGCGTGACGAAATGGCAGGTCGCCCCGATGAGCTTCACGCCGCGGCGATGGGCCTGATGGTAAGGCTTGGCTCCGGCGAAAGAGGGTAGGAACGAGTGGTGGATGTTGATGATCTTGCCGGCGAAGTCGCGGCACATCTGTTCGTCGAGCACCTGCATGTAGCGGGCCAGCACGATAAGGTCGGCCTTGGCCTCGCGGAAGAGCTGCTCCATCTTGCGGTAGGCGGCCTGCTTGGTCTCGGGCGTGACCGGGACGTAATGGAAGGGGATGCCGTGGGCTTCGACGATCTTGCGGTGGTTCTCGTGGTTCGAGATCACGCAGGGCACGACGAAGGGGAAATCCTGGGCGACGTGGCGCGCGAGGAGGTCGTAGAGGCAGTGCTCCTGCTTGGAGCAGAGCAGGACGACGCGGCGGGGCTGGTCGGAGTCGGAGACCTTCCAGTCCATCGCGAACTTCTTGGCCACGGGAGCGAAGCGCGCGGCGAACTCCGCGGCGGGGAAGTCGAGGGATTCCGCCCGGATCTCCACGCGCATGAAGAAGCGTCCGAGTTCGGTCTCGGTGTGCTGGCTGGCCTCGGTGATCCAGCCCTTGTGGCCGGCCACGAAGCCCGATACCTCGGCCACGATGCCGCTGGTGTCAGGGCAGGAGAAGCTGAGGGTGAGGGTGCGGGCCATGCCGGAGGATGGAAGGGGAGGGGCGCGGGGGTCAAGACACGGCGACGCAAGGGTCGGTAGCCATGACGCTTTTATCGTCAAATATGCCCGCATCGGGCCCGCCTGCAGGATTGACCAGCCTCCGTCCCGTCCTACGTTGACCCTTCACCTTTTACTCAGATGGCCAAGACCCTGTTCCAGAAAGTTTGGGAAGCGCATACGGTGCGCAAGCTGCCTAACGGGCAGACCCAATTGTTCATCGGCACGCACCTCATCCATGAGGTGACGAGCCCGCAGGCCTTCGGCATGCTCCGGGACCTCGGCCTCAAGGTGAAGTTCCCGCACCGCACCTTCGCCACGGTCGACCACATCGTCCCGACCAACGAGCTCAAGGAGCCCTACTCCGACCCGATCGCCCAGGAGATGATCGAGGCCCTCCGGAAGAACACCAAGGACTACGGCATCCGCTTCTTCGACACCACCACCGGCACCCAGGGCATCGTCCACATGGTCGGACCGGAGCAGGGCATCACCCAGCCCGGCACCACGATCGCCTGCGGCGACTCCCATACCGCCACCCACGGCGCGTTCGGCGCGATCGCCTTCGGCATCGGCACCACGCAGGTCCGCGACGTCCTCGCGACCCAGACCCTCGCCCTCAGCCCGCTCAAGGTCCGCCGCATCGAGGTGAACGGCAAGCTCGCCCCCGGCGTCTACGCCAAGGACGTCATCCTGCACATCATCCGCGTCCTCGGCGTCAACGGCGGCATCGGTTACGCCTACGAATACGCCGGCACGACCTTCGACGCCTTCTCCCTCGAGGAGCGCATGACGGTCTGCAACATGTCCATCGAAGGCGGCGCCCGCTGCGGTTACGTCAATCCGGACCAGAAGACCTTCGACTACATCAAGGGCAAGCCCTACGCCCCCAAGGCGGCCGATTGGGACGCCGCCGTGGCCCGCTGGAAGTCCTTCGCTTCCGACCCCGGCTGCAAGTATGACGACGTCAAGGTCTTCAAGGCCGAGGACATCCGTCCGACCGTCACCTGGGGCATCACCCCGGGGCAGGCCGTGTTCATCGACGAGAAGATGCCGGCGCTCGAGACCCTCAACGCCGCCGACCGCCAGACCGCCGAAGACGCTTACGCCCACATGAAGCTGTCGCCGGACACCCCGATCAAGGGCACCAAGGTCGACGTCTGCTTCCTCGGTTCCTGCACCAACGGCCGGATCTCCGACCTCCGCGAAGCCGCCAAGTACCTCAAGGGCCGCAAGGTCAGCCCGAGCGTCAAGGCCATCGTCGTCCCCGGTTCCCAGCTCACCGCCATCCAGGCCGTCCATGAAGGCCTCGACAAGGTCTTCACCGAGGCCGGTTTCGAATGGCGCGGCGCCGGTTGCTCCATGTGCCTCGCGATGAATCCCGACAAGCTCGTCGGCGACCAGCTTTGCGCCAGCTCTTCGAACCGCAACTTCAAGGGCCGCCAAGGTTCGCAGACCGGTCGTACCGTGCTGATGAGCCCGATCATGGTCGTCGCCGCCGCCATCACCGGTCAGGTCGCCGACGCCCGCGAAGTCTTCAAGGTCTGATGTCCGTCTCCGCGCCAGTCGCCCGCGTGCTCGAACGTGTCGCCCTAGGCGCTGACGTCGCCACGGCCTGCTCGGCCGAAGGCCTCGTCTGCCAGCGCGACGTGAGCGTCGACGCCCATTACGACGGCAAGCCTGTGTGCACCGTGACCCTTCCGTGGGTCGTGGACGGCCATGCGCTCCTGCAGGCCGACGAGTCCGTCGCCGGCCCCGTCGCCCAAGCCCGCCTCGCCTCCCTGGCCTCCGCGCTCGCCATGCCCGTGTGCGTGGTCCGCCGCCCGGTCGCCGCCTGAACCCCTTTCAATCCGCCATGTCCCTCGCCAAAATCACCCAGGTCAAAGCCCTCGCCCTCGCCGTCCCCGGCGATGACATCGACACCGACCGCATCATCCCCGCGCGTTTCCTCCGCTGCGTGACCTTCGACGGTCTCGGCGAGCACGCCTTCCGCGATGAGCGCACCGGTCCCGACGGCAAGGAGCGCCCGCACCCGATGAACTCGGCCCAGGCCGCCCGCATCGCCGCCGCCAAGAAGGGCGTCATGGTCGTCGGCTTCAACTTCGGTTGCGGCAGCTCCCGCGAGCACGCTCCGCAGTCCATCTGGCGCTTCGGCTTCACCGCCCTGGTCGGTGGCAGCTTCGCCGAGATCTTCTTCGGCAACTCGACCACCCTCGGCGTGCCCTGCCTGACCCTCTCCAAGGAAGACCTCGCCGAGTGCGACGCCTTCGTCCGCGCCAACCCGGACGTCGAAGTCACCGTCGACGTCGCCCAGCTGACCGTCTCCGCCGGCGCCAAGACCTGGAAGGCCAGCATCGCCGCTTCCGCCCGCGACGGCCTCGTCAACGGCAAGTGGGATCCGATCGCCGACCTCCTCGAAGGCGCTGATTCGGTCGCCAAGACCGCGGGCGGCCTCGCCTACGTCGAAGGCAAGTAAGCCGACAGGCCAGCCAAAGCAAAAGGCCGCCTGATGGGCGGCCTTTTTTTAGCAGGTGTTTTGAGGCTTACTTGAAGCGGACGCCGTTGGCGTCCTGCGTGACCGTGCAGGCTTCGATGATCGCCCAGATCCACATGAAGAACCAGAGGATGCCGCAGCTCAGGATCGAAACGAGCAGCTGGATGATGCCGCGGGTCGTGTAGCCGGCGTAGAAGTTATGGATGCCGATGCCGAGCAGGACGGCGAGGAGGACATAGGCCACGCGGTCCTTGGCCTCGGGGTGGTGGCTGACGGGGGCATGGTGATACTGAGGGGAGGCCGGGGTGCCTTGGGGCATGGGCGGCGGGACGGGCAGGCCGGCGGCGAGCTGGGTCTGCTGAAGCAGGGTCCAGTTGGCCATGCCGTTGGTCCAGACCAGCGTATCGATGGAGATCGTGCGGTCGGCGATGAGTTGGCGCATGGTGGCCTCGTCGACCGGGCCGATGCGATTGCCGTTCTGTTCGTAGTACCACATGCGGATGTTCTGGGGGTCGGCGGACCGTCTGTAAAAACAAAAGAGGCCCGTCGCCGGGCCTCTTCGTTATAATCTGAGCGCCGGGTTTCAGCCCTTCCAGATGCGGAGGAGGGCGTCGGCCATGTCGGACGGGGTGGCCGCGACGGAGATGCCGCACTCCTGGAAGATCTTGATCTTCGCGGCAGCGGTGTCTTCGGCTCCGCCGATGACGGCGCCGGCGTGGCCCATGCGACGACCGGCCGGAGCGGTGGCGCCGGCGATGAAGCCCGCGACGGGCTTCTTGCAGTGCTGCTTGATCCAGCGGGCGGCTTCGACTTCGGCGTTACCGCCGATTTCGCCGATCATGATGATGGCCTCGGTCTCCGGGTCTTCGTTGAAGAGCTTGATGACGTCGAGGTGCGAGGTGCCGTTGACGGGGTCCCCGCCGATGCCGACGCAGGTCGACTGGCCCTTGCCGCGGCAGGTGAGCTGCCAGACGGCCTCGTAGGTCAGGGTGCCGGAGCGGGAGACCACGCCGACGTTGCCGCGGCGGTGGATGTAGCCCGGGGCGATGCCGATGCGGCAGCCGCCGGAGGACTTGTCGCCGCGTCCGGGGGTCACGAGGCCGGGGCAGTTCGGTCCGATGAGGCGGGTGCGACGACCGGCCATGGCGCGCTTGGCGCGGACCATGTCACGGACCGGGATGCCTTCCGTGATGGCCACGGCGAGGTCGAGGTCGGCTTCGAAGCACTCGA
>JBILLR010000111.1:0-7755 GCA_044375965.1 Opitutales bacterium
CTCGCCAACCGCGACCTCAAGACCGCCAACCATGACAAGGGCATCTGGGCCGCCGCCCAAGGCAAGCCGGTCGAGGTGAAGCACGACAACCTCAAGGCCGAGATCCCCGTCCCCCCGAACCGCAAGGAGCCTGTCCCCTACCTCAGCGGCGAAGAGCAGCTCAAGCACCTCTCCACGCCCGAGGGCGTGAAGGTCGAGTTCGTCGCCGACGAGACCACCATCCCCGAGCTCATCAACCCGGTGCAGATGAACTTCGACACCAAGGGCCGCCTCTGGATCGCCTGCTGGCCGTCCTACCCCGAGACCTCGCCGACGACCAAGGTGTTCGACAAGCTCATCGTCCTGGATCTCGACCCGAAGACCGGCAAGGTCCTCAAGTCCACGACCTTCCTTGACGGCCTGAACTGCCCGACCGGCTTCCAATTCTATAAGGACGGCGTGATCCTCATCCAGTCCCCCGACATCTGGTACGTCCGCGACACCGACGGCGACGGCAAGGCCGACTGGAAGGAACGCCTGCTCACCGGCATGGACGCCGCCGACTCGCACCACGAGACGAACTCGATCTGCTATGAACCGGGAGGCGCGATGTACCTCTCCGACGGCGTGTTCCACCGCACCCAGGTCGAGACCTTCAACGGCGTGCTCCGCAACACCAACGGCGCCATCTACCGCTTCGAACCCCAGACCAACAAGCTGACCCGCCACGTGCCCTACGGCTTCGCCAACCCGCACGGCCGCGTCTTCGACTACTGGGGCAACGACATCATCACCGACGCCACCGGCAACGCCAACTACTTCGGCCCCGGCTTCTCCAGCCACCTCGGCGAAGGAGCCCACCCCAAGTTCCAGCAGTTCTGGGAACGCCCTTCGCGCCCCTGCCCCGGCACCGCCATCCTCAGCAGCCGCCACTTCCCCGACGACTGGCAGGGCGTGTTCCTGAACACGAACGTGATCACCATCCAGGGCATCTTCCGCGCGAAGATCACCGAGGAAGGCGCCGGCATCAAGGGCGAGACCATCCTCCCCAACCTGCTCGAGACCGACAAGGAGAAGGCCGGCAACTTCCGCCCCTCCGGCGTCGCCGTCGCCCCCGATGGCTCGCTCTACGTCATGGACTGGTCGCAGATGCTCATCGGCCACCTGCAGCACCACCTGCGTGACCCGAACCGCGACCACCAGCACGGCCGCCTCTACCGCCTGACCTACCCGAGCCGCCCGCTGCTCACGCCGAAGAAGATCGACGGTGAGTCCGTGGAGAACCTCCTCGCGCTCCTCACCGAACACGAAGACAACGTCCGCCAGCGCGCCAAGATCGAACTGCACAAGCACGACACGACCAAGGTGATCGCCGCGACCCAGAAGTGGGCCAAGCAGTTCGATCCGAACAAGGCCGAGGACGCCCACCACCTGCTGGAAGCCCTCTGGGTCCACCAGTGGCACAACGTCGTCAACCCCGAGCTCCTCGGTCTCCTCCTCAAGTCGCCGGAGCCTCGCGCCCGCGCCCAGGCCGTCCGCGTCGCCATCTACCAGCGCGACCGCCTCCCGAACGCCCTCGAAATCATGGAAGCCGCCGTCAAGGACGCCCACCTGCGCGTCCAGCTGGAAGGCGTCCGCGGCCTCAGCTTCTTCCGCGGCAAAGACACCGAGCGCGCCATCGCCGCCGCCGCCAGCCTCAAGGGCGCCAAGGACTACTACATCGCCTACTGCCTCCGCCAGACGATGAAGCAGCTCGAGTCCCTCCCCGAGGGCAAGGGCAAGGTGAACCTTCGCGATTACGCCGACCAGAAGGAGACTTCCTATGGCCCGACCGACAAGAAGCTCTCCAAGGAAGACAAGAAGCTCTACGACAAGGGCAAGGAAGTCTACTTCCGCGAAGCCCACTGCGCGACCTGCCACCAAGCCGACGGACGCGGCGCCGAGATGCCCAAGGAACCCGGCAAGGCCGTCCGTGGAGCCTACCCGCCCTTGAGTCGCACGCCCGGCTATCCGTCCAACGGCTGGCTCGAAGGCGACCCCGACCGAGTGATCAAGATCGTCCTCAACGGCCTCTACGGCCCTCAGACCATCGACGGAAAGACCTACGGCGACATGACCACGGGCCAGCCGGTGATGACCGGTCTCGGCCAGCTCCTCAACGACGAGGAAGTCGCCGCCGTGATCACCTACGTCCGCCAGTCCTTCGGCAACAACCTCCCGGTCGTCAAGCCGGCCCAGGTCAAGAAGGTCCGCGACTCGATCAAGGGCAAGAACAACGACATGTACACGGTGGAGGAAGTCCTCAAAGAACACCCGCTCGGCGCGCGCGCCAAGGCCGAGCCAGCGAAGAAAAAGAAGTAAGCCTCCCCGTCAGGCTTACCTTCAAGGGCGTGCCGACCGGCACGCCCTTTTTGTCGCCTGTCAATAACTCGACGGGTCATGACGCTCGGTCCGCTTGCCTCCGGCCCGACTTCGCCAAGATTGAGGGACATGAGACCCGCCCTCTGGAAGGCCGTCGCCGAACACCTCAAGGCGCACGACGCGACCTACCGCCTGACCGCCCGCGATGACTTCAACGCCCGCGTGACGCTCAAAGGCTCGTCCGCGCTCGTCCGGGCCTTCTATCAGCCGCGCGAAGGCGACGTGCCCGGCGAGGCCACGGTGCACCTGACCCTCGACGGTCAGTCGCAGCTCGGCGCGATCGCCGCGTTCCTCTCCGACCAGAAGCGCTACGCCAAGAAGCTGCCGTCCACGCTACACTTCTCCCAGGAACTCTCCGCCCGCAAGCCGGAGGGCCTCGGCGAGGCGCGCCTGACCTTCAAGGCCAACGTGGTCTCCTGGCACGACAGCAAGCTCATCGAACGTCTTGCCGCCTTCTACGCCGACAGCTTCCACGCCCTGTTCCAACTCCACCGCGAATTGACGGCGGCGGGAGAGTGAATGCCTCAGGGTAGGGTCAGCACTGCGTGCTGACCTAGCTTGCCTTGGGTAGGGTTGAGCGCCCTCGCTCAACCGCGGCTGACCAAGGGTGGTCAGCCCTACCTTGGACCCCAGCTAATCATCCGGTTTCCGGTCTCCCTTTGAGTGGCGTGAATCTTCCAACCGCCACCCGCTTACCGCCAACCGCTTCGTCCTTTCATTTCCCTTCCCTTTTCCCCTTTCTGGGGCTTAAAAAGACCTCTTACTCCCGTCCCTTTATCGTCCCATGACCTCCGCCCAAGTCCGCCAATCCTTCCTCGATTTCTTCAAATCGAAGCAGCACTCGATCGTGCAGTCGTCGAGCCTGATGCCGGACTCCCCCAACCTGCTGTTCACCAACGCCGGGATGAACCAGTTCGTCCCGATCTTCCTCGGCCAGACGAAGTGCCCGTATACGCCCGGCCGCGCCGCCGACACCCAGAAGTGCATCCGCGCCGGCGGCAAGCACAACGACCTCGAGGACGTCGGCCTCGACACCTACCACCACACCTTCTTCGAGATGCTGGGCAACTGGTCCTTCGGCGACTACTTCAAGCGCGAGGCCATCGACTTCGCCTGGGAGCTCATCACCGAGGTCTGGAAGTTCCCCAAGCACCGCCTGTACGCCACGGTCTACAAGCCGGACAAGTCCAAGGGCGACCCCTCGGAGTTCGACCAGGAAGCCTGGGACGTCTGGGCCGAGAAGTTCCGCGCCGCCGGCCTCGATCCGGCCATCCACATCGTCAACGGCAACAAGAAGGACAACTTCTGGATGATGGGCGAGACCGGCCCCTGCGGTCCTTGCACCGAACTCCACGTCGACCTCACCCCGGAAGGCGACACCAAGGGCACGCTCGTCAACGGCAGCGACGCCCGCTGCATGGAGATCTGGAACCTGGTCTTCATCCAGTTCAACGCCAACCCCGACGGCACCTTCAGCCCGCTCCCGGCCCGCCACGTCGACACGGGCATGGGCTTCGAACGCGTCAGCGGCATCATGCAGTGCACGAAGAACTTCAAGGACTTCTCCGGCGTGATCTCCAACTACGAGAGCGACGTGTTCACGCCGCTCTTCCGCCGCCTCGAGGAACTTTCCGGCAAGAAGTACGGCTCCACCCTGCCCGCCGCCGGTTCGATCGGCGACACGCAACAGGAGAAGGACGACGTGGCCTTCCGCGTCATCGCCGACCACATCCGCACCCTCTCGTTCGCGATCGCCGACGGCATCCAGCCCGGCAACTCCGACCGCAATTACGTCCTCCGCCGCATCCTGCGCCGCGCCGTCCGCTACGGCCGCACGCTCGGCCTGAAGAACGGCTTCTTCCACCAGCTCGTGGGCGTGCTCGCCGACACGATGGGCGACGTCTTCCCCGAGATCCGCACCCGCCGCGCCGTCGTGGCCGACGTGATCCGCATCGAGGAAGAATCCTTCAACCGCACGCTCGACAAGGGCATCGCCCTCTTCGAAGACGAGGCCGGCAAGCTCAAGGCCGGCGGCGTCATCTCCGGAGCCATCGCCTTCCGCCTCTACGACGAGCAGGGCTTCCCGCTCGACCTCACCCAGCTGATGGCCCGCGAACGCGGCCTGACCGTCGACGGCGCCGGCTTCGAGAAGCTGATGGAAGAGCAGCGCAACCGCGCCCGCGCCGCGCAGAAGAAGGAGATCATCACCCTCTCCGACATCGGCTCCGACCACCCGACGGCCTTCGTCGGCTACGACGCCCTCGCCACGCAGGCCAAGGTCGCCCAGGTCGCCAAGATCAAGGACCGCGCCGCCGTCATCCTCGACAAATCCCCCTGCTACGCCGAGATGGGCGGCCAGGTCGGCGACTCCGCGCTCATCACCCTCGGCGGCCGCCAGTGGCGCGTCACCGACACCCAGAAGTCCGGCCAGACCTGGCTCCATTTCCTTGACGGCGACGACGCCCCGGAAGCCGGCGCGACCATCGAGATCGCCGTCGACCAGGCCCGCCGCGACGCCATCCAGCGCCACCACACGGTGACGCACATCCTGCACTGGGCGCTCCATGAGGTCGTCTCCAAGGAAGCCTCCCAGAAGGGCTCCGCGGTCGACCCGACGAAGCTGACCTTTGACTTCAACGGCGCGGCGCTCACGCCGGGCCAGCTGGCCGACATCGAGAAGCTCGTCAACGAGCGCATCCTCGCCAACGACGCCGTGACGTGGAGCGAAGTGCCCTACGCCTCCGTCAAGGGCCGCCCCGACATCATGCAGTTCTTCGGCGACAAGTACGGCGACTCCGTCCGCGTCGTGCAGGTCGGCGGCAAGGCCGCCTCGCTCAACGGCTGGTCGATGGAACTCTGCGCGGGCACGCACGTCCGCCACACCGGCGAGATCGGTCTCTTCCGCATCGTCGGCGAGAACGCCATCGCCGCGGGCGTCCGCCGCATCGAAGCCGTCGCCGGTCTCGCCTCTTACGAACGCGCCAAGTCCGAAGCCGAGCTGCTGAAGTCGCTCGCCGCTTCGACCAACACGCCCGTCGCCGACCTCGCCAAGCGCCTCGAGCAGATCATGGAACAGTCCGCCGCGCTCGAGAAGAAGCTCAAGGTCTACCGCGACAAGGAATCCTCGCAGCTCGCCGACTCCCTCGCCGCCAAGGCCAGCGACCGCGCGGGCCTCAAGTATGTCGTGTCCCAGGTCAGCGCCGAGACGCCCAACGATCTCCGTGACCTCGGCGCCAAGGTGGCCGGCAAGGTCGGTCCTTCGGCCGTCGTCGTCCTCGCCGCCGTCTTCGGCGACAAGGTCTCCCTCGTGGCCAACTGCGGTGCGGACGCCGTCAAGGCCGGCAAGGCCGCCGGCAAGATCGTCACCGACGCCTGTGGCAAGCTGGGCGGCAAGGGTGGCGGCAAGCCCGACGCCGCGATGGGCGGCGGCACCGATGTCTCCAAGGTCGCCGAGGCTTTGGCCAGCGTTGCCTAAGACAGATTAGGGGTAGGGGTTGGGATAGGGGTAGGGGCAGGCGATCCTGGCCCAGGGAAGGTATTGGCGGTTGGCGGGTGGCGGCTGGGAATACCTGAACTCAAGGGGTGACCGGAAACCGGATGATTGGCTGGGGTGCCTATTTTCAGGTCTCTGGTCTCGGCTGTCGGGAGCCAGGTACGGGTAATCAGGTTCAGGTTCGGCTGTCGGGAAATCTGCCCTCCGTCATCTGTCATCGATTCAGTCATCTGTCATCAATTCAGCCCTCCATTCAGCCCTCTATTCTGCCCTCCGTCATCATTCCTACCCCCCACTCCTCCCCCTATCCATCCTTTATCATTCATCTCCCATCCTCCATCCTTCATCGCATCTCCCCGACTCATGCGCCTCCTCGCCGCCCTCCTCCTTCTCCCGCTGACCCTCTCCGCGCAGAGCAACCACTCGGCCCAGCCGAAGCAGCACGTCCGCCTGCAGGTCGACGCCGATCACCTGGTGCTACCGGTCTCCGTCACGATCAAAGGCAAGGACCGCGCCGCGGTCGACGCACGCGTCGAGGCGATCCGCAAGGAACTCGAAAAGCGCTTCGCCGATCAGCCGGGCTGGGAGCTCCGCGAAATCTCCGCCGACTTCGCCCGGGCCGAGGGTAAGTCCTACGCCTCGCGTCCCGCGGGTGGCAGCAAGCTCTTCGGCGACGACGAGGCCGACCAGGGCGAGGTGACTTACGTCGCCACCGCCCGCTGGGAACTCCACACCGAAGCCGACAAAGGCCTGAAGGGACTCGAGACCCTGCGCACCAAGGCCGAGGGCCTGGTGAAGGCGAAGAGCGACGACGAGAAACAGGTCGTCGGCCATCCGGAGTACGTGCTCACCAATCCGCAGGACTACCGCAACGAACTGCTCAAGCAGATCAAGGCGGACTTTGAGGAAGCCAAGGCGCACCTGCCCGAAGGCCTGTGGACGCTCGAGCTCACCAGCCTCTCCGGCCCGGTCAACGTCGTCGCCCTTGGCGGCAAGCGTTTCGAGGTCAGCCTCGCCTACCGGCTGGCTTACGTCACGCCGAAGCCCGAAAAGACCACGAAATAAGGGCTTTCGCCAGCGGACGCCCCGGCTTGTCCTTGCCCTTCCCCGGCGGACGGCTAGTCGTCATTCATGGCCATCCGCCGTCTCACGCTCGTCGTCAACCGCACCAAGCCCGGTGTGGATGACATCGTGCGCGCGGTCCAGGAAGCCGCCCAGAAAGCCGGCGTGACGCTGAGCCTCACCGAGGGCTGGCCGATCAGCCGCGCGAGCCTCAAGGGGGCCGACGCCTGCGGCGTGGTCGGCGGCGACGGCACCTTCCTCGGCGTGGCCGAGGCCGCCGCCCTCGAAGGCGTACCCCTCTTCGGCATCAACCGCGGTAAGCTCGGCTTCCTCGCGGCTTACCCGAGCGAAGACGTCGGCGCGTCGCTCCAGTCCATCCTCTCCGGAGACTTCCGCGTCGAGAAGCGTGCCCTCCTCGAGATCCGCTTCGCGGACGGCAGCTTCGCCCTGGCGCTCAACGACCTCGTCATCAAGACCCGCGACGTCTTCCGCATGGGCCGTTTCTCCGTGCTCGCCGACGGCGCCCGGGTGAACGAATACCGCGCCGACGGGCTCATCATCGCCTCCCCGACGGGCACCTCGGCCTACAACCTCGCCGCCGGCGGACCGCTCGTCGACCCGGCCGCGTCGGTGCTCGTCCTGACGCCGATCTGCGCGCACACGCTCTCCAACCGCTCGGTGATCTTCGACGGCGAGACCGAACTCGAGATCCGCAGCGAGGACAGCGGTCTACTCGGCCTCTCGGTCGACGGCCGCGAGACCCTCGAAGCCCAGCGCCGCCTCCCCCTCGTCATCCGCAC
>JBILLR010000059.1:0-7727 GCA_044375965.1 Opitutales bacterium
CGGCGGAGGATGAAGGGCGAGACCTGTCGGCGGACCTTGCCGAGCGCGACGGAGGCGTCGCGGAGCATCATCCGTTCGAAACCGGCGCGCTTGCCGAGCAGCCCCGGCATCAGGAAGCGGAAGATCGTCCAAAGGTCGGTCGGTCGGTTCTCCAGCGGGGTGCCGGTGATCGCGATACGATGATCGGCCTGGAGCGAGACGCACGTCTGGGTGGTCTTGGACTCGGGATTCTTGATGGCCTGGGCTTCGTCGAGCACCGCGTAGCCGAAGCGGGTCTTCGGCAGCAGGTCGGCATGGCGCCTCAGCTGAGTGTAGCTCGAGATCCAAAGGCGGGCGCCGGGGTTCTTGACGAAATCGTCTTCGGCGGTCAGCACGGCCGTGCCGGCGCTGAGCTCGGGATGGAATCGCTTGATTTCGCCGAGCCAGACCGGGATGACGCTCGCCGGGCAGACGATGAGGGAGCGCTCGCCGACGGGACGTGACGCCAGCAATGCAAGGACCTGGACGGTCTTGCCCAAGCCCATCTCGTCGGCGAGCAACGGATGCGCGCCGAGTTCGCAAAGACGTCCGAGCCAGGCGACGCCCTTGGCCTGATACGGACGCAGGTGCGGCGGGAGGTTGTCGGGCGGCGTGGGCTCGTGGAGCAGCTTGTCCTTCCAGGCCTTGAGGTCGTCGTTGAGCTTGAGGGCGCCCACGGCGGCATGGTCGAACAGCGAGAGCAGCAGATAACGCGGGACCTCGCCGTCCTTCGCGCGCCAGTCCTCGGAGAAATCGGCCACGGCCGCGTTGTAGGCGACGACGCCCTTGCCCGGCAGGATGACCGGCCGGCCGCCGGCCTTGAGCAGCAGTTTCTGCTCTTCGGCGAGCAGGCGATGTCCGCCGGCCTTGAGGCGCCAGTTCAGCTTGAAGTTCTTGCCGTCCGTCGCCGATTCGGCCTCCGCGTCGACGGCGACCTGCAGCTGTTCGTTGCGGAAGATGTTGAGGGCGTCTTCGCCGACCAACTTGAAACGCTTGCGCCACTCCGTCAGGTCTTCGCGGACGAATCGTTCGATCCGCCCGATGTTATCGATGGCCCACGCTCCGGTGGCCTTGCCGTAGGCGAAGCCCGCGCGATGCGCCACGGTGTTGAAGCGGAACAAGGCCTGCCGCTGATCGTCGGAAAGTTCGTCGCCCGGCACGGCGCCCGGGCCGAAGCAATTCCACGCGTGTCCTCCGCGTCCGGTCCAGGCGGCGGAGATCTTGAGCCCGTCGGAAGTGAGTCCGAAACTGACCTGCAGCTTGAGCGAAGCGCGGGCGTTGGCATCCTTGCGCTCGGGCTCCTTGGGCGACTCAGGAGCGGCCGCCATGGCGGATTCGTCGATCGCCGGAAGCTCATCGGCGAGCAGCTCTTCGACCTCGTAGAGGGACGCCACGGCGAAGGGGGCACCGTTCTCCTCCTCCGGCAAGGATGTCCGCCATTCGAGCTTGCCGTCGACGATTTCGATGACGGCCCGCACGGTCTGCTCTTCGGTCCGGGTCACGGCTTCGGCGTTCTCGGGCTTGAGTTCGATCTGTCTGACCAATCCTTCGGTGTAGAGCCGCCGACCTTCCGTGAGGTCGGCGGGCTTGAAAGCGTCCTCCCAGTCTTCAGGCATGGACGCGAACCACCGCTCCAAGGCTTCCGTGGAGTAGGAGCGATTAGCCGGACGCGGGGAAGACATCGACGGTGCCTGATTAGACCCTGACGCATATAGGCTTACAACCCCCAATAAGTGACAAATTTGAGCAGGGTCTGGGCTTGTTTATGCTCGGGTCGCTGGTTTACTTTTACTTCCCTTTTACAGTTCCCAAATGAAACATCTCAGCGTCGGCAGCCGGTGGAACGCAGACCTCATCGCATCTTATCACGAGCAGTGGTCCAAGGACCCCTCCTCGGTCGACGGAGACTGGCGTGCGTTCTTCGAGGGATTCGAATTAGGCCTCAGCCTGCCGCCTAAGCCGGGCAAAGGCGCACCCGCCGGCGGTTCCGTCGATGCCGCCGCCCAGTGGAAGGTCCTCGCCGCCATCCAGGCCTATCGGATGATCGGACACCTTCAGGCCCGCATCAACCCTCTCGAGGAACCCTTCCCCCACTTCGAGCTCACGGACAAGGCCCTGGGGCTGGATTCCCTGCCCGCAGACCGCGTCTTCCACACGGGAGATTTCCTCGGCGGCCAGATGCTTCCGCTGGGTGAAATCCTCGCCAAGCTTAAGTCCACTTACTGCGGTCCGATCGGGGTCGAATTCACCCATATCCAGGACGGCGAACGTCGCCGCTGGCTTCAAGAACGCGTCGAAAGCTGCGGCCTTCGTCCGTCCTATGACGCCGCCGCCCGCCGTCGCTTCCTGCGCTCCATCGTCCAAGCCGAACAGTTCGAACGCTTCCTCCACAAGACCTTCGTGGGCGCCAAGCGCTTCTCCGTCGAAGGCGGCGAAGTCATGTTGGCCGTCATGGACCAGCTCATCCATCGCGCGCCGTCCGCCGGCGTCGCCGACCTCGTCATCGGCATGGCCCACCGCGGCCGCCTCAACGTCCTCGTCAACGTCTGCGGCAAGAAGCCCGAGGCCCTCTTCGCCGGCTTCTCCGAAAACCATATCCCCGACACCACGCACGGTGACGGCGACGTGAAGTATCACCTCGGCTACGCCGGCGCCCGCGTGGTCGACGGCAAGGAGATCGGCGTGACGCTGGCCTTCAACCCCAGCCACCTCGAAGCCGTCAATCCCGTGGTCCTCGGCCGCGCCCGCGCGCTCGTCGACCTCCAGGGCGGCGCCGACCGCTCCAAGGTCCTGCCCATCCTGCTGCACGGAGACGCCGCCTTCGCCGGCCAAGGCGTGGTGATGGAGACCCTCAACCTCGCCGGCCTCAAAGGCTACCAGGTCGGCGGCACGTTGCACATCGTCTCGAATAATCAGGTCGGCTTCACCACCAACCCGGACGAAGCCCGCACCGGACGTCATTGCACCGAGATCGCCAAGTTCACCGAGTCGCCGATCTTCCACGCCAACGGCGACGATCCCGACGCCGTCGTGCTCGCCGCGGAGATCGCCCTCGAATACCGCCAGAAGTTCGGCGCCGACGCCGTGCTCGATATCGTGTGCTACCGACGCTACGGCCACAACGAGACCGACGAACCGGCGTTCACCCAGCCCGTGCTTTACAAGGAAATCGCCGCTCACCCGAGCGTCGCCGAGCTCTACGCCTCCCGCCTGACCGAGTCCAAGTCGGCTCCGGACGGCGAACTCATCGCCCTGCGCACCGAGTTCGACGTGCTGCTCAACGCCGCGCAGGAACGCGCCCAGGCGTCGATCGCCGCCGAGGTCGAAGAACGCAAGGCCAAGCCCGTCGGCGTCCGTCCTTTCCGCTCGGCCTACGAACACTCCGTCGACACCTCGGCTCCGCGCGAGCTGCTCGACAAGGTCGCGACGGTCCTCTGGCAGACTCCGCCTGACTTTGCGCCCAACCCGAAGATCAAGCGTCTCCTGGACGCCAAGGCCGAAGCCTACAAGTCCGGCGTCAACATCGACTGGAGCCTCGGCGAGGGGCTCGCCTTCGCCTCCTTGCTCGCCGAAGGCTACCCCGTGCGCATCTCCGGCCAGGACTGCGAGCGCGGCACCTTCTCCCACCGTCACGCGGTGCTCCACGACCCTTCCAACGACGCCGAATACTGCCCGCTCGGCTCGATCGCCGGCGCCGAAATCGAACTCGTCAACTCCTCCCTCTCGGAATACGCCGTCCTCGGCTTCGATTACGGCTACTCGCTCGAAGCCCCGGATTCATTGGTCATCTGGGAAGCCCAGTTCGGCGACTTCGCCAACGGCGCCCAGATCATGATCGACCAGTTCATCGCCTCGGCTGAGTCGAAGTGGGGACAGACCAGCGGCCTCGTCATGCTTCTTCCGCACGGTTACGAAGGCCAGGGACCGGAACACTCCTCCGCCCGCCTCGAGCGCTTCCTGCAGCTCTGCGCCGAGAACAACCTACAGGTCGCGCAGCCCTCGACGCCGGCCCAGCTCTTCCATGCGCTCCGCCGGCAGGTGAAGTCCGATCTCCGCAAGCCGCTGGTCGTGATGACCCCGAAGAGCCTGCTCCGTCACAAGTCCTGCGTCAGCACGCTCGCCGAATTATCGGGCGGCCGCTTCCACGCCATCCTGCCCGACGCCACGCCGGCCGCCAAGACCGAGCGCCTGCTGCTCTGCTCCGGCAAGGTGTTCTACGAACTCGACGCCGAACGCGCGGTCCGCAAGGACGCCACGACCAGCATCGTCCGGGTCGAACAGTTCTACCCCTTCGACGCCGCCACCCTCGCCAAGCTTCACGCCGACCTCGGGTCACCCAAGAAGGTGGTCTGGGTCCAGGACGAACCCAAGAACATGGGCGGCTGGTCCTTCATCGCCCCGCTCATCGAAGAGACCCTCGGCCTGCGCCCCGCTTACGCCGGACGCGATGCCGCCGCCTCTCCGGCCGTGGGCTCCCTCTCGGTACACAAGATCGAGCAGGCCGACGTCATCCGGCAGGCCTTTAGCGTCTAATACGGGTCAGTAGCCGATTTTGTCGGCCTGACTACCCTTCCTACTACCCCTTAAACGACCTCCTAAGGTCGTTTAAGCGGCTATTTCCCCGTTGAAAGGCCTCGGTTTGGGTTCCAATTTGAAAGCCTCCCAACTTTCATGGCCGTCGAAGTCAAAATCCCTCCCATGGGCGAATCCATCACCGGGGGCCTGCTGGCCGCCTGGTTGGTCAAGTCCGGTGACGCCGTCCGCAAGGGTCAGCCGCTCTTCTCTTACGAGACCGACAAGGTCACCTCCGAAGGCACCGCCGAGGTCGACGGAAAAATCACCATCGCCGTGAACGCCGGCACCGACGTCGTCGTCGGCCAGGTCGTCGCTTCGATCGAAGCCGGCGCCGCCGGCAACGCTCCTTCCGCTCCCCCCGCCCCGGGTCCTGCTCCCAAGGCTGCTCCTGCCCCGGCCGCCGCGCCCTCCGCGCCAGCTGCGACCAAGACCGCGCCGGTCGCGGCCAAGTCCGGCGCCGCCGCCGAAATCTCTCCCGCCGTCCGTCGCATCTCCGAAGAAACCGGCCTCGATCCCGCCGGCATCGAAGGCACCGGCAAGGCCGGCCGCGTCACCAAGGGCGACATGCTCGCCGCGCTTTCGGGCCAGGCTCCGATTCATGCCGCCGCTCCGGCCGCCGCGCCCGCCGCCGCTCCCTCCTCCCCGACCGCTCCGGTCGTCATCCCTTCGCGCGACGGCCGCACCTCGCGCAAGCGCATGTCCCCGCTGCGTCGCAAGATCGCCGAACGCCTCGTGCAGGCGAAGTCCGAGACCGCGATGCTGACGACCTTCAACGAGGTCAACATGGCCCCGGTCATGGAGCTCCGCAAACGTCACGGCGAAGAATTCCTCAAGAAATACGGGGTCAAACTCGGCTTCATGTCCTTCTTCGTGAAGGCCGCCGTGCAGGCGATGAAGGAAGTCCCGGCGATCAATGCGCAGCTCGAAGGCGAGGACATCATCGAGAACCACTTCTTCGACATCGGCGTGGCCGTCGGCACCGACAAGGGCCTCATGGTTCCCGTCGTCCGCGACTGCGACCAGCTGAACTTCGCCGGCATCGAGAAGGCCATCGGCGACTTCGGCAAGCGCGCCCGCGACGGCAAGATCCAGCTGCCGGAACTCCAGGGCGGCGTCTTCACCATCTCCAACGGCGGCATCTACGGCTCGATGCTCTCGACGCCGATCCTCAACCACCCGCAGGCCGCCATCATGGGCCTCCACAACATCGTCGAACGTCCGGTCGCCGAGAACGGCCAGGTCGTGATCCGTCCGATCATGTATCTCGCCCTCTCCTACGATCACCGCCTCATCGACGGCAAGGAAGCCGTGACGTTCCTCGTCAAGGTGCGCCAATACATCGAAGACCCTCAGCGCCTGCTGTTCGGCGTCTGAACCCTTCCTCAATTCCTACCGCAATGTCTCAATTCGATCTCGTCGTAATCGGCTCCGGCCCCGGTGGCTATGTCGCCGCCATCAAAGCCGGTCAGCTCGGCCTCAAGGTGGCCCTCGTGGAGAAGGACAACTCGCTCGGCGGCACCTGCCTCAACGTCGGCTGCATCCCTTCCAAGGCCCTGCTCCACTCCACCGAAGTCTACCAGCATGCCGTGCACGGCAAGAAGCACGGCCTCGTCGGCGCCGAGAAGCTCACCTTCGACGTCTCCGCGATGCTCGCCAACAAGGATAAGGTCGTCGCCCAGCTCAACATGGGCGTCGGCGCCCTGCTCAAGAAGCGTAACGTCGAAGTCGTCCGCGGCCTCGGCCGCCTCGTGAAGTCCGGCCAGGTGCTCGTCCGCTCCACCGCGGGCGACCGCACCCTCGAGACCAAGAACATCCTCATCGCCACCGGCTCCGTGCCGGTCGAACTGCCGTTCATGAAGTTCGACGGCGAGACCGTCATCTCCTCCGACCACGGGATCTCGCTGAAAGCGGTGCCCGAGAAGATGGTCGTCGTCGGCGCCGGCGCCATCGGCCTCGAACTCGGTTCCGTCTGGGCCCGCCTCGGCTCCCAGGTCACCGTCGTCGAGATGCTCCCGGGCATCGGCGGTCCCGCCTACGACGCCGACGTCGCCAAGGCCGCGCAGAACGCCTTCGAGAAGCAGGGCCTGAAGTTCGAACTCGGCGCCAAGGTCACCGGCGTCAAGAAGACCGCGGGCGGCTCGGCCCTCACCGCCGAACGCGACGGCAAGCCCCTCGAGTTCCCGGCCGACAAGATCCTCGTCGCCGTAGGCCGCAAGGCCAACACGACCGGCCTTGGCGCCCAGGAAGCCGGCCTGAAGCTTGATGAGCGCGGCCGCATCGTCATCGACGCCCATTACCAGACCAACCTCCCCGGAGTCTACGCCATCGGCGACGTCGTCACCGGCCCGATGCTCGCGCACAAGGCCGAGGAAGAAGGCGTCGCGGTCGCCGAGAACCTCGCCGGCAAGCACGGTCACGTGAACTACGGCGTCATCCCCGGCGTCATCTACACCGACCCCGAAGTCGCCTGCGTGGGACTTTCGGAAGCCGAGGCCAAGGCGAAGAACATCGAGGTCGCGATCGGCAAGTTCCAGCTCGCCGGCAACGGCCGCGCGATCGCTTCCGACTGCACGTCCGGTTTCGTGAAGGTCATCGCCTGCGCGAAGACCGACAAGCTCCTCGGCGTCCAGATGGTCGCCAAGGGCGCGTCTGAGATGATCGCCGCCGCCTGCGCGCACATGGAATACGGCGGCAGCGCCGAAGACGTGGCCCGCACCTGCTTCGCCCACCCGACCGTCAGCGAGTCCTTCAAGGAAGCCGCGATGGCCGTCAGCAAGTCGAGCATCCACTCGCTCTGAAGGAACCGGGACTTTCGAACGAAAGGGTGCGAATAGCACCCTTTCGTGTTTTACGGCCAAAGAAGGACGCCCTCCCAAATGAAGGGAAGGCATCGATTGAAAAGCAAGGGGCCAGGCTTGCCACGGCACACGGATGAACTGACTGCCGTTGCTTCCTTCCGGACCTGGCGGGATTCGTCGGCCACCCGTTGCATGGGGCCTGGCTTGCATATCTTAATGCCCGCCTAGTCCGTTCTTTTCAATCCCCAACTTAACCCCTAATCATTCCCCTTTCCGATGGCCGAAATCCCCAAATCTTATGAGCCGCAAGGCGTCGAACAGCAGTGGTATGACCGC
>JBILLR010000060.1:0-7632 GCA_044375965.1 Opitutales bacterium
TAGCAGAAGACCAGCCAGTCGCCGAAGGCGAAACGTCCGGACGCGAGCGACGACGGGCTGACGATCGCCATCTTAAGCGTCGCGAAGAACGAACCGAGCGACTTGCCCTGCTCCCACGGAACGGACGAGGTCGCAGGGGTCGCCGCCGCGGCGCCCGGCGACGCCGGCGCGCCGGAGCCACGGAACTCAACCCAGTCGCCGAGCGGCGTCCATGCCTCCATGCCGTCGCGCCAGGCGAGATCGGAAGCATGGAAACGACCGGAGGAAAGCCCGGCGATGATGTCCTCGGGGGCGAAGACCCCGAGCTGGACGGAATTACGGGCGACGTGGATATGCATGGGAAATCAGCCGGCGAAGTTCTTGGCGACGACCGCGAACAAGAGCGCGTAGATGCCGCAGACGCAGAGGCAAGGGATCACCACCAGCGAGATCGTGACCTTCCACCAAGCAATCCGATGGACCTGCGAGTGGGCGATGATGGCCGCCACCAATTGCCAAGGCATGACGACGTAATTGACGCAGGGGATGAAGGCGAACGGCATGAACGCGCCGTAGGCGTAAGCATTGGCGCGGTAGGTCTGCGCGTAGCCGCCGGACGGCCCCCAAGGCAGCAGGAGCAGGTGGGTGAAGGCGGCGCCGACGAAATTGAAGAGCGGAACCAGCACGAAGAATACGGCCAGTCCGGCGGAGATCGCCAAGGCCGCCACGAGCGGGCCGATACCCTCGATCCACGACATGAATGGGTCCTGGCCGCCAAGGAGATTCGCGGCACCCATCGTGGCGATTAAGCCGAAGAGCGCGCCGTAAAGCAGGCTTCCGCAGATCCAGGCCGGCAGCAGCGACCAGTAGGTGAAGGAGATCGGACGGGCGTAGCCACCGTCGCGCAGGTTCGCGAAAGTCCGCACCGGGTCGAGGGCCACCTCCTTGATGGTCGCGACGAAGCTGCTCAGCGAGGCGCCACGCTCCCAGGAAGGCATGGCATGGGCCGCAGGGTCGGCCTGACCCGCTTCGCGACTGAGGGCGCCCGGCGAAGGCGGCGGGGCGCCCGCGCCTCGGAACTCGGCCCATTCGCCGAGCGGTGTCCACGCGGCCATGCCCTCGCGCCAGGCGAGGTCGGAGGCGAGGAAGCGGCCCGAGGTCAGGCCGGCGAGGATATCCTCGGGGGCGAAGACCCCGAGCTGCTTTTGCTGACGCGCGACATGGATCTGCATGTCCCTTTTGATAGGCGAGGCACCCGTCCTCGCAAGCCTAGCCCCGCTCAGCCCATCGGCCGGAAGAAAGGCCGGACGGCCAAAGCCATGCAGGCCGCCGCCAGGCAGGCGGCGCCGCAGCCCGCCACGACCAGCGCCAGCGTCGATTTCCAAGCGGGTTCACGATGCGCCGCCGGCAGGGCCACCGACAAGTAAGCCAGCGTCAGCAAGGGGGTGAGCATCCCGCCGCACGGGACGATCGCCGGCATGAGCATCGCGCCGCCGACATAGGCCACGAGGCGGAAGGTCACGCGCAGGCCCGCCTTGCCTCCGCCGAACATGACGAGCACCGCATGCATGAGGCATGCGCCGCCGAAGGCCGCGGCGGGCATGACGAGAGGAAATCCCACGAGGAACGCGGCGAAGCGTCCGAGGTCCAGCCTGGCGGGCGGAACCCCCGGATCATCCAAGGCCGACCTGAGGAGGATTTCGGACGTCGCGCCGCCCGCGTAAGCCAGCTGCGCGTAGAGGAACGGAGCCACCAGAAAAGCGGAGAGGAGCAGCCACGCGACGGATCGCCCGCGGAAGGCGGTTCCCGCCGGAGATCGGAAAACGCTGCGAGGCGCGCCCCAGATCGCGCGCATCGTCTGCGCCCAAGCCGCCCAACCCGGCCACGGCCTCGTGGACGCCTCGAAAGCGAGCGCCGGCGGAGGCGCGAGCGCGCGGAAGGCGCCGATCGCGGAGACAAACTCCGGACGGGCCGCCAGGACGACCCAGGCGGCCTCGCCGTCGCGCCAGGAAAGCGTGGTCGCCGAGAGCCGACCCGTGGCGAGCCCGGCTTCGACCTCGGCGGCGGTCAATACGCGGACGCCGACCTCTCGCTCGGCGAGATGATAGGGCTGGTCGGACATGACGGCGTAAAGTGGTGAGGAGGGCGGGGCTCGAACCCGCGACCCGCAGCTTAGAAGGCTGCTGCTCTAATCCGACTGAGCTACCCCCTCGTGAAAGTGACCGTAAGACGGCCACCCCGAGCAGGCAAGCCGTCAGCCGACTAGCAGACCAGGTCTCTGAAGTTGTGGAAATCCGCCGAAAGCCCGCCGGGCATGCCCTTGTTGATCACCGAGACGGCGTCATGGGAATGCAGGGACTCGAGGTGCGAGCACGCGATGACGAAGTCGCGGACGCGGGCGTCGCCGTCGAACTGCTCGTAGACCACGCGGGCGGCGTCTTCGACGAACTTGGAATAGGCGCCGTTGAGCTCGGCGAAGGCCTGCTCGTCCTCGCGCTTGACCATCACCTGGGTCTCCGTCTGGAGGCCCTTGAGGCAGAGGTCCTTCATGTCCTCGACGAAGAGGGCGCGACCCGGGGAGACCTCGGCGACGACGCGGGCCTTGGAGCGCTGCGAGTGCGGGATGCCGTAGGCGCTGCGCTCTTCTCGGGCGTGCTCGGTGAGCTCGGCGGAGCAAGGGCAGGCGGAAGAGTAGACGAAGTCGAAATGGACGTAGCGACGGAGGCGGTCGAGGTCGTCGATGGTGCCTTCGAGCACCGCGCGGTAATACTGCCAGCCTTCAAGTCCGGAGCGGAGCGACTTCTGGAGGATCGGGTAGCGGAACTCGACGAGGATGCGGGCGCGGCTGCAATCGAGGTCTTTCTTGTAGCGGATGAGGACTTCCTCAAGGAGCTCGTGCGAGAGCACGCGGTCCTTGAACTCGTAGAACGTCCGCATGATGCGCGACATGTTGATGCCCTTGCGGTCGGCCGCGAGGGACACCGAGCCCGTGATCGTGCACTCGAGCGGGAGCGGCTTGCCGTCGCGGGTGGCCACGAGCATCGGCAGGTGGAAGCCGGAGATGCCGACGTGCTGGATCGGGACGTTGGCGCCTTGGATCAGGGACGCGTCCTTGTTCTGCATGTCCGGCAACGTCGCCCGGTAAGCGTCGTCGGCCCGGAAGTTCCGGTCGTAGCGGCGGGAGAGATCGCGGCTGCGGGGCGGATGTTCGGCTCGGCTCATGACGAGAAGGGTGGTGAGAAAGGCCTGGCAGGCAAACCGGCCGGGAAGAAAATGCCCCCTGCGCTGGAGCCACCTGCCGGATTTGAACCGGCGACATTCTCATTACGAATGAGATGCTCTACCAGCTGAGCTAAGGTGGCGGCGCAGAGGAAGGAGGAACATGGCCGGCCCGAGGCGGAAATCAAGCCTTGGCGAGAGGGGAAATGCCCTCGCCAGCCGCGAAAAATACGGCAAAGGTGGCTTCAGCCCCATGCGAGCCGCCTTGATCGCCCGCCAGTTCGACGTCCAAGGACGGCTCGTGACCGTCGAGCCCTACGGCTCGGGCAACGTCAACGACACCTACCTGGCGATCTTCCGGACGACTTTTTCGGAACAACGCTTCATCGTGCAGCGCATCCGCAAGGCGGTCTTCCCGCAGCCGGAGGTGATCATGCAGAACATGCGCGTGCTCACCGACCATTGCCATGCCAAGCTCGAGGCCGAGGCCGAAGGTGCGGACCGGATCTGGCAGCTCCCGAAGATCATCCAGACCAAGTCCGGAGAGGACTGGGTGACGGACGCCGACGGCGACCTCTGGCGCGCGATCTCCCAGATCGCCAGCGCGCAGGCCGATGAGAAGGTGCGCAATCCGGAGCACGCCCATGAAGCGGGCATCGTGCTCGGCCATTTCCACCGCATGGTCAGCGACCTGCCGGCCGAGAAGCTTGGCTACGCCCTGCCCGGCTTCCACGTCACACCGGGCTACCTCGCGAAGATGGACGCCGCGCTCGCCACGCCCGGCGGCCAGGAACGGCTCAACGCCTCGGTCGAAGCCAAGCGCGCCGTCCGGTTCGTCGAAGCACGGCGCGCCCGTTGCGCGGTGCTCGAAGCCGCGCGCGCCCGCGGCGACCTCGCGTTGCGCACGACGCACGGCGACCCCAAGGTCGGCAACATCATGATCGACGAGGCCACGGGCCGCGGCACCTGCATCGTGGACCTCGACACCGTGCAGCCGGGCCTGGTGCATTATGACATCGGCGACGCCACGCGCTCGGTGTGCAATCCGGCCGGCGAAGACGCGCCGGAACTGGGCTCGGTGATCTTCGACCTCGATCTTTTCGCCATGTTTTACAGGGGTTATCAGGCCCATGCGCGGGATTTCCTGAGCCCGGCGGACCACCGTCACCTGTACGACTGCATCCACCTGATCCCGCTCGAGCTCGGGCTGCGCTTCCTGGCCGACCACCTCGCCGGCGACGTCTACTTCAAGGTCCGCTATCCCGGCCACAACCTGCGTCGCGCGCTGGTCCAGTTCAAGCTCGCCGAAAGCATCGAGGCCCGCGAACCCGCCATCCGCAAGGTGCTCGGCGAATCCTGATGCCGACCGACCTTTCCGCCTTCTCGACGACGCTCTGGGTCGCGGCCGCCATCTTGGCCGCGCTCATGGTCCGAGGCGCCTGGCGAGGCTACCGCCGCGGCCCGCTCCGGCAGCTCGCCGGCCCCGCCGCGCTGACCGTCGGACAGCTCTGCGGCTGGTGCTTCGGGGGCGAACTCGGCCACGCCCTGCTCCGAGGCACCTCCTATCCGTGGATGCTGCGCGGCGTCACCGGCGTCGTGGGCCTGGCCTGCCTGAGCGGTCTGCTTTGCTATGCCTTGCTCTGGCGGATGGGCCGGCTGCCCGAGGGGCAGGAGGAAGCCGAAAGTCCGGTCCTCGGCGCGTTGGTCGGCTGCTGGACGGGCGCCCTGTATTTCCTGCTCTTGGTCGGGATCTTGGCCTCGGTGGCCTCGGTCTACGACCTGCTCGCCCGACCCGAAGCCCCGACCCGACATTGGACGGTCGAATTGCGCGACGAACTCGCCGCGACACCGGTGACCCGGGAGCTCAAGGACTGGTCGCCCATCCCTGAGGAACAGCGGACCCTCGTCAGGCAGACTCGCCGGCTCATGGCCGACCCCGAGGCCCGCCGGCGCCTGATGGCCCAGCCCGAAATCCGGGCCTTGGCCGCCCACCCTACGCTCTATCAAGCCTGGGAAGATAAAAAAGTTCGTGAACTGTTGAATAGCAACGACTTAAGCGGTTTCATCGACCACCCGAAGGTGCGGGCGGTCTTGGCGGATGAAGTCCTCCAAAAAGAGGCGGAGAAGATCGACCTGGCCAAGGTCATAGACCGGGCCCTACTGCGCCCGAAAAATTGAGGATATGACGATTTTTTGGTAGTCCACGCCTAGGCTTTGCCTATGTTCAAACCTCCCTCCTCACTCCCATGAACAAGTTCTCGCTCCTTCTGGCTGCTCTCTGCGTCTCCCTGAATGCTCAGGAAGCCAAGCCGGCCGACACCAAGGCCGCCGCACCGGCCCCGGAGGTCAAGCTCTCTGGTGGCGCCAAAGAGGAGCCCAAGGCCTACTTCGCCGAAGTCTGGGTCGGCAAGAACATCGTCGAGTGCCTCAACTTCCAGAAGAACATCCAGGTGCTCGCCCAGCAGGTCGAAGAACTGAAGCGCCTCCAGATCTTCCTCGATAACGCCCTCACCACCCCGGAAAAGGAAGCCCGCGGTCATGACATCGCGGCCAAGACCGCCAAGCTCAAGGGAGACAACGAATCGATGACCAAGCTCTATAACGGCTTCAGCATCGAGCGCCCTTACCAGTTCGTCTTCACCAAGGCCGTGATCGCCACCCCGATCTCCAACGAGGAGTTCGCCAAGATTTCCGCGGCCAAAGATTTCAAGGCCGACTCCATCATCTCCAACGGAGAAAAGAAGTTCCAGATCCGCGACACCGTCACCGGCCAGGCCGAAGTGGAGACGTTCGGCGTCTCGCTTAAGCGCATCAGCGATGCCAAGGCTCAGCTCAAGCAGCTGATCGACCTTCAGCCCAAGCTGACCAAGGAAGAGGACAAGAAGAAGGTCGAAAAGGCCATCAAGGAGATCCAGGACGATCTCTCGCAGGGCCTCGAGGAGTTCAAGAAGACCCGTGGCTTCGAATTCAACGCCGAAGCCATCACCCTGCCCTCCGAAGCCAAGCTTTCCGTCCAGATCACCGAGGAAGAAAAGAAAGCCATCGAAGCCAAGGCGCCGACGGCTGCCGACAAGAAGTAATCCCTTACCCCTAACCCCCACCCCACCCTAACATGTCCGCCACCGAAACCGCCGCCGCTCCCGCCGAAGCCCCCAAGGGCCCCGTGGTCGAGCTGATCCCGCTCGGCCAGAACCTGGCCCGCGTCGTCCTGACCATCTCCAACCAAGGCTCCCTCGCCCGGTTCCAGCAGGAACTCCAGACCCTCGGCCAGCACTTCGGCCGCATCCAGCAGCTCCAGCAGCGCATCCAGGCGGCCCTCACCACCGTCGAGCGCGACGCGCTCATCAAGGTCGGCGAAGCCGAAGTGAAAGACTTCAACGAGAAGGACGCCGTCTTCATCAAGGTCTGGGGCTTCAGCGTCTCCGCCGTGGCCAACCGCCAGGCGACCTTCGTCAACACCGCGCTGCGTCTCTTCGCCGTCGTCTCGGAAGAAGAAGCCGCCAAGGCCAGGGCCGACAAGAACTTCAAGGAAGAGCAGCTCGTCGTCCGGGGCGACCGTCGTCTCCTGCAGACCGCTGAGATCCGTGGCCTCGACCTCGTCATCCAGTTCGACCAGTTCGCCAAGGTCCTCCAGGCCCGCCGCGACGCCGCGGTCCAGCTCACCGGCCTACTGAAGCGCACCGAGAAGCCGGAAGAAAAAGCCCGCATCCAGACCCAGCTCGACCAGACCTTGGAACTCCTGAACAAGGGTAACAAGGAAATGGCCGAAAGCGTCGGCTACTCGATCACCCACAATTACGAAGTCGAAGTCCTCGAATCGAAGTTCGTCATCCTGCTCAACCAGGAGGAAGTGAACCAGGTCCAAGGTCTCATCGCCAACGCCCAGCAGCAGCAGGCCGCGGCGGCCACCGCCGCCGGCGAAGCGCCGAAGCTCGAGAAGAAGGCCGAGAAGAAGAACTGAGCCCCGCGCTCCCCTCCTCCCGATCAGGCCCGCCCTTACCGGCGGGCCTTTTCTTTGGCTAGAAAAGCTCCCCCTGTTGCGCGTCCGGCGCCGGCTTCGCCATGGGCGCGACCTTCGGTGCGGCATCGGCTTCCCCCGCGGCCTTGCCGCGCTTGGACTGATAACGTCGCAGCGTCGAATGCATCTCCATCTCCGCGAGGAAAGCTTCGACGCCGGCGACGTCCTCCGCGACCGGCGAACCGGGATCGAAATGGAAATCAGTCCGGAAGGTGACCAGCCGGAGATTGCCGCGGATGCGTTCGGCCTCGGCCTTCACCTGCTCGCGGAAACGTTCGGGCTGCAAGGCGTCCGCCGCGGAGAGGACGCCCTCCAGGTCGCCGTATTCCGTCAGCCACTTGACCGCGGTCTTCGGGCCGACGCCCTTGAGTCCGGGGATGTTGTCCGAGGCGTCGCCGACGAGCGCGAGGTAATCG
>JBILLR010000112.1:0-7394 GCA_044375965.1 Opitutales bacterium
CAGGATCATTTCGCCGACGTCATCTCCCGCGAGATCCTCGCCGACTTGCGGTCCTGAAAGCGCCCTCGGCGGGCTAGGGCGAGGTGCGTCAGGGGGCTAAAAATCCGGGAGGGCCCTCTTCCTGCTTCCCTCGGTCTGGGCGGACGATACTCAGGGTGCTATCGCGAGACCATGCGCACAGTCTTGAAACCAATCCACCGGCCGATCGTCTGTCGGAGCAAGTCGCCCCGATGGTTCTTCCGGATCAGCGACAAACCGAAGGATTTCACCCAAGTTCTCGCCGCTGGCGTGCCTGTCCATGGCTGATTTGACTTCCCGCCCGGGGTCGTCTCCCAGCCGCCACAAGTCGGCCTGGCGGAGGTTCCGGCACCGATGCAAGCTGGCGTGGTGTTCCTTGTTGCAGGGTGACTTAGGGCCTCAGAACTCCGAAGTCTGGGTGGGAGATTATCCCACATGGCAGGCCGCCGAAGCCGCCAGCGAAGGCTATGACTCCGCCCATATCGTCGAGAAGTGCCGCGCCGCCGTCCTCAAAGTGAAACGAGGCGAAGCCGCCTACGAGCGCGACAGCGTGCTCTTCGAGGAAGTCCAGTACAGCTGGGCTCTCCTCGCCGGCCTGCAGTTCGCCGCCGCCCGACATGCCGGCCGGCTGTCGGTCCTGGATTTTGGCGGTAGTCTGGGGAGCACCTATTTCCAGAACCGTGCTTTTCTGCGCCGGTTGCCGGCATGTTCCTGGAACATCGTCGAGCAGCCTGATTTCGTGGACGTCGGCCGCGCCGATTTCCAGGACGAAGAGCTCCGCTTCCATGGATCCGTCGCCGAATGCCTCCTCGCGACAAAGCCGAACGTGGTCGTCATCAGCGGTTCCCTCCAGTACATGCCGAATCCGCCTGCGTTGCTCGCAGAGATAATCGGGCACGGGTTCGACGTGGTGATCCTGGACCGGACGCCGTTCATCTCCGGACAGCGGGACGTGCTGACCGTGCAGACCGTGCCCGCCGAGATCTACCAGGCGAGCTACCCCTCCTGGTTTTTCTCCCGCGACAAGGTGGAGGCTCTTTTCGCCGCCGATTATGACCTGCTCGCCCGCACCCCCTGGTGGTGCGACCCGCCGGCTTATATCAACCATGAGCACCTGGCCTCGTGGGACGGCCTTATTTTCGTAAAGAAACCGGCGAAGGTCTGAGTCCGCAGCCGTCCGTCCGATCATGTTGCATTTCGCGACGCTCTTCGACCGCAACTTCCTCGCCCGAGGCCTGGCCCTCTGCGATTCGTTGCGCCGGCATTGCCCGGTTTTCACGTTATACGTGCTCTGCCTCGATGACGCCACCTACGAGGAAATCACCGCGGCGGCGGAAGAGCACCCCGGCCTCATCCCTATTCATCTCCGGGAACTCGAAGCCCATGACCCGGCGCTGAGGGTCGCCCGGACCGACCGGTCCCTGATCGAATACTATTTCACGCTCAGTCCTTGCCTGCCGCTGTACGTGTTGAAGCGTTATGGACCGGACCATGTCTGCACCCTGGACGCCGATCAGCTGTTCTTTTCCGATCCGACCCCGCTCTTCGGCCCGCTGCAGGATCATTCCGTCCTGATCACCCCCCACGATTTTTCGCCCGGCCTGGAGGAGGCCCGGAAGTTCGGGACGTACAACGTCAGCTTCCAGATCTTCAAGCATGACGACGTCGCCGTCGGTTGCCTGGAGCGCTGGAGGTCGCAATGCCTCGACTGGTGCAAAGACGAATATGACGAGCGCAGCGGGCGCTTCGCCGATCAGAAGTACCTCGACGGCTGGCCCGCGTTGCTGGGCGACCGGCTGCATGTTCTTAGTCGGCCCGGAGTCGGTTCGGCGGTCTGGAATTTCAATCGCTTCCGGCTGAGCAAGGACGACTCGGGCTATCTCGTCGACGGCCAGCCCTTGGTGCTCGTCCATTTCCATGGATTCAAGCCATTCTCTCCAAGATTGGCGGGCAACAGCTTCGGCCTTTACCACGTAAGGCCATGTCCGATCCTGGCGGAAATCTACGCCGAATACTGGGGGCTCCTGCGAGCAAAGCAGACCAGGTTGGGCGATGTGACCGAGCGGGGGGTCCGCGGGCCATCTTCGGGGCGGCTCTTCGAACGTCTGGCCAAGGAGAAGACGCTTTATTGCCGCTTCGCGGGCAATCGAATCAGGCATGTCAGGGTATCCAAGCTGGGCGGCCGGCTCATCAGGCTCCTGGCTCGTCTGTCGGCATATCCCACTTCCGCCTAGGCCAGCGGTCGTAAGCGCGAACGCCCGTCGAGCGGCCGTCGACGGCTTCCACCGCAGCGCTCGGTTATGCCTTGCGACCGACTGATCGTCACAAGGTCTCCATCGGCGTAACGTCTTGCCTAACCCCGCGGGCCGAATTTGCGCTGCGGAGGCTGGGTCGGCGGCACCGGCTCGATCTGCACGCCGGCGCAGGCCGGGTGGCGGCCGAAGTTGCCGTAGGACTCGGTATCGAAACGGGTCGTCATGCCGCGGGCGGCTTCGGCGACGAGCACGCGGCCGTCGGGCTGGATGAAGCCGACCTGCACGATCGTCGGGCCGTCGACCTTGCGCGTGTGCGCGACGATCTTCTCGAGGAAGTCGCCGGCGTCGGGGCCCGGCTTGAGGGCGAAGAGGATCTTCTTGATGAGGCTCGGGGCGCGGCGGAGCGTGCTGACGGCGTGGGCGCTGAGCGACCATTCGCCGCGCTCCTCGCGCCAGTTGAGGCGGGCGTCGACGATCACGTGCGAGCCGTCCATGAGCAGGGGGAGCTCGCCGTCCTTGAGCTGCGCGGCCGCGTCGTAGGCGTCGGAGAACATCATGACGGGGATCGTGACCGAGCGGGAGGCGACGGTGAAGAGCGCCCAAGGGCGGTTGTCCTTCTTGGAGATCTTCTTCTCCAGGCCGCCGACGATCCCGCAGACGCGCACGGTGTGGCGCTGCTGCTTGTCGAGGTCGATGCGGTCCGGGGTGACGACGAGGGTGGCGACCGCTTCGTCGAGGCCGTGGTATTCGGCTAAGGGATGGCCGCTGAGGTAGAAGCCGAGCAGCGCCTTCTCGCCGTTGAGCATCTCGAGCTTGGGCATCTTCTCCGACTTGCGGAGGATGAGGTCCGTGGGGCGGGCCGCGCCCGCGTCCTCGGCGCCGAGCAGGTCGAAGAGCGAACCCTGGCCGCTGGCGCGCTCCTTGCGCTCGCCGGCGAAGTGGCGGCGGACGGACTCGATGGAGTCGACGAGGTGGCGGCGGTCCTCGCCGGTGAAGTCGAAGGCGCCCGCGCGTACCAGGCAGTCGAGGGTGCGGGCGTTGAGGTCGAACTCGCCCATGCGGCCCACGAAGTCGGCGAAGTCCTTGAAGGGGCCGTTCTTCTCGCGCTCGGCCACGATGTTGCGGGCGGCCTGCTCGCCGACGCCCTTGATGGCGCCTAGGCCGAAGCGGATGGCGTTGTCCTTCACGACCGGCGTGAAGTCGGTATCAGACTGGTTCACGTCAGGGCCGAGGGCCTTCATGCCGAGGGCTTCGACCTCCGCCATGAATTCGGCGAGCTTGTCGGCGTTGCCCTGCTCGGAGGTCAGCACGGCGGCCATGAACTCGACCGGGTAGTTGGCCTTCAGGTAGGCGGTGCGGTAGGAGAGGATCGCGTAGGCGGCGGAGTGCGACTTGTTGAAGCCGTATTCGGCGAATTTCTCCAGGGTGGCGAAGATCTCCTCGGCCTTCTTCTTGTCGATGCCGTTGGTCGCCTTGGCGCCTTCGACGAAGATCGAGCGCTGCTGCTCCATCTCCTCGCGGATCTTCTTGCCCATCGCGCGACGGAGCATGTCGGCGCCGCCGAGGGTGTAGCCGGCGACGACGCGGGCGGCTTCCATCACCTGTTCCTGATAGACCAAGATGCCGTAGGTCTCCTTGGCCACCTTCTCGAGGAGCGGGTGGGCGTATTTGACGTAGCTGGGGTCGTCCTTGCCCTTGATGTAGTCCGGGATGAACTGCATCGGGCCCGGACGATACAGCGCGATGAGCGCGACGATCTCGTCGATCTGGGTGATGTTGAACTTGCGGCAGAGCGACTGCATGCCGCCGGATTCGAGCTGGAACACGCCGATGGTCTTCGCCTCGTTGAGGAGCGCGAAGGTCTTGGCGTCCTCGAAGCCGACCTTCTCGATGTCGAAGGCGGGCAGCTTGCGGTGTTTCCGGACGAGGTTCTGGGCGTCGTCGATGATGGTGAGCGTCTTGAGGCCCAGGAAGTCCATCTTCAGGAGGCCGAGCTTCTCGACCGGGTCCTTCGCGTACTGGGTCGTCAGGTCGCCTTCCTGCATCGTCACCGGGATGATGTCGGTGAGGGGGCGGTCGGCGATGATCATGCCGCACGCGTGCTTGCCGGAATTGCGCACCATGCCTTCGATGACGCGGCCGGTCTCGATGATGCTCGCGGCCTGCGGGTTGATGCTGACCTCCTCGCGGAGCTCGTTGGACTTCTTGAGGGCGTCCTCGAGCGAGATGTTGATGTCGTCGGGGACGAGCTTCGCGAGGCGGTTGGTCTCGATGAACGGGAGGTCGCGGATACGGGCGAGGTCGCGGACGACCATCTTGGCGCCGAACGTACCGAAGGTGATGATGTTGGCGACGCGGTCCTCGCCGTACTTCTTGCGCACGTACCCGACGACCTGGTCGCGGCGACGCATGCAGAAGTCGATATCGAAGTCGGGCGCGGACACGCGCTCCGGGTTCAGGAAGCGTTCGAAGAGCAGGCCGAAGCGGATCGGGTCGATGTCGGTGATCTTGAGGCAGTACGCCACGATCGAGCCGGCGCCCGAACCTCGGCCGGGGCCGACGGGGATGTCATGCTTGCGCGACCAGTCGATGAAGTCCCAGACGATGAGGAAGTAGTCGACGAAGCCCGTGCCGGCGATGACGCCCATCTCGTAGTCGACGCGGCGGCAGAGTTCGGCGGGGCTGGTCTGGCCGGGGCCGGGGACCTTCTCGTCCTTCCATGCCTTGGGGTCGTCGTAATCCACGCCGTAACGTTCCTTCAGGCCGGCTTTCACCTGCTCGAGCAGGTAGGAGCCGTTGGCCCTCATTCCTTTGCGCTTCTCGGGGTCGATGACGAAGTCGCCCGGCTTGCCGGCCGCGGTGAGCAGGCCGTTCTTGAGCCGCTCGTAGCCGTCGAGGATCGCGTCGATCTTCTCGGTGGCCTTGGGCTTCACGCCTTCGCTGAAGATATAGACCGGGTAGTTGTTCTGGCCGACGGGCAGCTTGACGTCGCACATCTCGGCGATGGCGACGGTGTTCTTGATGGACTCGGGGACTTCGCCGAAGACGCGGAGCATCTCGGCCTCGCTCTTCAGGTAGAACTCCGTGGCGGAGTAGCGCATGCGGCGCTCGTCGGCCAGGCGGGCGCCGGTCTGGATGCAGAGCATCGCGTCGTGCGCCACGGAATCGCCGGCGTCGACGTAGTGCACGTCGTTGGTGGCGACGACCCGGAGCTGGAATTCGCCGGCGAGCTTGAGGAGGTCGGCGATGATGCGCTTCTGCTCCTCGAGGCCGTGGTCCATGAGCTCGATGACGAAGTTCTCGCGGCCGAAGATCTCGACGAACTTGCCGCAGGCCTTGCGGGCGGCCTCGTAGTCGCCGCGGAGGAGCGCCTGCGGGATGACGCCCTGGAGGCAGCCCGAGAAACCAATCAGGCCGTCGGCGTGCTTGGCGAGCTGCTCGAGGTCGGTGCGCGGCTTGTAGTGCAGGCCACGGACGTGCGCGTCGGAGACGAGCTTGGTGAGGTTCTGGTAGCCTTTGAAATTCCGGGCGAGCACGCCCATGTGGAAATACTTGTGCTCGCGACGGTCGGGCTTGTCGGTGAGCGCGTGATCCCAGACGAGGTAGAGTTCGCAGCCGAGGAGCGGCTTGAGCTTCACGTCGCCTTTGGAGCGCTGCTTGGCTTCGTTCCAGAAATCGAAGAGGCCGAAGAGGTTGCCGTGGTCGGTGATCGCCACCGCGCGCATGTTCATGTCGCACGCGCGCTCCATCAGGCGGTCGATGCGGCTGCAGCCGTCGAGCATGCTGTAGTCCGTATGCACGTGGAGGTGCACGAAGTCTCGGCTGATGGTTTCCGGGTCGGCCATGCGGGACGACGATAATAGGGAGCCGTCGGAGGGCAGGGGAAGGCATTAATCCGCGAGGTTATCCGCGGACTTATGCACAGCGGGGGCTTGCCCGTCGGCGCGGACGGCCCAGAGTCGTCCGCATGAACCCGCAGCGGCTCACTCCTCTCCGACAGGCCCTCCTCGGCCTCGTGCTCGGCGTCGTCTACGGCCTTGTCTGCCGGGTCCTGTTCGAGCCGGGGTCGAAAACGTCGACCGAATCGATGGAGACGCTCTGGGTCATCATGAGCCTGAGCTTCATCTTCCTGGTGCCGCTGGCGCTCGGCTTCCTGGTCATCTGGTTCGGCGAGTCGAAAAAGAGCTGGGTGAGCCGCGTCTTCCAGCCTTGGCTCGCCGGGGCCGCTTTCATGGCGTCGGCGATCGTGTTCCATCTCGAGGGTTTCATCTGCGTGATCCTCTGGCTGCCGTTGGTCTGGGGGATGTCCTCGATCGGCGGGGTGCTCGCCGGCGTCCTCCGCGACCGGCTCACGTCCGAATCGGCGAAGCGGTACTGCGTCGCGGCCGTCGCGCTGCTGCCTTTCGTGGCCGGCCCGTTGGAGTCTCTTCGCGAACGCGAGACCGAGCTGCGCACGGTGCATACGTCGATCGAGATCGCGGCTTCACCCGCGCAGGTCTGGCGGCAGATCCGCTCGGTGCCGCGCATCACCGAGGCCGAACATGGTCCGTCCTGGAGCCATCGCCTGGGCTTCCCTCGTCCGACCGAGGCCGTACTGGAGGGCACCGGCGTCGGCTCCATCCGCTACGCCCGCTTCGAGGGCGACGTGCTCTTCGTCGAGAAGGTGACCGAGTGGGAGGAGAACAGGCGGCTCTCGTTCTCGATCGAGGCCGATACGAAGAACATCCCGCCCACTACGTTCGACGAACACGTGACGATCGGCGGCCCCTATTTCGACGTCCTTCACGGCTCCTACTGGATCGAGCCGCGCGGTCCGGACCGCGTCGTGCTGCACCTCGCGAGCGACCAGCGCCTCTCGACGGGCTTCAACTTCTACTCCCATTGGTGGACGGAATGGCTCATGAACGACCTGCAGTCCTACATCCTGCGGATCATCAAGGCCCGGGCCGAAAAGGCGGGCTGAGGGTCGCCGCTTACTTGACCTTCACGAAGGTGCGCTTGCCGGCCTGGATGACCAGTTCGCCGGCAGGCTGAGCGACCTTCTGGGCCGGATTGGAGACCTTGTCGTCGCCGATCTTGACCGCGCCGCCTTCGATGAGGCGGCGGATCTCCTTCTTGGAA
>JBILLR010000061.1:0-7279 GCA_044375965.1 Opitutales bacterium
ACGACCTGTTCTCCATCGATACCTCGAGCTTCTACAACACCGGTTCCCAGGGTGTCGCCGCGGATGCAGGTTTGTGGTCGATCGACTTCAATACCGCCAGCGGAGCCATCACGCTGACCGCGGTGCCTGAGCCCTCGACCTACGGCTTCGGCCTTGGCGCGCTGGCCCTTGCGGCTGCCGCAATCCGCCGCCGCCGCAAGGTCAAGGCTGAGCCGGCGGCTTAACGACGGACTGCCTCGAGGTAGGGTCAGCACTGCGTGCTGACCTCGTCTTCTCGGGTAGGGGTTGAGCGGCCTCGCTCAACCGAGGGGAGCGGCTGACCAAGGGTGGTCAGCCCTACCAGGTCCCGGGTCTCAGCTGCAGGTGCGGGTATCTGGCCCGGGGCCTGTACCTGAACCTGCAAATCCGGTCCAGATACCCGGTGGCCGAGACCCGAGGCCTGAACTTCATTCGTTAGCCTCAGCCGATCATCTCGGTCTCCAGTCGCCCTTTGCATCTTCGACTCTGACATCCGTCCTCTGTCATCGATTCAGCCATCTTGGGTAGCACACAGTGCTACCCCTGCCTAAAGGCATGCGCTCCTCCGATACTCTCAGCATCGAGTCCCATTTGACTCCCCCCTTATCCTCCGCCAGAAAATCCCCATGCGAAACACCCCGTCGCTCCTCCTGTCGTTCCTGCTGCTTGCCATCGCCCCGTGCGCCGAGGCCGCCCGCGACCTGACGTTCTACCTGGTCTCCGACGTCCACGTCGGCATGGACTACCGTAAGACGACGCCGCCCTTCGGTCCTGATGCCTTCAACGCCCACGTCGCCCAGACGCTCGAGGTGCTCGCCAAGGTGCCCGGCACGCCGTGGCCCGCCGAAGGTCCCGTCGCCGAGGCGATGAAAGGGAAGGGCCCGGTCCCGCGTCCGTCCGGCATGATCGTCGCCGGCGACCTCACCGAGGTCGGCAACGCCAAGCAGTGGCAGGATTTCGACCGACTGCTCCCTTGGCAGGGTTCGACGCCGGCGAAGTATCCGACCTTCGCCCTCGCCGGTAATCATGACGGCGGCAGCGCCGGACCGGTCCGCCAGGGCCTGCGCGAGCGGAACCGCGGGATGCTGGCCGCCGGCCTGGTCTCGAAGCTCTCCGCCGACGCCTTGCACTCCGCCTGGACCTGGCAGGGCGTGCACTTCATCAACGTCAACCTCTACCCCGGCGACGGCGTCAAGGAAGGCGCCAAGGAGTCGTCGATGTGGAATCCGGAGGGCAGCCTGTCCTTCCTGAAAGCCCGACTCGCCGAGATCGGTCCGAAGGAGCCCGTCGTGATCGCGATGCACCTCGACTTCAGCGCCCGCAGCACATGGTGGGATCAGCCTAAGCGCAAAGCCTTCTATGAGGCCATCAAGGGACATCATATCATCGCGCTCCTGCACGGCCACACGCACGTCATCACCCGCCTGAAATTCCCCGAGGACAAGGACTACGCCGACTTCGGCGGCCAAGGTCCGCGTTTCGATTGCTTCTCCGCCGGGGCGTTCAAGCCTGACGCCAAGGAAGGCAAGCCATTCCCCGGACCGCGCTACCCGTGCGAGTGCTACGTCTTCCGCATCGTCGACGACGTCCTCGTCGCCGCGCACTACACCGCCGAACCTGGCGGCTGGAACACCAGCAAGCACGCCCCGCAGCTGACGTTTGTGAAAGAGATCAAGGTGAAGTAGCGGTTGGCGGTTGGGCGAGATATGCAGAGAGTATGGAGTATTGAGTATCGAGTATGGGGGGAGAGAAGGCATCGAGGTAGGGTCAGCACTGCGTGCTGACCTAGGGTAGCCCCAGGGAGGCGAACGGGATGCAGCTAGGTCGGCACGCAGTGCCGACCCTACCCAATTCAGCGGTTCGCGGTTGGGAACACGGTCGAGCAAAGGGAAACCGGAAACCGGAGGATTGGTCGGGGTAATTCATTTTCAGGTCTCAGGTCTCGGCCGTCGGGCATCTGGTCCGGGTGTTCAGGTTCAGGTTCAGGTCCCGGATCTGATTCCCGAACCTGATCCTGTGCCCGTATCTGCAGCCGAGACCTGTGGCCCGAGAATGCCTCCGGTCCTTGTCTGCTTCGGCGCCTTGTCTTTCTCCAGCCGCCAACACCTACCTCGATACAACTAGGTCGGCACGCAGTGCCGACCCTACCTGAGCCATCATCGACTCAGCCATCAGCCATCTGTCATCGATTCAGTCATCTCTTACCCTCACTCACTTCCCTTTCGCCCTCCGCCAGACCTGTTTGTCCGGGGTGACGAGGATGACGTCGAGATTCTCGCGTTCGGCGATGAGCTTGGCCTGTTCGAAGCCCACGGCCATGAGCGCGGTCGACCAGGCGTCGGCCTGCGCGCACTCGGGATGGAAGACGGCGGCGAGTTCGAGGGTGGGGGTCACCGGTTGGCCGGTCTTAGGTGAGAGGATGTGCGAGACAGGCTTGCCGTCGGCCGCCTTGCGGGCGCGGTAGAGTCCCGAGACGCCCAGGGCGCGGTCGGTGAGCACGAGGGTCTCCATCGTCAGGCGCGGCTGGAAAGGGTCCTCCAAGCCGACGCGCCAGGTCCCGGCCGCGACGATCTCACCTCCGACTTCGATGAGGAATTCCTCGAGGCCTTCGCGGCGGAGGAGCTGCGCGGCGCGGTCAGCCGCATAGCCTTGCAGCAGGGCTCCGAGGTCGAGGTTCAGGCCTTCATGCTGCTTCGCCAGCGTCAGGTTGGCCTTGTCCAAGGTCAGCTTCTGCCAACCCACGCGGGTGAGGGCCTTGCCGAGTTGCTCGGTCGTCGGCGTCGGACGCTGGCCGTCGGGTCCGTAGCCCCAGAGCGCCGTCAACGGGGCGATGGTCAGGTCGAAGCCGCCGTCGGTGGCGCGGCTCAGGCGGAGGCCGAGCTCGGTCAGTTCGGCGAGTTCCGGCGTGATCCCGAATGGCTGCGTGGACTCAAGTTGGTTGAAGTCGGACGTCGCCGAAGAAGCGCGCCAGTGCGAGAGCGAGAATTCCACGCGGTTCAGCTCCGCTTCGAGTTCGCGTTTGAGGAATTCGGCGTCGACCTGGTCGCCGCGCACCTTGACCGTCCACGTCGTCCCGAAGGCGGCGCCATGGAGTTCCGTCACCGGCCGGCGGGCGGTGGCTTCGGCCGGATCGGCGGCCACGATGTCACCGCCGGGGAGGAAGGCGACCGCCGCGCCGACGGCGAGCACGACGGCGGCGGCCGTGTCGCGACGCGCCCAGCGTTCCTCGGCGCTGCTCGTGCGCACGAACTTGAGGAGGGCGCCGGTGGGGCAGCCGTATTTACAATAGGCCTGCGGCACGAAGACCGAGGCCAGCAGGCCGACGACGGCCAGGGCGAGGGGGACGGCCACGGCCGTGCCGAGGATCCAGGCGTCGAAGGGCTCGGCCTCCCCCAGGGACCAGCGTGGCCACGCCAAAGCCGCCAAGAAGGCCCCGGCAAGGGCCATGGCGGGCAGTTTACCCAGCCAGCCATGCCAACGGGCGGGTATGGCCACGTGGAGGCGCTTGAAGCCACCGAGGAGCTCCTGGGCGGCCCCGTGGGGGCAGAGTTGGTGGCAATAGGTCTGGCGGCGGGCGGCCCAGGGAATCAGCAGGGCGACGGCCGCCAGAGCCAGCAGGGCGGGGGCGGTGGCCCAAGGCAGGCCGTGGCGGGCCCAGCCGGCGAAGAGCGAGAGCGAGAGCAGCTGGCCGAGCCAGAGGCCGAGGCCGCCGACCAGGAGGACCTGCCAGACGCGGCGGATCCACGGACGGGCATGGAGCGACGTGAAGGTCATCAGCAACGCACCGAGGAGGAAGCCGCCGAGGGCGACGGATTTCCAGAGCCTCGCGGTCGCCTCGCGGTCGCGCTTGCCCCCGTGCTGGTCGTCGGCGAAGCGCGTCTGCAGTCCCTTGGCCAGGGCGTAGCTCGTCAGGGTCGCGCCGGCGACGGTGTCGAGCTCGGCCTTGCGGAAATCGAATTCCGCCCACTCGCGCACGTTCCATTGCGTCAGCTTCGAGAGGTAGGTCCGTCCCTGCGGGTCAGGCTCTTCGTCCTGGATGCGGCTGACGTAATCGGAAGTGTCGTAGGTCGAGCGGAGCGCGACCTTGCGCAGGCGGAGCGCATCCGGCTCGATCGCGATGAGCGTCTCGCTCGGGCCGGCGTAGCCTTGGACCTCGTCGGCCGAAGGGGACGAACGCACCACGAAGCCGAGGTGCGCGCGGTTGGCGCCGCGGACGAGGTTCCAGCCGAGGCGGGGGACGTTGGCTTCGAAGCCCGTCGCGTCCGGGAAGCCTGCGGCCTGGATCTCCTTGAGCGTGAGCGGCAGCGGGAAACGCAGGGAGACGTAGTTGCCCGAGAGCCGTTGCTGGATCGATTCCGTGATGGCGTAGGCGGTCAGCGTGGAGCCGGCGTAACCGTCGAGTTTCGGGGCGGGCTGGGCCGCGGGCCGCCACGACTTGAACGAGTCGTCGAAGGCCGGCGAGCGGCGCAGCTGGTCGACGTGTTCCGGCGTGTCTTCGCTGGACAGGATGCGCGTGCCGACGATCTGGTCGCGGAGGTCGAGCGCCACCAGCACGTTGCTCGGGCCGGCGTAGCCCAGGATCGCGTCAGCGTCGGGTGAGGTGGTAAGGAGCCGGCCGAGCCGGTTGCCGGACAGGTCTTCGACGAGCAGCGTCTGCCCCGGTCCGGATTTCAGACGACGCGCCTCGGGGAAGAAGGCTTTGGCGTCGGCGAGGCCCAGCCGCGTCAGCGCCGACTCCGTGACCGGGGTCGTGCGCTGCAGCAGCAGGGCGGCGAGCAGCAACGCCCCGAGACGCCAGCCTCTGACCAGCCAGGCGCTGACGCGGGGCGAAGGCATCGCTTACTCGACGCGGACGAGCTGGAAGGCGTCGGCGTGGACGCTGCCCTTGGAGCCGTCGGAAGACAGCACGAGGGTGTGGGCGCCGGCCGCGAAGGAGAACTTGCCGAGGGTCGTCGGCTTTTCGACCGCCCCGACCTTCTGGTTGAGGCGGAGGGCCACGGGCTTCTCGCCGACGCGGTTGATGGTGAGGAGGGAGTTACCCGAGCGGTTCTCGTGGCCTTCCCAATAGCCGCGGAGCTCATACTTGCCGGCTTCCTTGACGTCGAACGCGTAGGTGGCGCGGTTGCCTTTGCCGCTGGCGTAGTGGTAGCCGGCGCCGAGGTGCGGGATGCCGCGGCCTTCAGTCCACTTGCCCTCGTACTTCGCCTGGGCGTCGTCGACGACGATGCCGCCGAGCTTGGCCAGCTCCTTGAGGTCATCAGGGGAGAGCTTGCTGGGCGTCCCTTTGGTGAGGTCGAGCGCGGCGCGATGAGTGGGCAGCTCCTTGTAGTCGGCGATCGACGTATCGAGGAACAGGTCGGCGCGGAGGTCGGTGCGGCGCATGCGGCCGGGCTGTTCCATGAGCTTGATCAGGTCGGGCAGGTGCTTCTGGTAGACGCCGCGCGGATCGGTGTTCTCGCGGATGGCCAGGTAGGCGGCCTTGCCGACGACTTCGCCCATCATGCCGATGGTGCGCATCACTCGCACGGTACCGAGGGCCTCGTGGGTGACGGAGATGTGGCGGCCGGCGAAGAACAGGTTGTTGATGTTCTTGGAATAGAACAGGCGGTAGGGCAGGGGGTAGCCGTTGCGACGGTCGACCGCGGCGATGTGCTTGCCGCTGGCGTCGACGTAGCCGAAAGCCGCGCGGGAGATGAACGGGTTGTCGGGGAACTTCTTGGCGTATTCCTCGCGGGCGTAGTGGAGGTCGATGTCCCAGGTCGTGGGCACGCAGCCGTCCTCGAAGTCCTTGCGCTCGACGATGTCCTGCTTGGTGAGGATGAGGTCGCCGTCGAAGAGGCGTGATTCGCGGGGGCCGCCGACGTGCGAGGCCCACTTGAGGCGGGAGTTGACGTACTTTTCCTTCTGCGCGCCGTTCTTGAGGGCGGAGAAGGCGCCGTACATCGCGCGGAAGTTCCAGTCGCGGATATATTCGAGGTCCTTGATCGGGTCCTTGTCGAAGCCGGATTCCCAGAACCACTCGGCCTTCATGAAGGGCTTGTCATCGATCCGGGACTTGGACTTCTGGAGCAGCGGGAAGTCGCCCATCTCGAGGGGGAGCGCCCAAGGCGTGGCGGGCCAGGTCGAGGCTTGGTCCTCGTCTTGGTAGAACCACATGTTGGACATGCCCATGCGCTTGTTCGGCTCGGTGCGGAACGTCGCGCCGGCGTAGGCGCCCACCCAGCCGTGGCCGGTGGTGTCGGCCACGAACTTGGCGCGGAAGACCTTCTCGCGGCCGGTCTTGACGTCGATGGCCTTCACGGCGGCGATGCGGTTGCCGTCCATGACGACGCCGGTGGCGAAGTGGCCGAGGAAGAGGCTGATGTTCTTCTCCTTACGGATGACCTGTTCCTTGAGCTCGTCGCCGAAGCTGTCGACGCGGCCCGGGCTGTCGGGCGAACGGTCGCCGATCTCCTCGATCATCTCGCCGAGGTGCGGGTATTTGCCGCGGGTGGTGCCGCCCATGGCCCAGACGCCGACTTCGGAGCTGCCGTTGCCGCCGAGGACGAAACGGTCCTGGATGAAGGCGACCTTCAGGGACTGGCGGGAAGCGGAGAGCGAAGCGCCGAGGCCGCCGTAACCGCCGCCGACGACGACGAGGTCGAACTCGCCCTGATCTTCGGCTCCCTTGGGGCTGTTCCACTGCGAACGAGCGGCCGCGAGCGCGTCCCCTTCGGGCGGCGTGAACGCGGCATCCTTGCTGAAGAGGATGGCGTCGGCGCGTCCGTCGAAACCAGTGAGGTCGCGCAGGGCGACCTTCACGTCGCCCGCGGGCAACGTGACCTTGCCGCCTTCCTGCCAATGCCACTCGGCGCCCTTCGTGCCGAACTCGGTGGTGACGGGCTGTCCGTTGACGATCAGCTGGAAGCGGCCCGGCGTGCCGGGGGCGTTCCAGTGGGCGACCCAATCCTTCGTGCGCACCCAGACGCGGTATTCGCCCGCGGCGGGGATGCGGACGGTGCCGGTGGCGTCGCCGACGGGCTGGCCGAGGCCATGGGCCAGGAGGTAGGGCGAGCCGACGATGTTCGTGAAGGCGGTGTCGATTTTCCAGCCGCCATGGGCGGATAGGGACTCGGCTTCGACGAAGACCGTATCGGCGGACTGGGCACGGCTGGTCAGGGCGGCCAGCAGGGACAGTCCAAGGAGGGGGAGGACGCGAGGGGACATGACGGTATTAGATGGCAGGAGGGCAAAGGAGTTCCAGCGTAAAAGGGTAGGTAGG
>JBILLR010000062.1:0-7241 GCA_044375965.1 Opitutales bacterium
GGAACTGAACGCGACCTACAAGGCTTCCGCCCCGGTGGCCGCCCCGGCCGCCCCGGCTGCCCCCGCCGCGCCTGTCTCGCCTGCCCCCGCCGCCGGCGACAAGCCGGCCGCCAAGTAAGACTCCGCCGCGCCCCTGCCAGTCAGGGGCGCTTCATTTGGGACCATGACGACTTCCTTCACCATCGCTGAACTGGCCTCCCTGACCGGAGCCAAGTCCGTCGAGGGTGCCTGCGCGGGTCCGATCACCGGAGTCGCCGCGCTGGCCGAAGCGGCTTCCTCCGACCTTTCCTTCCTTGGTAACGCCAAATACGCCGATGCGGTCGCGGCCTCCAAGGCCGGCGTGATCCTCGTCCCCGTCGCTTTCGCGGGCCAGCCGGCCGCGGGCCAGGCTTTCCTTCGCGTCGATAATCCTTCTTACGCGCTCGCTCTGTTCTGCGGAGTGCTCGAAGCGCGCCTCTGGCCCCGCCCGCCGGCCGGCATCCACGCCAGCGCCGTCGTCGCGGCCTCCGCCAAGGTCGATGCTTCCGCCCACGTCGGTCCGCTCTGCGTCATCGGCGAAGGCGCCGTCGTCGCCGCCGGCGCGGTGCTCGAGGCGCGTTGTTTCGTCGGCGCCCGCGCTTCGGTCGGACCCGATTGCTGGCTCAAGCCCGGCGTGACCATCGGCGACTATTGCGTCCTCGGCGCGCGCTGTCGCCTGCAGTCCGGCGCCGTCATCGGCTCCGACGGCTTCGGCTACGAGCCGGTGAAGGGCGAGATCCAGCGTATCCCGCAGATCGGCAACGTCGTCCTCGAGGACGACGTCGAGGTCGGCGCCAATTCCACCCTCGACCGCGCGCGCTTCAGCCAGACGGTCGTCGGGCGCGGCACCAAGATCGATAACCTCGTGCAGATCGCCCATAACGTGCGGATCGGCCGCCAGTGCCTCATCACCGCGCAGGTCGGCATCGCCGGCAGCACGACCCTCGGCGACCATTGCGTGCTCGGCGGCCAGTCCGGCGTGGCCGGCCACCTGACCCTCGGCGACCGCGTCAAGCTCGGCGCCCAGACGGGCCTCTTCGAGGACGTGCCCGCCGACGGCTTCATGAACGGCACGCCCGCCGTGCCTTTCGGCCTGGAGCGTCGCCTGGTCGTCCTGTCCCGCCGTCTGCCCGATTTGTTCAAAAAGGTTGATTCGCTGGCCGCCTCCTTGGACTCTGCTAAAAGCTAACCGACATGAGCCTCCCTGAGATGAAGATTTTCACCGGCAACGCCAACCCGGCGCTGGCCAAGGAAATCTGCGAGCATCTCGGCGTCCCGCTCGGCACCGCCACCGTCAACCGTTTCCCCGACGGCGAGACGTTCGTGCAGATCAACGAGAACATCCGCGGCTGCGACGTCTACGTCATCCAGCCCACCTGCGCGCCCGCCAACGACCGCATCATGGAGCTGCTGATCATGATCGACGCGCTCCGCCGCGCCTCCGCCGCGCGCATCACGGCCGTCATCCCGTTCTTCGGCTACGCCCGCCAGGACCGCAAGGACAAGCCCCGCGTGCCGATCACGGCCAAGCTCGTCGCGAACCTGCTCACCGCCGCCGGCGCCAACCGCGTCCTGACGGTCGACCTGCACGCCCAGCAGATCCAGGGCTTCTTCGACATCCCGGTCGACCATCTCTACGCCTCGCCGGTCTTCTACAAGCACATCAAGGACAAGCCTTGGCTCAAGGACGCCACGGTCTTCTCGCCCGACGTGGGCGGCCTGAAGTATGCCTCCGCCGTGGCCGACATGCTCAACCTGCCGTACGGCTTCGTCGCCAAACGCCGCACGAGCGCGACCACCGTCCAGGCCACGAGCCTCGTCGGCGAAGTCGAAGGCCGTGACATCATCCTCGTCGACGACATGACGGAGACCGCGGGCACGCTCGTGGCCGCCGCCGAACTCCTGAAGAAGAACGGCGCCCGCTCGGTGCGCGCCGTCGTCTCGCACTGCATGATCCAGGACATCGCCTACGAGCGCCTGCGCCGCGGCGTCATCGACGAGGTCATCACGACCAACTCCGTGCCGGCCGAATGGCCCAAGGACCTGCCGATCACGGTGCTCTCGATCGCCCCGCTGCTTTCCGACGCGATCCGTCGCATCCACGGTAACAACAGCGTGACCGACCTCTTCCCGATCAAGGGACACTGAGGTCCCCGCCAAGACACGAAAAAGCCCGCATCGGTTGATGCGGGCTTTCTGTTGGTGAGTTTCTTGAGGGTTACTTCTTCGACGACGCGATGAAGTCGAGGATCACCTTGGCCTGGTCGCTGGTGTGTCCCTTGTGGTCCGCGTACACGCACTTACCGTCCTTGAAGAGGAAGGCGCTGCGGCCGGCCATGCCGATCATGTTCTTCACGCCGAAGGCTTCGGTGACGGCCTTCTTCTCCTTGTCGGCGAGGAGACGGAAGGGGAACTTTTGCTCTTCCTTGAATTCCTTCTGGAGTTTTTCGTCGTCGGTGCTCACGCCGAGGACGTTCACGCCGGCCTTCTGGAGGTCGGCCCAGCCGTCGCGGAGCGAGCAGCCTTGCTTGGTGCAGCCGCCGGTCTTGGCCTTCGGGTAGAAGTAGACGAGCAGGTAGCCCTTGGCGCCTTCCTTGGCGAGGGAGACGGGGTTGCCGTCCTGGTCGTTGCAGGTGACGTCCGGGATGGAGGCGCCGACGGCGAGCTTTTCAGCCGCGTCACCGAAGAAGGGGAGGAGGGACATGAGGAGGGTGGCGAAGAGGGTCTTCATGTCCCTGAGGTTGTGGGTCCTCCGCCAAAAGGCAAATGCGGGCGAAGGTGTTTTCGTGTCGCTTGTCCGTCCGTCCGGCGACAAAAATGCCCTTATGTTGCAGGCCGTCCTCGACACCATCCCTCATCGCCCGCCGTTCCTCTTCCTGGACCGCATCGACGAGGTCCGAGCCGATGGCGCCACGTGCACCCGGACCTTCCGGGCTGACGAGCCTTTCTACGCGGGCCACTACCCGGGCAACCCGATCACGCCGGGCGTCCTGCTCTGCGAATCGGTCTTCCAGGCCGGCGCGGTCTACCTGGCCAGGAAGCTCCAGTCCGAAGGCGGCGCCCCCGCCGGCAAGACCCCGGTGCTCTGCCGCATCGAGGAGGCCAAGTTCAAGGGCATGGTGAAGCCCGGCGATACGGTCTCGATCGAAGTGAAGCACGTCGAGACGCTCCAGCAGTTCCACTTCATGACCGGCACGGTGCGCCGCGACGGCAAGGCCGTCCTGACCCTCCGCTTCGCCCTCGCCCTCGTCGACCAACCCGCCTGACCTATGTCCTTCCTCGGTCTCACCGGTAAGACTTATCTCGTCCTCGGCGTCGCGAACAAGAAGTCGGTCGCCTGGCACGTCGCCAAGACCCTCGAGTCCGAAGGCGCGAAGGTGGTCTACTCCGTCCGCTCCCAGGCCCGCCTCGACTCGCTGAAAGGCCTGCTCGACGGCAAGCCGGTCTACCTCTGCGACCTCGAGCACGAGGCGCAGACGCAGAAGCTCGCCGCCGACGTCGGCCGCGAGCACGGCCCGCTCGACGGCGTCCTGCACAGCGTGGCGTTCGCCAACTTCTCCCGCGGCATGCAGCCGTTCCACGAGACGGTGCGCGCCGATTTCCTGCAGGCCACCGCGATCTCCGCGTTCTCGCTCGTCGAGCTGTCCCGCGCGCTCAAGCCGCACCTGAAGGCCGACGCTTCCGTGGTCTCCATCGGCATCTCCTCGCAGGTCACCGCTTCCAATTACGGCTACATGTCGCCGATCAAGGCCGCCCTCGAATCCGCCAGCCGCTTCCTCGCGAAGTCCTTCTCGGCCGACTCGCGCGTGCGTTTCAATTCCGTCAACGCCGGCCCGCTCAAGACCAGCGCGAGCGCCGGCATCCCGGGCTATCTCCACAACTACCTCCACGCGGAAAAGATGACCTTCCGCAAGGAGGCGTTGAAGACGCAGGAGGTCGCCGACACGGCGGTCTGGCTGCTCTCGCCGCGCTCCAGCGGCGTCAACGGCCAGGGCATCGTGGTCGACGCCGGCATGGGCTGGAACTTCTTCGACGAAGAACTCGTGGCCGCTTCTTCCCGTCTTCCCGGCGCGTGATCTTCCGGCGCACAGTCCTGTCCGGCCTCGTGGCCGAGCTGCCTCCCGAGGTCTGGTCCTCCGATGAGGTGGAACGTCGCCTGGCGCCCCTCTACGGCCGCCTGAAACTGCCCGAGGGCCGTCTCGAATTGATGACGGGCATCCGTGAGCGCCGCTTCTGGCCGCAGGCGATCCGTCCATCCGCCGCCTCCGCTTTGGCCGGTCGCCGCGCGATGCAGGCCGCGGGCGTGGGCCCCGCCGACATCGACCTGCTCATCCACTCGTCGGTCTGCCGCGATCGCCTCGAGCCTTCGACCGCCGCCTACGTGCATGGGCTGCTCGGCCTCGGCCCGCAGGCGCAGATCCTCGACGTCTCCAACGCCTGCCTGGGTTTCCTCAACGCCGTCGCGCTCGCCGCGGGCATGGTGGAGTCCGGCCAGGTCCGTCGCGCGCTCGTCTGCTCGGGTGAGGACGGTCGTCCGCTCGTCGAACGCACCATCCGGATGCTGAACGAGGACCTCGCGCTCACCCGCGAGACGATCAAGCCGTATTTCGCCAACCTCACCATCGGCGCGGGCGGCGCGGCCGCGGTCGTGTGCCGCGACGATCTCGCCGGTCCTGGTTCGATCCGGCTCCTCGGCGGCGCCGCCGAGACCGATTCTTCCGCCAACGGTCTCTGCGAAGGCGACACGTCCTTCGCCGAACTCGACATGCGCACCGATTCCGAAGCGCTGCTCGCCGCCGGCGTCGCGCTGGCCCAGCGCTGCTGGGGTCGCTTCAAAGGCGTCACGGGCTGGGACGAAGCCACGCCGCATCGCGTGGTGACGCACCAGGTCGGCCGCCGCCATTCGACGATGCTGTTCGAGCAGCTCGGCCTGGATCCCGCCAAGGATTACCAGAGCTTCCACCGCCTCGGCAACGTCGGCTCCGTCTCCGTCCCCGCCACGCTGGCGCTCGGTCTCGCCGAGGGCCGGATCAAGCCGGGCGAACGCGTCGCGCTGCTGGGCATCGGCAGCGGCCTCGCCAGCATGATGCTCGCCGTCGAATGCCAATGACCGCTTCCGGACTTTCTCCCGCCGTGCAGGCGTTGTATCCGTTCACGCCCAAGGATTTCGCCGCGCTCTCGGGTCGCATGAGTTACGTCGACCACGGACCGCGTGACGGCCGTCCGGTGCTCCTGCTGCATGGCAATCCCTCGTGGTCGTTCCTCTGGCGCGACCTGATCCTGAAGCTCGCCGCCCAAGGTCGCCGCGTGATCGCGCCCGACCATGTCGGCATGGGCCTCTCCGCGCGGCCGGACCGTTTCCTGCGTCTGGCCGACCGCATCGCCGACGTCGAGGCGCTCCTCTCCCATCTCGGGATCAAGGAGTTCGACCTGGGCGTCCACGATTGGGGTGGCGCCATCGGCTTCGGCATCGCCGGTCGCCAGCCCGAAAGGGTGGGGAAAATCCTCGTGACGAACACCGGTGCCTTCCTTTCGGACCGCATCCCGGCTCGCATCGCCCTCTGCCGGGCCCCCTTGCTCGGGCGCTTCATCGTCCAAGGTCTCAATGGCTTCGCCTGGCCCGCCACGTGGATGTCGGTCGAGAAACCCCTTAGCCCGGCCGCCAAGGCGGGTTTCCTGGCTCCCTATGGGTCCGTCGGGGTCCGCCGGGCCGTGGCCGATTTCGTGGCCGACATCCCCATGGAGCCCGACCACCCGACCCGCTCGGTCCTGGCGGCCGTCGAGGCCTCCCTGCCGGGACTGAAGGGCAAGCCCATGCTGCTCTGCTGGGGCATGCGTGACTTCTGCTTCGATGAGACCTTCCTGAAAGGGTTCATCCGCCGTTTCCCGGCCGCCGAGCAGCAGCTTTTCCCTGAGGCGGGGCATTACGTCCTGGAGGATGCCGGTGAGGCCGCGCTGGGTCGGATCGGCGCCTTCTTCGGACCCGCCTGAGTCCCCTCGGAGGGGGTGGCTTCGCGGGACTGGAAAAGGCCTGTGGATAACGTGTGAGCAACGGTTTCTTACACCCCCTATAAGTTTTTGTAAGGGGTTGATTGGCAGTTATTTCTGGGCGGCCAAAAACATTCACCGCGAGGGTGTTTCCTGTTGCAGATACCCCTGTGAAAAACAGCATGAAAACACCCCTCCCGCGGGCGGGGAAATATCATTTATTTACACACCTAGACATGAGCGAAAATTCCGAGAAAACCCCAAATCGCGGCAAGCACGCCGGCAACGAAAGCTACGGCGCCGCCGACATCAAGCGCCTCAAGGGCCTCAAGGCCGTCCGCGAGCGACCTGGTATGTACATCGGCGATACGAACGAGACCGGTCTCCATCACTGCGTGTACGAGATCGTCGACAACTCGATCGACGAAGCCCTCGCCGGTTATTGCAAGAGCATCAAGGTCGAGATCCATGCGGACGGTTCGCTCTCCGTCGAAGACGACGGCCGCGGCATCCCTGTCGCGATGCACCCGGAGGAAAAGGTCCCGACGCTCGAGCTCGTGCTCACCAATCTGCACGCCGGCGGCAAGTTCGACAAGGGCGCCTACCAGGTCTCCGGCGGCCTCAACGGCGTCGGCGCGAAGTGCGTCAACGCCCTCTCCGACAGCTTCATCGCCGAAGTCAGCCGCGAAGGCGAGGTCCACCAGATGAAGTTCTGCCGCGGCGAGGTCACGCAGTCCATCAAGGTCATCGGCAAGACGAAGCGCACCGGCACCAAGATCACCTTCCATCCGGATCCGGAGATCTTCCTCGCCACCCAGGAGTTCAAGTACGACACGCTCGTGCGCCGCATGCGCGAGCTGGCGTTCCTCGTGCCCGGCATCACGGTCGAGATGAAGGACCACCGCTCCAACCGGGCCGACAAGTTCGAGTTCAAGGAAGGCATCGCCGAATACGTCTCCTTCCTCAACGCGAACGAGGAGCGTCTCTTCGAGAAGCCGATCCTGATCTCCGCCGAGGTCGACTTCACCGATCTCGCCAATCCGCGCGTGATGGCCGACGGCGAGAAGCCCAAGCCGGGCATGCGCCGCATGACCCTCGACGTCGCCTTGCAATACAACGACCGCTACGACGAGATGGTCTTCAGCTACGCCAACCTCATCAACCAGCCCGAAGGCGGCACCCACCTCTCCGGCTTCCGTTCCGCGCTCACCCGCGTGATCAACCACTACGCGAAG
>JBILLR010000063.1:0-7073 GCA_044375965.1 Opitutales bacterium
GCATGATCTGGCCGCCGGTGTCCTTGTCCAAGGCGGAGGTCGGTTCGTCGCAGATCAGGAGCGGCGGCTCGTGCACGAGGGCGCGAGCGATGGCCACGCGCTGCTGCTGGCCGCCCGAAAGCGCGTTGGGCCGGCCTTCCTCGCGGCCCTTGAGGCCGACCTTCTCGATGATGGCGAGGGAGCGCTCATGGGCTTCGTCATAGGGGCGGCCTTGGATGAGGAGCGGCACCATGACGTTCTCCGCGACGGTGAGCGTCGGGATCAGATTGAAGGACTGGAAGACGAAGCCGAGGTTCTGGCGGCGGAAGGTCGTGAGCGCCTCCTGGCCGAGTCCGTCGAGGCGCTGGCCGAAGACCTCGACCGTGCCGGCCTGCGGCGTGAGCGTGCCGGCGATGACGGAGAGCAGCGTCGTCTTCCCGCAGCCCGAAGGACCGACGAGCATGATGAGTTCGCCGCGGCGCGCCTCGAAGTCGGCCTGCTTGAGGGCGACGACGCGGTTCTCCGGCGTGCCGAAGAACATGTCCACGCCGGAGGCGCGGACGGCGACGGTGTGGGCGAGGTGGCTCATCCGCGGAAGACGGAAGCGGCGTCGACGCGCGACACCTTGATGATGCCGATGACGGCGGAGACGAAGCTGATGCCCAGCACGAGGGCGAACGTCGCCCAGAGGATCTGCGGGTACATCACGAAGGGGGGCATGCCTTTCTCGATCATCACGCGGCCGATGGCCTGCGCCATGCCCGCGCCGAGGCCGAAGCCGATGAGCCCGGCGGTGAAGGCCTGCACGAAGAGCATGCGCGCGATGACGCCCATGCCCGCGCCCATGGCCTTGATGGCGGCGAAATATTTCAGGTTCTCGAGCACGAAAGAGTAGAACGTCTGTCCGGAGATCGCGATGCCCACGAACAGGCCGAGGAGCACCGCGGTGCCGAAGGAGAAGGGGATGCCCGTGTTGGTCCAGAACCACCAGAAGGTGTTGCGCGCCAGGCTGCGCTCACCCCAGCTCCAGATCACCGTATCCGACGTCCAGGCCTTCAGGCCGGTGTCGCGCTCGATGCGGTCGCAGAGCTCGGCGGGGGGCACGCCCTTCTGGGGCTCGACGAGCATGAAGCTCAACGTGCGGCGCGCTCCGAGCGTGTAGCCCTTCGCGCGGTCATAAGTGGTGTAGACGAAAGGCCCGCCGGTGAAGGCGCGCTTGACGCGGCAGATGCCGACGATGCGGGCTTGGATATCGTTGATCTCAAACGTGTCGCCGACCTGGAGCGGGGTGTTGCGCGGCTTGCCGTCGGGGCCGAAGGTCGTACGCCCCATCAGCGCGGCGCCCCATTCGTCGACGATGACGGTGTCCGGCAGGCGGAGGTCCTCGATGCGGCCTTGGGAGAGCACCGCGGGCGCGCCGGCGAAAGTATCGGCGTCGATACCGACGAGCGTGATCAGCTTGAAGTTGCCGTCCTGCATGCGCGCCTGGACGAAGGACGTGTGGAGCGGGGCGGCCCAGGCGACGCCGTCGACGGAGCGGACGCGGCCGAGGTCGGTGTCGCGGAGCGGCTTGGCGTCGTTGACCTGCTCGACCATCGGATCGCTGACCCAGACCTGGGCGCGGATGTTGACCATCGGCGTGTAGGTCCAGCTCATGATGCCGAAGAAGACCGAGCTCTGCTGGGCCATCAGGAGCGCCGAGAAGGCCAGGCCGCACAGGAGCATCGCCAGCTTGGCGCGGTCTCCGAAGAGCATGTTGAGGGCGAGGCGATACATCGGAGACGGACGGAAGGAGTCTCATGCCAACAAGCCCTGCGTCAACGGGAAGTCAAACGGCCCGGACTTTGTCCGGGCCGTCGTGACCGAAACGTGACTTGGAGGCTTACGGGGCGACCGGAGCGGTGGCGCCGACCTTGAACATCAGCGTGCTCTTGAAGAAGTCAGGTCCCCAGGCGGCGTTGACGGACCAGGCGGCGACCAAGAGGAGCAGCGCGAGGGAGAAGCAGCGGACGACCTTGGACTTGTCTTCGCTCTTGGCGGAAGCGTGCAGGAGCCCGACGGCGCCGAGCGCGAAGATCGGGTGGAACCAGGAGATCGGCTTGGCGGTGTAGAACAGGGCGACGATCCCGACGACGAGGTTGATGTCGACGAGGACGGCGACGATGCGCTGGAGGGCGGGCTTCGGGCCCTTGGTGAGCGCCACGACGATGACGACCAGGATCAGGAGGAGGAGGAGGGAGCCGTAGTGCTTGTGGGCGGTGAGGAGCGGAGACATGCCGACACCTTGGGGCCTGCCTCGCCCGATTCAAGCCCTCCCGCAGGTTTTCAGCGGTCTTCCGGGAAGAGATACCGGAAGAACCAGGCGGCCAGGGCCGCGCCGAGGAACTGGACGCCCACTTCGGCCGCGACGCGCGGCGCGACCTTGGCGAGGTAGAGCGTCTCCGTGACGAAGGCCTTGGTGCCGGCGAGACCCTCGAACAGAGCCGCGCACGTGCCGAACAAGCAAGAGGCCAGGGCCGACGCCGGGTTCAAGGAAGTGCCGAAATCGCTGAAGACGCCGGCGAGGCCGAGCGAGGCCAAGGCGATCGCGAAGCCGAAGTAGCTGTTGCCCGCGGTCAGGCGCGACGTGCCGACCATCAGGAAGACGAAAGCGAGGAGGAACGTGCCCAGCAGCTCGATGGTCGCCGAGGCAAGGAATCCGTCGAACGCCGGCTCAGCCAAGGCGTCGACGGCGCCCTTGGCCCGCTCGGCGTCATGCCCGAGCATGGCGCCGGCGACGAGGGCGGCGGCGGCGGCGGCGAGCAACTGGACGACCACGGCGGCGCCGAGCGCGCGGGTGCCGATCCGCCCGCGGAGCCGGAACGCCAGCGAGACCGCCGGGTTGTAGTGCGGCAACGCCACCGGCGCGCCCATATAGATAAGCGCGCAGAGCAGGGCCGCGACCGGAAGCGGTCCGCCGCTCACCAAGCCGGCGAGGCACAGGAAGAAGGTGCCGACGGCTTCGATCAGGAGCTTGTTCCGCATCGGCCTAATCTCCGCGTTCCGCGACGGGGCTCAAGCGCGGAGTCCTCAACGGGCGCCGCCGGCCGTGAGCCAGTTCTCGCTGAAGGCGGCCATCTCCTCGAAGCCCGGCAGGCGACGGGTCTTGTAGCGCAGCTCGCGCGACGCTTCCTCCTGAGCCGCATAAAGCGAAGTCAGCGTCGCGTGCAGCGGCGTCTTGTTGTTCCTGCTGTCGACGAGCCAGAAGCCGACCTGCTCGCCGTCCACGACCTCGTTGTTGTAATACTGCCAGAAGAGCACCATCGCCGGCTTCCAGGAGAGGAACTTTACGAGGATCTCACGGTTGCGCTGCTCGTGGACGGCGCCGTCGCCGCCGCAGGCCTTCCAGGACAGTCCGCATTCGCCGATGAAGACGCGCTTCGCCGGCAGGCCGGGCTTGGGCGGCAGCTGCGCGTTGACGTAATCCAAGGTGGCGCGGATCTCTGCGGCGGGCAGCAGCTGGCAGTCGTAGGCGGAATAAGAGACGAAATCCACGGCGAGCTTGGGCAGCACGGCGTTCACCATGCGCTGGCGGCCGTCCTTCATCGCGTCGCGGACGCGGTTCACTTCGGCGTAGGTGTAGACGCGGCACTTGCTGTAAGGCACTTCGGAGCGCGCGTCGTCGACGGCCTTCTGGCGGAGGGCGAACCATTCGATCATGGCGGCGATCCGTTCCGGCGGGGCGTCCTTCTTCACGTCCTGTCCCGGGAGCAGGTACCAGTCGCCCTCCCAGTGGCCGATGAAGAAGGTCTTGCCCGTGGCGTCGTAACGCGTGAGCAGGTCCTTCGTGAACTGATACATCGCGTTATATTCGCGGCGACGGAGCTCCGGCGTGACGCCCTTCGTCCAGGCGTCGTTGGAACGATACCATACGACGTAGTGGGTGAACGGCATCGCGATGAACGGCGTGAGCTGGCCGCCCGAGACGGCGTCGATCTTGAGGATGCGCGAGCCCATCGCCGAGATGCCCTTGGCGGCCTCGAGCACCGCGGGGTCCTTGGTGAACTTGTAGGCGGGCCCGAAGGCCTGCGTGCCGATCACCTGCGGGAATGCGTCGGGCAGCGTCGGCACGGCGGGCAGCGGCGTCATCTCAAGCTGCGGGGCCGGACGGTTCTTCTGCGCGGACAGGACGGCCGGAAAAAGCAGGAAGACTCCCAGAAGGAGACGGAGGGTTGGACTCATGGGGCGGACCTCAGGGGGAGGGACTTGAATTGTCCTTCTTCGACACCCTTCCTTCAAGCCCGTTCCCACCCACACCATGAACACCACCCAAGCCACCCTCGCCGCCGTGCTCCTCGCCGTCGGCGTCCACACGCACCTCGTCGCCGCTCCCGCCAAGGAGACCGGCGTCGCCGACCCCGACCACGCCCGGCTCGTCGCCGCCCGCAAGGCGGCCCTCGAGCTCCCGGAGATCGCCTCCGCCGAACAGCAGGCCAAGGCCGACCGCGCCCTGACCACCAAGGCTTACGCCGAGTACAAGATGGCCCGGAAGCGCTCCAACGACTCCGAGACGGCCTACCGCAAGGCCTATGACGAAGCCCTCGGCAAGGTCGACCCGGCGGCCCCGGCGCTCCAGGAAAAGGAGCGCGCGGCCTTCCGCGAGCGCATGCTCAAGGCCCGGACGGCCAAGAAGAGCGGCGCGAAGAAGCCAGCCGTGAAGGACGACGAAGCCGACGACGAACCCGCGGCCGACGAGAAGGAAGCCGAGTGAACCCCGCGCGACCCGCCGACCGGCGGGTCGCTTATTTGGGAAGCGCGTCGACGAACGCCGCCCAGATCTCCTCGACGGATTCGAGGCCGACGGAGATGCGGAGAAGGTCGGGGTCGAGGCCGGCGGCGCGCAAGCCCGCCCTGCCCTGCTCCGTCGTGACTTCCTCGAAATGCGCGAGCCAGAGGAACGGCGCGGCCAAGGTGTAGCGGAGCCCGAAGCTCGGACCCTTGCCGACCGCGAGGCGATCGTAGACCGCGCGCATGTCGCCGCGCAGTTCGAGCGTGATGAGCGCGCCCGCGCCCGCTCCCGCGCGACGGACGCGGCGAAAGTTTTCGGCGGTCGGGCCTTGGTCGGCGGTGCGGACGCGCGCGACCGCAGGGTGCGCGGCGAAACGACGGGCGAGCTCGGCGGCGGTGGCGGACAAGCGCCGCGTGACTTCCTCCATGCGGCCGATCTGCGAGGCAAGGACGCGGAGGTCGAGCGCGTGCAAAGGCGTCAGGCGTTTCCGGGCGACGGCGAGCATCGCGGCGGCGTCCGGTCGCTTCGGATCGATGGCGAGCACGCCGGCCATGACGTCGCCTTCGGAGCCGGCGTATTTCGTGAGGCTCGAGACGAGCACGTCGGCGTAAGGCAGGACGTCGACCGAGGCGAGGCCGACGCTGCTCGGGTCGAGCAGCAGCTTCGCGCCGTGCTTGTCGCAGAGGGCGCGAAGCGCCGGAAGATCGGCGGTCTCGAGCTGCGGATTGTTCGGGATCTCGGTGAGGACGCCGGCGACGACGCCCGTCGCGAGGAGCCGTTCGACCGCGGCGAGGTCGCGCACGTCCGGCACGAAATGGTGGCGGGCGGCGCGCGCCTTCTCGAAGAGACGCGCCGAGTCGACGTAGAGCCAGCCGAGCTGGATCCAGGCGGTGCGTCCGCGCGGGCGCTGCACGGCTTCGACGGCGGCGAGGCCCGCGTCGACCGCGTTCATGCCGGCGGCGGCGATGAGGATGTCGGCGGATGGCACGCCGGCGAGATACGGCGCGAGCGTGGCGCGGATCGTCGCGGTCGCGACGGCGCCGTCGACGGGCCGGTCCCCGGCGAGCCAGGCTTCGGCCTGGCGGGAAGAGATCAACGTGCCGGTATGCTGGACCATCTTCGCGAGGCGCGAAGCGGCGTCGGCGTCGGGCGTGACGGCGAGCCACCAGTCGCCGACGGGATCGAGCGAGGTCAGCGCCGCGCCGACATGGGCGGCGAGGCGGCGGGCGGCCTCTTCCGAGACCAGCGGGAAAAGTTCGCCGGCGCGGCCGAGCCGACGCGCGGCCTCCTGCGCGGCGCGCGTGACGAGCGCGTTGCGGACGAAGCGCGGATAACCGGAGCGCAGGAGCTTCCAGACGCGTTCTTCCTTGCGCTCGTAGCTCTCGACGTCGGCGAGCGTCGGCAGGCAGACGACCGTCGCGTGCGGCGAGTCCGGCAGCGTGGCGCCCAGCGCTGGGGAAAGAATCGGCACGTTCAGAGACCTTCGGCCGGGACTTCGTTCTGAAGGATCTGCTCGAGGGACTGGCGGCGACGGATGAGCGTGACGCGGCCGTCGCGGCGGAGGAGGACTTCCGGAGCTTCGGGGAACGAGTTGTAGTTCTTGGTGCTCATCCCGGCGCAATAGGCGCCGGCGCCGCCGATCACGCAGAGATCGCCGGCGGTCGCGAGGGTCAGCCGGCGCGTCGCGAGCGTCTCCGGTTCGCCCGGCGCGCAGCTGATGAGGTCGCCGGATTCGCAGCAATGGCCGACGATGACGTAGTCGCGTTCGCCGGCGGCGGGCTTCGCGGGATAGAGGTGCACCGGATGCTGTGAACCGTAGAGCGAAGGACGCAGGATCTCCGTCATGCCGGAGTCGAGCTTGAGGAATTCCCGGGCGCCGGTGGAGACGATGTCCTGCACGCGCGCGAGCACGGCGCCGGCGTTGGCGACGAGGAACGTGCCGGGCTCGATCTCCAGGCGGAGCTTGCGGCCGTCGGTCGCGGCGAACTGCTCGAAGGCGACCTTGACCGGCGCGCCGACGACCTGCGGGTCGGTGCCCTTCTCCGTCGCGACGCGCGCGACCTTGTAGCCGCCGCCGAGGTTGAGGGTCTGGACGGTCGGGAAACGGGCGACGAGGGCGAGGCTGGCCGCGGAGACTTCCTGCCAGACGAGCGGGTCGCTGCCGGAGCCGATATGGGTATGGATGCGGACGACCTTGAGGCCGTATTGCTTCACGATGGCCTGGGCCTGGTCGGCCCATTCGTGCCAGATGCCGAAAGATGAGTCGGGCCCGCCGACGTTGGTCTTACCGTTGCCGCCCGAGCCCTTGCCGGGGTTGAAGCGCAGG
>JBILLR010000006.1:0-21451 GCA_044375965.1 Opitutales bacterium
GCTTCCGGCGATTTTCAACCTAACAAAGAAGAAGGGGTGCTTTCCTCCCGGAAAGCACCCCTTTTGCTATGCTGCAATCTCCCGGTTCTGAAACGGTTCCAGGCCGGGGAATGGTTTGGTCGAAGAAAGGCCGGGCGGTCCGAAGACCGCCCGGCTCAGGTCCTTAGAAGACGGCCTTGATCGAAGCGCCGAAGAACACCGTGTCGTCGCCGCCCGAGCCGAGACCGAGGGCCTCAGCTCCGGCGTTGGACTCTTCGCGGCCCGCGCCCGAGATGTTATAAGCGATGTAGGGGGTGAAGGTCGCAGTCTTGGAGAGGGCAATCGGCAGCGAGGCGTTCAGGACGACGTGTGTCCAGACGCTTTCTCCGCCGATGTTCTGTCCGTTAACGGTGCTGAAGTTGGTGTAGTAGCCGCCGAAGCTGTAACCGGCAGCCGCTTTGAGCACTAAGGAGGTGGAGTCGCTCAGGGCGAAGGTCTTGTCCACGGCGAGTTCACCGTACGCAGCGTCGATGTAGAGATCGTAGGCGTAGGTAGCGGTGACGTTGACCGGGCCGACGGTCTTCGCGGCGCTCACGTAGAACTCATGAGCGAAGGTCTGGCCGGCGCCGCCGCCGAGGTAGCCGTTGAAGAAGAAGAAGTAAGTGTAACCAGCGGTCAGCGTGGCGAAGCCGGCGTCGTAGGCGAGGTTGGCGCCGAGGTCTAGCTCCTGGTACAGGGAGTTACGATCGTTGCTGGAGGTGTAGTAGGCCAGCGCGTTGAGCGTGGTCGTGTCGGACAGCTTCTTGGAAGCGCCGAGGTTGTACCAGGCGTTCTGGTTGGAGAACCAGAGGCCGCGGTAGATGTACTCGCTGTCGTAACCGGCCGTCAGGTCGAGGGCGACCGGAGCGGGGGCGGTTGCGGCGGCGGTCTGGGCAAGACCGGTCGCGGCGAGGAGGGTGGTGAGGGTGAGGGCGGTGATGTGCTTCATGGCACCACCCCTAATGCTTACCCCGTGCCAAAGCCGTTAACCGTGCCATTGGCACAGGAAATTGACCTAATCAGGTCGTTTTTCGGCAATATGACGGAAATCTGTCCTTTTTTAGGCTTTGAAGGCTGTCGGAATCTAAGCTCAGGCCGACTGATAGACCGCGACGTGCTCCTCGGCGGCCTTCGCCCAGCTGAAATCCTGCTTCATCGCCTGTTTGCGCAGCGCTTTGAATGCCTTCGGCTGAGCGTAAAGCGCGAGCGCGCGCTCCAAGGCCCAGGTGATGCCGCCTTGATCCGCGTGTTCGAACACGATCCCGGTGCCGAATTCTTTGCCGTCCCAGCCGCTCACGGTGTCCGCGAGTCCGCCGGTGGCTCGTACGATCGGCAGCGTGCCGTAGGCCATCGAATACATCTGGTTGAGGCCGCACGGCTCGAAGCGGCTCGGCATGAGGAAGAAATCGCTGCCGGCTTCGATGCGGTGCGAGAGGCCGTTGTCGTAGCCGATACGCACGGCGCAGAGGTGCGGGAAGTCAGCCGCGAGACGGCGATACTCGTTCTCGAGCGCGGCGTCTCCGCTGCCGAGCAGCACGAAGCGCAATTTCTGTTCGCGCAGGAAGCGCGGCAGCACGGCGACGGCGAGGTCGAGTCCTTTCTGGTCCCAGAGGCGCGAGATCACGCCCACGAGCGGCAGGTCGTCGTCGGTCGGCAGGCCGAGCTCGCGGAGGAGCGCGGTCTTGCAGTCGGCCTTGCCCGCGGGCTTGGCCGCCGAGAAGGGTTTGGCGAGATGTTTGTCGGTGGCCGGATCCCATTCGTCGCGGTCGACGCCGTTGAGGATGCCGCGGAGCGCGCCCGCGCGCCGGCGCACGACTTCGTCGAGGCCGTAGCCGAAGGCGGGCGTGAGGATCTCCTGCGCGTAGGTGGGGCTGACGGTGATGACCTTGCCGGCGTGGAGGATGCCGCCTTTGAGGAAGTTGACCCCGCCGAGGCATTCGAGCTCCTGCGGGCGCCAGAGGAACTCGGGCAGCCCGAGGTAGGCCATGATGCGGCGCGGGTGTATGCCTTGGTGCTGGAGGTTATGGATCGAGATCACCGTGCGCGCGCCGCCGAGGGCGGTGTGCTTGAGCGTGGTGTTGAGCAGGACCGGCACGAGGCCCGCTGTCCAGTCATGGCAGTGCACGACGTCGGGGATCCAGCTGGTGGCGAGGCAGGCTTCAAGGCCGGCTCGTCCGAAGAAGGCCGCGCGCTCGCCGGCGTCCTCGCGCGCCGGATAGATCTCCCGCGCGCCGTAGAAATCCTCATGCTCGATGAACCAGGCGTCGAAGCCCGGCGACACCGTCAGCGTGCGCACGCGGCAGGCCGCGCGGCGCGGATCGCCGCCGACGCCGACCTTCAGCGCTTCGACGAGCGTGCCCATCTGCTCACGTCCGGGCACGGAGCCGTAAAGGGGCGTGACGGCGCGGACCTCGTGGCCGAGCGCGGCCAAGGCCTTGCCGAGCGCGACGGTGGCGTCGCCGAGGCCGCCGGCCTTGGACCAAGGCGCGAGTTCAGGGGTCACGAAAAGGATTTTCATGCTTCGGAAGAGGGGAGGCGGGTGCGGCCGAGCCGGTTCAGCAGCGGCACGAAGGCCACGAGCAGGAGCAGGGCGGCGACCATGGCGATGTTGCCGGCCAGGTCATGCACCGAACCAAGGGAAGAGAAGCCGGGTTGGCCGTGCTCGATGCCGGCGAGGTCGCGGTCCAGGGATTTGGAGCCGTGCTCCAGCGCGTGGAAGGTGAGGAAGGCGTTGCGTCCGATGTTCAGGAGTATCGCCGTGAAGCCGGCGAGGGCGATCAGCGAGACGCGGCGCAGCAGCGCGCCCGGGAAGCCGCCCTCGAGGAAGACGGAGCCGAGGAACGCGCCCGCGAAGACGCAGGCGGAAAGCGAACGGATGCCCGAACAGGCTTCCGCCACGCCCACGGCGTCGCCGTTCGGGAAGATGATGGTGTTGCCGCTGACGCGGATGACGTGCCCGCTCGCGCGCAGAATGCCGGAGACGATCTCGGTGACGTTCGTCAGGAGCGCGCCCTTGATCTGATTGTCGACGAGGTAGAGGAAGGGGCCGGAGATGAGCCAGACGCCGGCGGGGAAGACGAGCAGGCCGACCGCGTGCCAGCGCGTGGCGGCGGTCGCGGGGGTGCCCTGCGGGCCGCGGGCGGAAAGATAACCGAACGAGAGCGCCGCGCCGGTGAGCCCGAAGGCGATGGCCAGGGTCGGGCCGACGCCGGTGCCGAAGACGGCCCGCGCCGCCGCGCCGAGTCCGAAGCAGGCGACGGCGAGGAAGGCGAGCGTCTGCGCGCCGAGGAGCACCCAGCGCGAGGCAGGATCGGAGATATGGGAGCGTTCGCCGGTCAGCAGCGCGCGCAGCTCATCCCAGCGATCCCACAGGACGTAGGCCGAGAAGGCCGGCACGAGGTAACCGAAGCCGTAGTCATCCTTGGTGCTCCAGATGGCCCATTGGTCCCAGGTCGCGAAGGCGGCCATGCCGATGAGCAGCAAGCCGAGCCCGCGCGTCGTGCCGTCGAGCGCGCCCGGCGTCGTGGCCTGTGCGTCCGCGGACATCAGAACCGGGGCACCGCGGCCAGCAGCGTCTTCGTGTAGGCTTCCTTGGGGTCGCCGAGGATCTGCGCGGGCGTGCCTTGCTCGACGATCCTGCCCTTGGACATCACCAGGATGTGGTCGCTGACGTGTTCGACGACGGCGAGGTCGTGGGCGATGAAGAGATAGGTTAGGCCGAACTGTTCCTGTAGGTCCTGCAGGAGGTTCACGACTTCGGCCTGGACGGAGACGTCGAGGGCCGAGACGGGCTCGTCGCAGATGATGAGCTCAGGCTGCACGGCGAGCGCGCGGGCGATGCCGATGCGCTGGCGCTGGCCGCCGGAGAATTCGTGCGGGTGGCGGCGGAGATGTTCGGCCGGGAGCTGGACGCTGCGCAGGAGCTCGGCGCAACGGGCTTCGCGGTCGGCACGCGTCATCGACGGGAAGTGGATCTCGAGCGGCTCCGAGAGGATGCTGAGGACGTCCGCCCGCGGGTTGAGCGAGTTATACGGATCCTGGAAGATCATCTGGATCTTCTTCCGCCAGGGCAGGAAGGCGGCGTTGGACAGCGTGCCGATGTCCTGACCTTGGTAGCGGATGGTGCCCGCGGTGCGCGGCGCGAGCTTCACGATGGCGCGGCCGGTCGTCGTCTTGCCCGAGCCGGATTCGCCGACGAGGCCGACGGTCTTGCCCTTGGGTACGACGAACGAGATGTCGTCCACGGCCTTCTTCGGCGCGGCCTTCTGGAAGAACCAGGCGGCGCGTCCGGGGTAGTGGACGGAGAGTCCGCTGATTTCGAGCAGGTTGTCGCTCATCGGGAGACCTTGAGTTCCTCGGAAAGGGTGGTGAGGCGTCGGCGGCGTTGGCCGAGGCGCGGGATGCAGGCGATCAGCGCCTTGGTGTACGGGTGGGTCTGTTCGCGCATGACCTGGGCGACAGGGCCGCTTTCGACGATGCGTCCCTTCCACATGACCTGCACCTTGTCGGCGAAGTTCGCGACGATGCCGAAATTATGCGTGATCAGGATGATGCTCATGCCGCGCTCACGGCGGAGGCGGGCGAGCAGGTCCATGATCTCCTTCTGGATGGTGACGTCGAGCGCGGTGGTCGGCTCGTCGGCCACGAGGATCTTCGGGTCGCAGGCGAGGGCCATGGCGATCATCGCGCGCTGCTGCATGCCGCCCGAGAGTTCGTGGGGGTATTGGTCCGCCACGCGTTCGGGGTCGTTGATGTGGACCTCCGCGAGGGCGCGGACGACTTCGGCCCGGACGTCCTTGATCTCCGGACGATGCAGGGAGATGGCTTCGCCGATCTGGAAGCCGATCGTGTAGACCGGATTCAAGGAGCTGCCGGGTTCCTGGAAGATGTAGGCGATGGAGCCGCCGCGGACCTTGGCGAGCTGGTTCTCGGGCAGGGTCAGGAGTTCGACGCCGGCCAGGCGGACGGAACCGCCGAGGGCGCAGCCGGGGGCGGGGGGCAGGAGACGGGTGAGGGCCAGGGCGGTGACGGACTTGCCGGAGCCGGATTCGCCGACGACGGCCAAGACCTCGCCGGCGGCCAGCTCGTAGCTCACCCCTTGGGCGGCGACGGTCTCCCGGTCACCGTTGCGGAAGGTGACGCTGAGGTCCTGCACTTTCAGGAGGGGCTCGGCGGACATGGGCTTCAACATAGGTCGGGCAGGGGCGAAGGGGAAGGAAGAACGGCGGTCATTCGGTCCGCCAACGGTCCTCGATGACGGTCTTCGGCGCGCCGCGCACCTTGCCTTCGCGGAAGTCCTTGAGGTCGGCTTCGCGCTGGGCCGGGTCGAGCCAGAAGAGTCCGTGCTGGCCGGGATCCTCGGCGGCGCGGACGTCGAAGCCTTCGGGGAACTTCACCCAGTTCCAGTGCGCGATGCGGTAACCGGGGACGCGGAATCCGGGAATGAAGTCCGCCAGGTCGTGGATGCGGCGCTGCATCGCGAAGGAGAGCCGGATCATCTCGTCCTCTTCGGTGGCGTCGCGGAAACGGTCGATCAGCTTGGACAGCTCAGGGTCGTCGACACCGGTGATGTTGTTCGTCTGGCGCTTCGGCACCTTGCGTCCGTCGGCGAGGACCTCGACCGCGTTCTCGGAATGATGCGACTCCCAGAGCTGAGGGAGGCGGCTCGAGACGGACCAGGCCCAGAAGACGATGTCATGGTTCTTCTCCATGACCTTGCGATACATCGTGGTGTGCTCGAGCGTCTCGGGGCGCAGTTCGACTCCGCACCGGCGGGCCGACTCCACGAGGGTGGCCAGGTATTTGCGCCGGTCGGAGGTGTCGAAGGTGAGGCGGAAGGAGAGGCGCTCCCCGGCGGCGTTCGTGAGGATGCCGTCCGGCCCTTCCCGGGTGAAACCGGACTTGGCGAAGGCGGCGCGAGCGAGCTCCGGCGAGTAGCGGCGGACGCGGATGGAGGGGTCGGTGAACTTGCCGAGGCCTTCGCTGAACTGCTGCAGGCGCTCATAGTCACCGCGGTAGAATCCGTCGATGACCCGCTGGAAGTCGGTGGCGTGCTGGAGGCCGACGCGCACGTTGACGTCGGATAGCATCGGCCGCTGCGTGTTAAGGTAGAGTCCGTAGGGCGGCCGGGGGATGTCGTTGAAGAACTGGGCCTTGGTGAGGTAGCCGTTCTGGTAGGCCTTCTTCTCGTTGGTGCCATACCAGTAGCGCGGCATCATGATCGGCATGAAGTCGATCTCGCCGGCCAGCATCGAGTTGTAGGCGCCGTCGAGGTCCCGTATCACGCCGTACTGGATGGCGTCAGGGTTGAAACGATGGCGGTAATATTTGCGGCGGTCGCCCCACCATTCGGTCACGCGGGTCAGGGTGAGGGATTTTTCGCGGACGAAGTCCTCGGCTTTGACGTAATAGGGGCCGGTGGTCGGCTGGAAGCGGTCATTGTAGGCCTTCTCATAATTAGGGCCGAAGTCCTTGAAGAACTGGCGCGGCGTCGGCCGGAGGCCGCCGAGCAGCTCCAGCTGGTAGGGGCGCCTGCGCGGGGCCTTGATCGCGATCGTGTGGTCGTCGAACTTCGTGATGCCTCCCCACTCGCGGGTGTAGTGGTCGGCATACCAGTCGGCCTTGGCCCATGGAGAGCGGTGGAAGTAGAAAGTGAAGAAGAAGTCGTCGGCCGTGATCGGCTGCCCATCCGTGAACTTCGCGTTCGGGTCGAGGCGGAAGTAGGCCGTCATGCCGTCAGCCGACATCGCCCAGCTCGTCGCCAGCGCGGGGATGGCCTCGTCGGTGTTCGGGTGGCCCGCGAGCAGGCCGAAGTCGTTGTTGTCGTAAAGCTCGCCGCGGAAGCCGTTGTTGGCGTTCGGTCCCACGCGCCGCAGCGTCGGCGGCGTCGAGGCCATGAACTGACGCAGCACCCCGCCGCGGACCGCGCGCGGATCGGCGAACTCCTTCTGCTCCGAGCCGTCCTTCCAGACGAGGTCCTCGGGCAGGTCGGCTGGCTTGGCGAAGCGGAAGAAGTCCGGATGGGTCTCGTAGAAGGCCTTCGCCTTGGGGTCTTGGTGCGTCTCGGCGCGGACAAGTCCGACGAGGCAGAGGAGGGCGAGGAGGAATCTCATCGTTGCTGGCGGCGGAGGTCGAAGGCGTCCTGGAGCGCTTCTCCGATGAAGTTGATCATGACCATGGTGCCGACGAGGCAGCCGAGCGTCGGGCCGAGGATCCACCATGCGTGCCAGTTTTCCTTGGCCTGGTGCAGGAGGTCGCCCCAGGAGGGTTCGGTGGGCGGCAGGCCGAACCCGAGGTAGTCGAGGGCGGAGAGCGAGAAGACCAGGCCGTGCAGGCTGAAGGGAAGGGTGGTGAGGATCACCGTCGCGCAGTTCGGCAGGATGTGGCTCCAGATGATGCGGACGTGGCCGGCGCCGAGGGCGCGCGAGGCGGTCACGAAGTCGCGGGCGGAGACCTGGTAGGCCGCGGCGCGGAGCTGCTGGGCTAGGCTGATCCACGAGAAGGCCACGAGGATCAGGATGAGGATGGCGAGCGAGGGTTCGAGAAGGCTCGCGAGGAAGATGATGGCGTAAAGGAAGGGGATGTTGGACCAGATTTCCATCACACGCTGCAAGAAGAGGTCGAACCAGCCGCCGAAGTATCCCATCGCGGCGCCGAGCGCGAGGCCTACGCCGTAGACGCAGGGGAGGAAGATCATGGCGGCGAGGAGCAGCAGGCGGAAGCCGCCGAAGAGACGCGCCACAATGTCGTGGCCGGATTCATCGGTGCCTAGCCAGTGGCCGTCCAGTCCGGGCGGGCAGGGCGAGGGGATCAAGGTGCGCAGTCCTTCGCCGGGCCGCCAGTCGGTGCGGTCCGTGTCGGGCACGCGACGCACGAGCTGTCCGTCGACGAACTTCGCGCGGGCGATGCCGACGCCGTCGGCGAACAGACGAGCGTCGCCGGAGGGGCGGCCGTTGATGATGGTCCAGGTCTGCCGGCGGGTGCCGTCGGCGTTGAGCGTGAAGATGCGGCCTTCGGCGATGACGCCGCGCGGGTCCTGCCAGCGTCCTTCGGCGTCGCGCGATACCTCCGGCATGACTTCGCAGACTTCGTCGGGCGCGAACGGCACCGGCGGCATGATGAGCCAGCCGCGTCCGTCACGCTTCAGTTCTTCGGCGAGGAGCCGGTAGTTGGGCTCGCCTTCGATCTTCAGGCCGAGCTCTCGTCCTGAGACGTAGCCTGCGAAGACGGGGAAGCGCGTGACGCCGTCGACCTTCAGGATGAGCGGGCGGTTACCCACGAGCAGCGGTCCGAGCAGCGCGAGCACCGACAGGGCCAGCAGGCCGAGCAAGGACCACCAGCCGGCGCGATGCCGGCGGAAGCGCGCGAAGCGCTGCAGGGTGATGGGGTCGAGCAGGCTCATGCGGATTTGTCGAACCGGATGCGCGGATCGACGGCGGCGACGCAGAGGTCGGAGACGATGTTGCCGACGAGCATCGCGAGGCTGGACAGCGTGAGGAGCCCCAGGAAGACGGGGAAGTTACGATGCGTGAGCGCGTCGTAACCGAGCAGGCCCAGTCCCGGGATGTTGAAGGTGACCTCGATGAGGAACGAGCCCGTGAGGAAGAAGCCGAGGTTACCGCCGAAGGTCGCCGCGAGCGGGATGAGCGCGTTGCGGAGCGCGTGGACATAGACGATGCGACCGTGGCTGAGGCCTTTCGCCTTGGCGGTGCGGACGTAGTCGGCCGCGAGATTGTCCAATAGGCCGTTGCGCGTGAACAGCGTGAGCGCCGTGAACGCGCCGACCATCTCGCAGGCGAGCGGCACGATGGTGTGGTGGAGGCGTCCTCCCCAGGTAAGCGAATCCCAGTCGAAGCCCTTCGTGGGGAACCAGCCGAGCTGGAAGCACAGGAATTGGAGCGCGGCGACGGCGAGGATGAAGCCGGGAATCGAGTAGAGGATGAAGAGCGCCTGCGAGGAGCCACGATCGAACCAACCGTCGCGCTTCAAGGCCTTGGCCACGCCGAGCGGGATCGAGATGCCGTAGGCGAGGAGCAGCGACCAGGCGCCGAACCATGCCGAGATCGGCAGGCGCGCCTTGATCTCATCCCAGACCGGGCGGTCGCTCGTCGTCGAGTCGCCGAGCTCGCCTTGGAGCAGGCCGGCGTAGGCGCGTCGGTAGACGAGCACGCGCGGAGCCTTGTCGGGATCGTCAGGCAAGGGAGCCGCTTCGGCGCGCCAGTTTTCGCGGACGAGTTTGGCGTCGACGGGAGTTACGGTGAAGCCCCCTTTCTCGGCGCGGACGACGAGTTTGAGCGTCGCGCCCTCGGATTGGTCGTCGGCGACATCGGCTTCGCCCTTGCCGTCCTTGTCGAGTCGGACGGTCACCCAGTCCGCGGGGCCGGGCAGGGCGCCGAGCCAGATGGCGTAAGCTTGGAGCAGGGGGCGGTCGAAGCCGTAGCGACGTCGCAGATTGTCCATCTCCTCGGGGGAGGCCGGCCCGCTCGGACGGGCGGCGGAGGTCTGCTTGCGGTTCTCGGCCTGCTGGCGTTCGGCCATGGCTTGTTCGATGGGGCCGCCGGGGACGAAGCGCGTGAAGCAGAAGGCGACGAACGTGATGCCCACGAAAGTCAGTGGGACTAGCAGCAACCGTCTGAGGACGTAGTCGCGCATCGCGGTCCTGATAGGGCATGCAGGGCGGGGAAGGGGTCAACCCGAAAGGACTCGGCTTGCACCGGTCGGGGTGTTCGGCAATTTGATCCTGTGCCGCTGCTCAACCTGCTCGCCTGGTTCCTGCTGATGATCGTCCTGGCGGTCGCCGCCGTCACCGGCCTCTTGCTGGTGATCTTCCTCGTTGCTTTCGCCTGGCGGGCACCCCGTCGCCATCGCGGGATGTCGCTTGGTTATTGCGCCGTGCAGACCGGATGCTGGCTGTTCCTGAAGTGCTTCTATCGGATCCGGCTCAAGGGCCTCGAGAACCTGCCGGACCAGGGCGGCGTGCTGCTCATCGCCAACCATGTGGCCTACGTGGACGTCCTGATCGTCGGAGTGCTTTCGCCGCGTCCCGTCCGCTTCCTTTCCTGGGAGGGTTTCGAGCGCCAGCGGATCATGCGCTTCCTGACCCGCACGATGGGCACGATCCCGGTGGCGGAGTCCAAGGCCAAGGACGCCATCCAGAGATCGGCCGACGCCCTCAAGGCCGGCGAGGTCGTCTGCATCTTCCCTGAGGGCAGCCTCACCCGCAATGGCGGCATCCTGCCCCTGCGCAAAGGCTACGAACTCATCGCCCGTCGGGCCGAATGCCCGATCCTGCCCTTGGCGATCGATGGCATGTGGGGTTCGTTGTTCAGCTTCAGCGGCGGCAAGTTCTTCTGGAAGATGCCGAAGCATTTCCCGCGTCCGGTCAGCGTGGTCATCGGTCAGCCCTACCCGGCGGCCGAGCACGCCAAGACCCGCCTGCGACTGCTCGAGCTGGCGTCGGAGGCGTTCTCGCTGCGCGCCTCGCTCGGCGGGCATCTCGGACGCGAGGTCGCCGAGGGCCTGGCGAAGAAGGGCGGGGCGGTCGCCTTGGTCGACCGGACTTCGGCGCGACGTGAGTTCGGCGGCGCCACCTTGCTGGCGCTCGCCTGGGCTTTCGCCGGCGAACTGAAGCGACGCACCCACGCCAAGCGCGTCGCGATCGTGCTGCCTCCCGGCGTCGCGGCGGCGGTCGCCAATCTCGGCTGCCTGCTCGCGGACAAGGTGCCGGTGAACCTCAATTTCTCGCTCGGACGTGAGCAAGCCTTGTCCTGCATGCGGAGGGCCGAAGTCGAGCTTGTCGTCACCGCAGGTGCTTTCCGCAGCAAGCTTGCGGAGAAGTTCCCCGATTTCCCGTGGGGTGATCGCGTGTTCGACGTCGCCGATTTCCTGACCGCCCATCCGCGGGCGGACTTGGCTTGGCGTATCGCTTTGATCCGGGTCCTGCCGGCCTCCTGGACCTCCGTCTGTCTGGGCATCCCGAAGCACGGCGGCGAAGCCGAGGCGGCGTTGCTCTTCACCAGCGGCAGTTCCGGTCAGCCCAAGGGCGTGCGTCTCTCGCACCGCAACATCCTGGCCAACCTCCGGCAGATCGAAGACGCGGACATCCTGCCGGATTCGGCCGCGCTGCTCAGCAGCCTTCCCGTCTTCCATAGTTTCGGCTTCACCATCGGCCTGTGGTATTGCCTGTCGCGGGCTCCGCGGCTCGTCACCCTGCCTTCGCCGCTCGACGCCGCCGCGGCGGTCAAGGCCATCAAGGAGGAGAAGGTCACCGTCGTCGTCGGCACGCCCACTTTCCTTCGTCCCTATCTCCGTCGGGGCACCGCGGAAGATTTCGCCTCGCTTGAGTGGGCGGTCGTGGGCGCCGAGAAGTGCCCCGCCGACCTCGTCGACGCCTTCGCGTCGCAGCTTGAGACGCCGATGCTCGAAGGTTATGGCATCACCGAGACGAGCCCCGTGCTTTCCGTGAATGTCCCGGACCGCGCCGACCCCGAAGCGCCCGACGGCGTCTGGGTCGGCAATGTCCGCGGCTCCGTCGGCCGTCCCGTCGTCGGCATCGCGGTGCGTTTCCTTGATCCGACGACCGGCGACGTGCTGCCAAGCGGGCAGGTGGGCCTGCTGGAGATCCGCGGCGCCAACGTCTTCATGGGATACCTCGACGCCGAGCAGACCGCCAAGGCCATGACGCCCGACGGCTGGTATCGTACCGGCGATCTCGCCAAGCTCGACGACGATGGCTTCCTGCATCTCGCCGGTCGCCTCTCCCGATTCTCCAAGATCGGCGGCGAGATGGTCCCGCACGGAACCGTCGAGGAAGCCTTGCGCAAGGTCATGGGTCTCACCGACGCCGTCGAGCTCAAGGTCGCGGTCGCGAGCACGGCGGATCCCTTCAAGGGCGAACAGCTCGTCGTGCTGCACACGGAGGACGTGGACGCCGAGGCGATCCGCGCGGCCTTGGCCGCCGAGGGTCTGGCCAATCTATGGATTCCAAAGATGTTCAAGAAGGTGCCGGGCATCCCGATTTTAGGCACGGGTAAGCTGGATTTGCACAAGTTGCGGGAGCTGGCACAGGGCTGACACGCTTTTGGCTCGCTTGTGGCTTACGCTCGATTGTCCTAACCGACGATCATGCCTAAAACGAAGAAGCCCGCGAAGAAGTCCGTCAAGGTGGTCAAGGTCCGCAAGCCTGTCCCCAAGGCTGCGCCCAAGGCCAAGGCCAAGGCTCCGGCCAAGTCCGCCGTCGCCTCGCCGGTCGCCGCTTTCCGCGACGCGATCCTGCATCATCTGAAGAGTACGTTCGCCCGCGACCGCGTCACCGCCACCCGCAACGACTGGTGGATGGCCACCTGCATGGCCGCCCGCGACCAGATGCTCGAGCGCTACATCGACACGCAGACCCAGCATGCCAGCAAGAACGTCCGCCGCGTCTACTACCTCTCCCTCGAGTATCTCATGGGCCGGGTGCTCACGAACAACCTCGTGAACCTCGGTCTGCGCGACATCGCGACGAAGGCCTTGTCCGAGCTCGGTCAGGACCTCGAGTCCGTCGCCGACGAAGAGGCCGACATGGGCCTCGGCAACGGCGGCCTCGGCCGTCTCGCCGCCTGCTTCCTGGACTCCCTCGCGACGATGGACATCCCTGCCGTCGGTTACGGCATCCATTACGAGTTCGGCCTCTTCCGCCAGACCTTCGCGCTCGGCCGTCAGGTCGAGGTCGCCGACAACTGGCTCGCCAACAACAACCCCTGGCTGATCCGCCGGCCGAACTACCGCGTCAGCGTCCCGCTTTACGGCCGCGTCCGGCACAGCACCGACGACCGCGGCAACCATTCCGCCGAACTCGTCGAGACCCGCGACCTGCTCGGCGTGCCTTGGGACATCCCGATCGCCGGCTTCGGCGGCAGCAGCGTCAACTTCCTCCGCCTCTGGGAATCCAAGGCCGCGTCGGAGTTCGACTTCCGCGCCTTCGATCGTGGCGGTTACGTGGAGGCCGTCCGCGACCGGACCTCGAGCGAGACCGTCTCCAAGGTGCTCTATCCGAACGACAGCACCGAGAGCGGCAAGGAGCTCCGCCTCGTCCAGCAGATCTTCTTCGTCTCGTGCTCGCTGCAGGATATCCTTCGCCGCCACCGTCGCCTGAACCCTGATTTCAGTTCCCTGCCGGCCAAGGCCGCGGTCCAGCTGAACGACACCCACCCGGCGATCGCGGTGGCCGAGCTCATGCGCCTGCTGGTCGACGTCGAGCGTCTGACGTGGGACGAAGCCTGGGCCCTCTGCGCGCAGGTCTTCAGCTACACCAACCACACTTTGCTCCCCGAGGCCCTCGAGACCTGGTCGGTGCCGCTCTTCGAGAAGGTGCTCCCGCGCCACCTCGAGATCATCTACGAGATCAACCGCCGCCATCTCGAGGAAGTCGATCGTCGCTGGCCGGGGGACGACGCCCGCAAGGCCGAGCTTTCGATCATCCAGGAAGGCTTCCCGAAGCGCGTCCGCATGGCGCACCTCGCGGTCGTCGGTTCGCATCACGTCAACGGCGTGGCGGAACTGCACACCCGTCTCCTGCGCGCCCATCTCTTCCCGGGCTTCGATGAGCTCTGGAAGGGCAAGTTCGTCAACGTCACCAACGGTGTCACGCCGCGCCGCTGGGTCCGCGGCTGCAATCCTGAGCTCAGCTTGCTCTGTGACGAGTTCGCAGGTGCCGGCTGGGAGGCCGACCTCGGACGTCTGCGCAAGCTCGACGCCGTCGCCGACCGTCCCGCCTTCCAGGAACGATTCCTGGCCATCAAGCGCGCGAACAAGGTCCGCCTCGCCGCCCGCATCAAGCAGCTCGTCGACGTGGACGTCTCGCCGGACGCGCTCTTCGACGTGCAGATCAAGCGTCTGCACGAGTACAAGCGCCAGCACCTCAACCTGCTGCACATCCTGCACCTTTATCGTCGCATCCTGAACGAACCCCACGGCAAGTTCACGCCGCGCGTCTGCGTCTTCGGCGCCAAGGCCGCCCCGGGCTACGCGTTGGCCAAGCATATCATCCACGCCATCAACCGCGTGGCCGCCGTCATCAACGCCGACGAGCGCGTGCGCGGCCTGCTCAAGGTCGTCTTCCTGCCCGACTACCGCGTCTCGCTCGCCGAGCGCATCATCCCGGCGGCTGACCTGTCCGAGCAGATCTCCACCGCGGGCAAGGAAGCCTCCGGTACGGGCAACATGAAGCTCGCCCTGAACGGCGCGGTCACGATCGGCACCCTTGACGGCGCCAACGTCGAGATCGCCGAGGAGGTCGGCGGCCAGAACATCTTCATCTTCGGCCTCAAGGTCGAAGAAGTCCAGAAGCTCTGGGCCGATGGCTATGATCCGCATGCGGTGCTCGCCGCCGACCCGGAACTGGCCTCGCTCCTCGATTGGCTCCGATCCGAGACCTTCACGCCGGAACAACCGGGCGCGCTCGCCCCGGTCGTCGATTCGCTCATGTCGGGCGGAGACCCCTATCTGGTGCTGGCTGATTTTCGCAGCTACGTCGATGCGCAGGAGAAGGCCTCCCAGGCCTTCCTTGACCGTCGTCGCTGGGCCGCGATGGCGATCCGTAACGTGGCCCGTTGCGCCAAGTTCTCGTCGGACCGCTCGATCGGCGACTACGCCAAGCTGATCTGGAAGACCAAATCCCTGCCGATTCCCCGCTAAGAAGGGATTGAGGTCGGTCGCGAGGTCGCCCAAGATGGGCGACCTTGCGCCCCCGCATCTCCATCCCCTCGCTGCTGGCCATGGCCGTCCTTTCGGCCGTGGGAGCAGAGCGTCCGCCCGGCGGCGTCAAAGCCGGGGTGGTCATCACCGCCGAGGGTGGCATCGAGGGAACCCAGGTCTATCGTTACGACGCCCAAGGTCAGCCTTTGGATGGCACTCCGGCCAAGGTCAGGTCTGCCAACTTGCCCCCGCGTCCCGCCCTGACGGCTCCCCCCGCTCCGGCCCCGTCTGCTACGAAGTCAGCCGCTCCCAAGGTCGACCAGGCCATCCGCACGGCCGACGGTCGCACCGTCCCATTCGCGCTTCAGGACGAAGGGACGGGCAAGGGGGTCGACGGCGCGGTCGACGTGAACGCCGGTCTTAAGCGAGCCTCCAAGGCCAGCGGTCTCATGGAGCAGCGCTTCGAGACGGGCAACGCTCCGATCGGCAAGGAGCAGGTCTACAACCGCAACAACTTGTTGACCCTCGATACTTGGCATGGTCGCTATGACACCCTTGGCCGCAAGAAGGCCGAAATCGAACTCGCCGACGGACTCGGCGCCGAGGTCCGCCCGAAGGACACCATCGAAGTGAAATCCGTGGCCCGTACCAACTCGACAGTCAACGGCGCCAAGGCTGAGATCGAAGCCTGGGAGCAGCGCATGGGCGTCGTCTCCGACGACCGTTACGCCGGAAAACAATCCGGCTGGCAGGGGCGTCTCAACCCCGCGCCCAAGACGATCGAGCAGCTCTCGATGCAGGACATCAACCGCTACCAGTTTCGTCGGAATCGTTCGGATGAACCGGGCCTTCCGGCCGTCAAGCCGGGCTCGGATGCGGTGCAGACCAAGGGTGTCACGAAGTAATCGGCGGTAAATGAGGCAATAACCCTGCGTTTTTGCCTCGCAGGTTAGGTCGGGAGATTTACTCCTAGACCCTTAACTTCATGAGCGATGCTCTGCCCAGACCCGCCTCCGGCGGTATCAGCGACCTCGAGGTCAAGGATGGCCAGATCATCTTCGACTCCGTGTGGTCCAGTCTGGAGCGTGAGTTCGGCCGGGAGAAGCTGGCTTTCCCTCGGGAGATCTTCTGGCTCAACGGCGCCCCGGGCGCCGGTAAGGGCACGAACACCGCGTTCATCCTCCAGTATCGCGACTACGCCGCCGACCCGATCGTGGTCAGCGACCTGCTCTCGAGCCCCGAGGCCAAGAAGCGCATCGACGCCGGCATGCTCGTCGGCGACCGCGAAGTCGTGGAGATCCTCTTCCGCAAACTGCTCTCGGCTGAATACGTCAGCGGAGCGATCGTCGACGGCTTCCCTCGTTCGATGGTCCAGGTGGAGTGCCTCAAGCATCTCTTCGCCAAGCTCAACGACCTGCGCACCGAGTTCCGCGGCACGCCGCATGGTCCGCGTTTCCCGAAGCCTCACTTCCACATCCTCGTCCTGTTCGTCGACGAGAACGAGTCCGTCCGCCGTCAGCTGAAGCGCGGCCAGGAAGCGCTCGCCCAGAACGAGAAGGCCGCCCGCGAAGGCGGCCCGCTCGCCGAGGTCCGTAAGACCGACCTCACGGCCGACTCCGCCCGCAACCGTTACCGCGTCTTCAAGGAACGCACGTACGAGCCGCTGCAGTCGTTGCGGGACATCTTCCACTACCATTTCATCAATGCGCAGGGTTCGCTGCCCGAAGTCCAGGCGCGCATCATCAAGGAGCTCCAGTATCAGAGCTCCCTCGAGCTGGCGGAGGAGACCTATGACCTCATCTCGCCGATCCCGCTGGCCTCGCAGATCGTCCAGCACGCCCGGCAGGACCTCGTCCGCCGCCTCGACGACTACGCCGAGCGCAACGCCGAGACCTTCCGCCTGGTCATCGAGCTGATCCAGGAAAAATTCCTGCCCATCATCAAGGCCCACGCGATCTCCGGCCAGGCGCACGTCAACATCGAGACCACGGTCTTCGACGACCCGCTGGCCATCTCGATGTTCATCGACATCTTCTCCGAGCGCGGCTTCCACGCCGTGGTCGACCAGCACCGCATCGAGATCCCTGAGACCATCGTCGCCGGTACCGGCAAGGTGATCACGCGCGTCAAGAAGGTCTGGCGCGTGTCGATCCGCTTCGAAGGTTCCGAGATCCGCCGCGGCGGCGCCTGAGCCTAGCGCGCGACGGACGGTTCGGCTTCGATCCGGTTCTCCGATCCTTCGCGGACGAGCAGGGGAGGCGCGGGACTACGTCGGTCGGCGGGCCGGTCGTCGCGCAGGAGGTTGCCGGTCACGAGGCTGCGGGTGAGCCGGGTCAGGCGGAGGGCGTGGCCGTCGCTGTCCAGGATGCTGTTGTCCGTGAGGCGCAGGCGCGTGGAATCCTCGACGTCGACCGCGGCATCCTTGCCGCGGACGCCTACGACCACGTTGCCGGTGAAGGCGGAGTCCGCGACGCGGCGCAGGACGACCCCGTTCTTCTCGGCGAGGCCGTTGCCGTTGACAAGGTAGCGGGGGTTACGGTCGAAATTATTGCCGGTGACGACGATGTTCCGGCTGTCTTCGATCAGGAGGTCGTGCGCGAAGCCTTCCCAGAAGGTGTTCCCCGAGATGGTCACCCCGCGGGCTTCGCGGAGCTCGATGTTCACCTGCACGTCGCTGAAGACGTTGCCGATGATGGTCACGTGGCCTTCGCGGGTGGTCGCGCGGCCTTCACGACGGAGCAGGGAAGGGTCCGAGCCGGCGCCGAAGATACGGATGTTGGCGGAGCCTGGCGCCTTGTGGGCATGTTGGATCGTGCAACCGGTGATCGCGACCTCGGCGATCGAGCCGCCGGTCGAATCGAGGAAGATGTTGGCCGAGGGCGGACCTTCTTCGTCATGGTTGGCCTCGATGTCGCAGGTGCCGACGTGCAGGTTGCGGACCTCGCCGCCGACGGCGACGATGCCTCCGCCGAGGTTGTAACTGATATGGCAGCCGAGGACGTTGGTCTGGTGCAGGTTGACCTGGTCGAGGAAGAGCCCGATGCCGCGGTTACGGTAGAGATGGCAGTCGGCGATGACCAGGTTGCGGTTGCGCACGGTGAGGTGGATGGCGTGACGCGCCTCGCGGATGGTCAGGCGCGAGAGCGTCAGTTGCATCGTGCCGGTCGCCTCGAGTCCGTCGGCCTCGGCGTGGGCGCCGATGATTTCGAGCCCCTGGACGACCGGAGTACGCTGGGCCCAGGTCTCTGGCTTGAAAGACTTCGGGGCGGCGGTGCCGCCGTGCGTACCGATGATCTTCAGGGCGGGACCCGGGCCTGCCATGATCAGGGTGGCCGTACCATCGGACGAAAGACCGAAGGCGCCGAGCTTGGCGAGGTCGGCCGTGACCGTGCTGGTCAGGCGGTATCGGCCCTTGGGCAGCTGCACGCTGCCGCCGGCGTCGACGAGTTTCTGCAGCGCCGCGGTGTCGTCCGCCTGCCCGTCGCCGACGAGCGTCTGTGCCTTGAGGAAGGTCGTGAACGCGAGCAGCGTGAGCAGGGGGCGCATGGTCTTATTGGGCGGCCTTGAGGAAGCCTTCGGCGCCCATCCATTCGCCGGCGGCCTTGGTCCAGCCATCGACCGGGAACTTCGTCAGGCGCGTGCCGAAGCCGTGGCCGCCCTTGGAGTAGATGTGGATCTCGGCCGGAAGGTTCTGACGCTTGTATTCGATGTAGAGCTTGGCGGCCTCGAGCGGATTGGCGCCGTCGTCATGGGCGACCACGAAGAAGCAGGGCGGGGCGTCGGCCGGGACGGAGAAGCCTTCGCGGAACTTGGTCTTGTCCTCCTTCTCGAGGAAGCCGCCGCCGTAGACGAAGATCGTGAAGTCCGGGCCGCGGGGGTCGTCGACGCCCGGCTTCTGCTCGTAGGTGCGGGGCGCGCGGTCCCATGAGGCGTGGCCGACAAGGTTGGCGCCGGCGGAGAAGCCGATCACGCCGACGCGCTTCGGGTCGATGTTCCATTCCTTGGCGTGGGCGCGGACGATGCCCAGCGAGCGCTGAAGGTCCTGGACGGGATAGCCGTATGGAAGCGTCTCGTCGGCCGTCGGAGTACGGTAGCGCAGGAGGATGCCTGTGATGCCGATGCGGTTGAGCCACTCGCAGACGCCCGTGCCTTCGTTCTTCGTCGACAGGAACCAGTAGCCGCCGCCCGGGCAGACGATGACCGCCGCGCCGTTCGGATTGGCGGCCGGGTAGACCGTGATCGAAGGTTCATTGATGAAGGTCTCGTGGCCGGGTTGACTGCCCTTCGGTCCGATACGGTCGAGCACGGTCTTCGAAGGCGCCACGCGCTTGCCCGGGACGCCTTCGGGCCACAGCGGCAGGACGGTTTCGGCGGCGGAGGCGGAAGCCGCCAAGGCCAGGAGAAGGAGCGGAAGGAAGCGCATCGGGGTAAGGCTAAGACAACACGCTTCGACGGATGTGCCAAACAAAGAAGCGGCCGAGGGGCCGCTTCTTAAGACCGTTATGACCTCTGCGCTCAGCCGATGGCCTTGACGTAGATCTCGTTGGCCTTCTTCCAGTCGACGACCTTCCAGAAGGCGTCGACGTAGTCGGGGCGGCGGTTCTGGTACTTGAGGTAGTAGGCGTGTTCCCAGACGTCGAGGGCGAGGACCGGGGTGCCGTTCACGTCCGCGACGCCCTTCATGAGGGGGCTGTCTTGGTTCGGCGTGGAGGTCACGGCGATGGACTTGTCGGCCTTGACGACGAGCCAGGCCCAGCCGGAGCCGAAGCGGGTGGTCGCGGCGGTCTTGAAGGCGGCCTTGAGGCCCTTCTCGCCTTCGAGGCCACCGAAGGCCTTCTGGATGGCTTCGCCGAGGGCGCCGACGGGTTCGCCGCCGCCGTTCGGGGAGATGATGTTCCAGAAGAACGTGTGGTTGGCGTGGCCGCCGGCGTTGTTGCGGACGGCGGTGCGGATGGACTCAGGGACCTTGGAGAGGTCGGCGATGAGCGCGTTGACGTCGGCCGGAGCGGCGAACCCGGCTTCCTTGGCGAGGGCGGCGTTCAGGTTGGTGACGTAAGCGTTATGGTGCTTGCCGTGGTGGATCTCCATCGTCGCCTGGTCGATGTGCGGCTCGAGGGCGGCGTGAGGATAGGGCAGGGGGGCGAGGGTATAGCTCATGGTTTGGGTGGAAGAGGGTTGGGCGGAAAGGGAGGTGGCTCCGAGGGCGGCGGCGGCGAGGGAGGCTTTGCCGATGAAGTCGCGTCGATGCATAGGGATAGGTTGATGATTTACCGCCGGGGTCAAGCCGAGGCGCTGGAATCACGTCCTCGCTTCATGTTGAAGTAGGCCTGCAGGATCTCACGGCAGGGTTCTTCGAGGACTCCTGAGGTCACTTGCACCCGGTGGTTGAGCTTGGGCAGGCTGTGGAGTTCCGTCGCTCCGCCCATGCAGCCCATCTTGGGATCGCCCCAGGCGTAGACCACGCGGTTGAGCCGGCTCATGATCGTGGCACCGGAGCACATCGGGCAGGGCTCCTTGGTGACGTAAAGGTTACACTCGTTCAGGCGCCAGTCGCCGATTTTCTTGGCGGCTTGGGTGATCGCCAGCATCTCGGCATGGGCCGTCGGGTCGTTGGCGCGTTCGACCTCGTTGTGGGCGGCCGCGATGATCTCGCCGCCACGCTCGATGATCGCCCCGATCGGGACCTCGTCGATACGCCAGGCGTCGACCGCCAGGTTGAAGGCCAGGGCCATGTAAAAGGCGTCGTCCCGGTTCAGCTGGGACGGGCGCACCTTCTCGAACGGGCAGATCAGCCCGGGGCGGGGGGACGAGAGGTCGCCTTCCATAGGGGGCAGGATTGCCCAAGCGAGGGCCGTGGCAAGAGGGGAGGCGAGGAGGCACTACGGGGATTGACTCCCATCGCGGATGGAGATGCACTGCCTCCAATAAGGCATGGCTGAAGAACCCGTTATCGAACTCGAAGGCAAAATCCTGCAGGTGCTTCCTGGCACCATGTTCCGGATTGAGCTCCCCAACAAGCACGTGGTGCTGGGACGTATCTCCGGCCGCCTCCGCAAGAACTTCATCCGTATCAATCCGGGTGACCGCGTGAAGGTCGAAATGACCCCTTCGGACCTGACCACTGCCCGCATCATCTTCCGACTCCGTGACGCCGCTCCCCGTCCGGCGTTGCCGCCACCCAAGCGCCGCTATTGATCACATATGGAAACCCGGTCGCTCGGGTTTTTTTATTTGCCTGCCTTTCTGTCCTAATCTATTAATCATTACTCAACAACTAAACATTAACCCCTATGGCCATCTACAACAGCGTCCTCGACACCATCGGTCACACCCCGCTCGTGCGCCTGAACAAGGTCACTGAAGGCCTGCACGCCGAAGTCCTCGTGAAGCTCGAGTTCTTCAATCCGCTCTCGAGCGTCAAGGATCGCATCGGCCGCGCGATGGTCGACGCCGCCGAGCGCGACGGCCGCCTGAAGCCGGGTGGTACCATCGTCGAGCCGACCTCCGGCAATACCGGCATCGCTCTCGCCTTCGTCGCCGCCGCCCGTGGTTACCGCTGCATCCTCACGATGCCGGAGACCATGTCCATCGAGCGCCGCGTCCTCCTCCGCCTCCTTGGCGCTGAAATCGTCCTCACCCCCGGTGCGAAGGGCATGCGCGGCGCCATCGAGCGCGCCTCGCAGCTCCGCGATGAGATCGGCGCGAACGCCTTCATGCCGATGCAGTTCGACAATCCGGCCAACCCGGAAGTGCATCG
>JBILLR010000007.1:0-21301 GCA_044375965.1 Opitutales bacterium
GTCGCCGCTTCCGCCTCCCAGGTCGCTTCCGCCGCCGACAAGGCCGCGAAGACCGGCGTGATCCATCGCAACAAGGCGAACCGCATCAAGGCTCGCCTCGCGAAGAAGCTCGCCGCCGCCAAGAAGTGATGCGGGGTCAGCCCCTCACCGACCCCGTCGCCTAGGCGCCGGGGTTTTTTTATTCCTGAAGATGTCCGCACCGCTCCCCGCCTCCATCGGTTTCGCCGCCGGCCTGCTCGGCGAAGAGGCCGTGCGCATGGACGTCCTGGCCCACGGCGCGGGCTGGGTCGCCCTGGCCAAGCCGGGCGGCGTCGCCTTCGAAGAACACCCGTGGCAGCACGGCGCCCCCACCCTGCTCGGACAGCTCCGCGCTCAGCTCGAAGCCGGCAAGCCGGAGATGGTCCGCCTCGGCCTCGCCGAACCGGCCGCGGTCTTCGGTCCCGAACCCGAGACCGCCGGCATCGCGATCCTCGCCGACCGCGCGTCGGCCCTCGCCGCCTGGCGCGAAGCCCTCGGCTCCGGCGCCTTCCGCTTCGAATATGAATTCGTGGCGCGCACCGAGGACGCCCCCGAGGACGCCGGCCTCTGCGACCTGCCCGTCGGGATGGATGACTCGCAGGAACGCGCCTTCGTCTCGCACCGCAACGGCAAGCACGCGCAGACCCGCTTCGAACCGGGCCGCGCCTGCGGTCGCTGGCGCGTCTGGGCCGCGCACACGCCTTTCCCCCGCCGCGACCAGGTGCGCATCCACGCCGCGGAGTGCGGCATCCGCATCGCCGGCGAACTGAAATACGGCCGGTCGGGCCGCGTGACGCTCACCGACACGACGCCGAAGGGCCGTCTCAACAAAGGCGAAGACAAGCCGCTGCACCGCGGCCTGCTCCTGCGCGTGGCCCGCGTGACCGGCAAGGTCGCCGGCCAGACGTTCGAAATCGTCGCGCCGCGGCCCGCCGATTTCGCGACGGTCGTCAAACGCCTCTCGAAAGGGATCTGATCAGGCCTCCGACGGGAACCGGAGCGTGAAGCGGTCCGTCGTGCGCGCGTAGCCGTCGGGGCTGTTCATCCGGCCGACCGGCGCGTAGCGCGCGTAGTCGACCTTCCACGTCGCCGGGTCGGCGACGCCGTCGCGGACGTGCGCGAGCAGGAGCTCGATCACGACGAGGCGGTTGTCGCCGTATTTACGGACATCAAGCACGCGGCCTTCGAGGGCGACGGGACATTCGACGAGCCGCGGCGGACGCACGCGCTCCGAAGGCGCGAGCGTCAAGCCGGCGCGCGGGACCTCGCTGACGCCGGGCGGCAGCGGGCGCGCGCACTCGACCATCTTCGCCGCGACGGCCTCGTCGCAGATATGGATGACGCACTCGCCGTTGGCCTGCAGGTTCGCGGCGGTGTCCTTCGGCGTGCCGTCGTCGCGGTCGGCCGGGGCGAGCACGGCGAGCGCCGGCTCGGTGCCCATCACGTTGAAGAACGAGAACGGGGCGGCGTTGACCACGCCCGCGGCGTCGAGGGTCGTGACCAGCGCGATGGGACGCGGGACGACCAGGCCGGCGAGGAGGCGATACGCCTGCGCGCCAGGATGGGCCGCCAGGTCGAAGCGGACGCTCATGCGCCGGGCGGCGGGTCCTCGCCGCCGTGCGAGACGATGGCTTCACGGCGCAGGCGGTCATGCCGGTACGACATGACCACGTAGATGCCCACGCCGACGCAGATGCAGGAGTCCGCCACGTTGAAGGCCGGGAAGCGGTAATAGGGCAGGTGCACGTCGATGAAGTCGATGACGTGGTCGCCGAAGAGGCGGTCGCGGACGTTGCCCAAGGTGCCGCCGACGAACAGGCCGAAGGCGAGCTGGCCGCCCTGGAGCTCGCGCAGGAGCGGCTGGCGCCAGCGCCAGACGAGCGCGAGGACCGCGAGCGCGAGGAAGATCAGGAAAGGACGGACGTCATGCTCGGCGCCCAGGCCCCAGGCGGCGCCTTTGTTGCCGACGTGCACGATCCACAGCCGGTCGAAGAGCATGATCGGCGCGCGGTCCGGGTCGCCGCCGAAATAGGCGCCGAACGGGACATGGCGCACGACCAGGAGCTTCGACGCCACGTCCGTGACGACGGCGGCCACGCAGACCGTCCAGAAGGACAGGTAGGGACGGAGCCGGTCGAGCATCGGACGTCGCGCTTAGGTGTCGCTCGGGTCGTCTTCGCCGCCGCCGCCGCCGGTGCCGAAGCCGACTTCGTCGCCGATCTCGCCGAGCGGGTTGCCGCCGCGACGACGGTGGGCGCGACGGTTGCGCTCGAGCTCCTTCTGGCCTTCGAGGGAATAGCGGGTGAACGGCACGGCGATCAGGCGCGCGGCGGGGATCGCCTTGTTGGTGATCTCACAGGTGCCGTAGGTGCCCTTCTTCATGCGCTCGATGGCGTCGGCGATCTCCTTGAGCGCTTCCTGCTCGTTGGAGATCAGCGAGAGCGCGAAGTCGCGGTCCGCGGTGTCGGTGCCCGCGTCGGCCAGGTGCTGCGAATAACCCGAGAGGTCGCCGGCGTCGTCCTTGCCCGACTTCTTGAGCGCCTCTTCGGAGTGGAAGGCGAGGCCCTTGTGGAGCGCGTCGCGCATGTCCACGAGGAGGCGGTAGTAACGGCGGAACTTCTCGGGGACCTGCTTGGACTCGTCGACGAAGCCTTCACCCTTGCGGAAAGGATTGGAGCCGCCGAGCAGGTCGGCGATCGAAGCGGCCGCGATGTTGTGCGAACGGTTGCCCTGCGAGCGGGCGGCGGCGGCGGCCTTCTCGCGCGCCTTGCGCTCCTCGTCCGGCACCCAGACGTTCAGCTTGGACTTGGACTTGTTGCGCTTCTCGAGATACGCCTTGAGGTCGGCGAGGGTGTAATACTGGAGCTTCGGACGCGGCGCGACCTCGAGGGCGCCGACCTGATGATGGACGTCGCGGTGCTCGGTGAGGAGTTTCTTCTGCACGGCGTGATCGACCTTGGGGGCCTTCGCGGCCTTACCCTTCGGCGCCGACGCGACGGGAGCAGCCTTGGCGTTCTTGGCGGGCTTGACGGGGGCGACCGGAGCCGCGCCCTTCTTGCCGCCCTTGACGACCGGGACCGCCGCCGACTTGGCGGACCTGGCCGGAGCGGCGGTCTTGCCCTTCGGAACCACGGCCTTCGGGGCCGGCTTGGCGACGAACTTGGGCGCAGGCTTGGCCTTGGCCTTCGGCGCGGGGACGGGCTTCTTGGCGGACTTCTTAGGATCGGGTTTCTTGGACATCGTGAGAGGGGGTCAGAGGGTGGTGTATTTGGCGAGGAGCGCTTCGCGGCAACGAGGAGATACCATACCAAAACGGCCGGCTTCCACAAGTACGGGCACCCAGCGCCAGGAACGGGGGCAACGGACGCCTCCGGCCTTGTCGACGTGGAAGGCCAAGGCGGCGCCGGCCTGGGGCTTGAGCTGGACCGAAGAGACGATCCAAAGCTCGGTCAGGATGGCCTGATGGGCCGACAAGAGGGCGAAGTCGGCGTCGGCGGGGTCGCCGGTGACGACGACGGACGCTTCGAGGGACTGGCCGATCTTCTTTTCCTGGCGGAGACGCTCGAGGGGCACGTTGACCTGGGCGGCCAAGGCCTGGATGCGCGCGACGGCGTCATGGGCGGCCTGGCCGGCCGCGTCCTCCCAGCCGGCGTCGATGGCCGGCCAGTCCTGGAGATGCACGTTGGTCTTGTCGACATACTCGGCCTTGGCGTGCAGGTGCGACCAGGCTTCGTCGGCGGTGAACGGCACGAACGGCGCGATGAGCTTCAGGTAGGCGCGCAGGACGAGGTCGAGCGCGGTCTGCGTGGAGCGGCGCAGCGGGTCGTCGGGCGCGGTGGTGTAGAGGCGGTCCTTCACCACGTTGTGGTAGGTCGCGGAGAGCGTCGCGGTCGTGAAACCGGCGAGCGCGGCGGCGGCGCGGTGGAACTCGTTGCGCTCGCAGGCGTCGGTGACCTCGCGGATGAGCTTGGCGGTCTCGACGAGCACCCAGCGGTCGACGGGGCTGAGTTTGTCCACGGCCACGGCGTGCCGGGCGGCGTCGAAGTCGTAGAGGTTGCCCAGCTGGTAGCGCAGCGAGTTGCGCATGCTGCGATACTGGTTCGAGATGGTCTCGAAGATCGCGTCGGAAAGCGGGATGTCGCTCTGGTAGTTCTCGGAGGCGACCCAGAGGCGCACGATGTCGGCGCCGTATTTCTTGACGTAGTCGTCGGCGGTCTGCGGCTTGCCGTCGGACTTGGAGATCTTCTGGCGCTTCTCGTTCACGACGAAGCCGTGGGTGAGCACCGCGCGGTAAGGCGCGGAGCCCCTGACGGCGATGGCGGTCCAGAGCGAGGACTGGAACCAGCCGCGGTGCTGGTCGGAACCTTCGAGGTAGAGGTCGGCCGGCCAGTGCAGGTCCTTGTGCTTGGCGCACACGGCGAGATGGCTCGAACCGGAGTCGATCCACACGTCGAGCGTATCGGTGCCCTTGCGCAGGTCCTTGGGCCAGGCGGCCGGGACGGGCGCGCCGGCGAGGACTTCCTCGACGGAGGCGGCCCACCACCAGTCGCCGCCGCGCGTGGCGATCTGCTTGGCGACGTGACGGACGACACCGGCGTCGAGGTACGATTCGCCGGTGGAAGGAGAGTAGAACGCCGGGATCGGCACGCCCCAGGCGCGCTGACGCGAGATGCACCAGTCCGGACGGCCTTCGAGGGCGGCGCGGATGCGGTTCTCGCCGGAGGCGGGGATCCATCTCACGTCACCGACGGCGGCGAGCGCCTTCTTGCGGAGGTCGCCGCGGTCGAGGCCGACGAACCACTGGTCGAGGGCGCGGAAGACGACCGGAGTCTTGGAACGCCAGCAGTGCGGATAGGAATGCTCGAAGCTCTGCGCCTTGAGGAGCGCGCCCTTGGACTTGAGCAGCTCGAGCACGGCGATGTTCGCCGGGTTCTTGCCGTCGGTCTCGAGCACGGTGATGCCGACCAACGAAGCGGGCACCTTGCCGTCGTCGGCATAGGTGCCGTCGTCGCGCACCGGGCAATACGGCTCGAAGCCATACTTGTTGCCGGTCTGATAGTCTTCGATGCCGTGGCCCGGGGCGGTGTGCACGCAGCCCGTACCGGCGTCGGTGGTGACATAGTCGGCGAGGACGACCGGCGAGGCGCGCTCGATGAACGGATGCCGCGGCTGCAGGCCTTCGAGCGCGCGACCCTTGACCTTGAAGCCGTCCGTGGCGCCTTCGAGCGCGCACGCGGTCACGAATGCCTCGCGCAGCGCGGAGGCCACGAGGAAGGAACGCCCGCCATGACGGACCTCGACGTACTCGAGGTCAGGGTGCACGGCGATCGCGAGGTTGGCGGGCAGCGTCCACGGGGTGGTCGTCCAGATGACGACGGAAAGCGGGTGCGCGGGCGCGAGCTGCTTGACGGCGGGATCGGTGACCGGGAAGGCGACCCAGACGGAATGCGAACGTTTGTCCTTATATTCGATCTCGGCCTCGGCCAGCGCGGTCTGGCATGGGATGGACCAATACACCGGCTTCTTGGAACGGTAGACCAGACCCTGCTCGACGAAACTGGCGAAGCCGCCGAGGATCTCACCTTCGTAGGCCGGGTCCATCGTGCGGTATTCCGAAGCCCAGTCGGCGAGGATGCCGAGGCGCTTGAACTGCCCGCGCTGCTTCTCGATGTAGGCGGCGGAGAAATCGGCGCAGGCCTTGCGGACGCCGAGGGCGTCGAGCGACTGCTTCTTGGCCTGGAGCTCCTTCATGACCTTATGCTCGATCGGCAGGCCGTGGCAGTCCCAGCCCGGGACGTAAGGCGTGCGGAACCCGCGCATGGACTTGTAGCGCAGGATGGCGTCCTTCAGGAGCTTGTTGAGGGCGGTGCCGATGTGGACGTCGCCGTTGGTGAAGGGCGGACCGTCGTGCAGGACGAAGGCCGGCTTGCCGGCGGCGCGGGCCTGGATCTTGCCGTAGAGGCCCTGGCGCTCCCAGTGGGCGATCCGGACGGGTTCGCGTTCGGCCAGACCGGCCCGCATCGGGAAATCGGTGACGGGAAGGTTGAGGGTATCCTTGAGCTCTTCGGCCATGTTTGACGTGTAAAGGGGGGTCGGATGGGGGCGGAAGACGCCCCTCGGGGTCGGCAGGGTGAACGGGCCAGCAGGCGTGGCAAGGGCGGAGATGGGGCCCGGCCCCCACGGGCGGGGCAGGATTGACAGCCCTGAGCGGAAAGGCACCAATGCGAGACCATGGATAACATGAAGCCCAAGCTCATCACCAAGCAGGCGGTCGTCATCGACGTCGTCCTGACGGTGGTCTTCTTCGTCTGGATCACCTCGATCCTCAAGAAGCACGTGCCTTGGTCCGAAGCCGGCGAAACCGCCGTGCTCCTGGGCGCCGCCTATTGCGGCCTCTGCCTCGCCGGTGTCTTCTGGATGGCTCTTAATCTCTTCCGCGTGACCCTGGCTGACCAGATGCTGCAGAAGACGGCCTCCGGCAAGGACGCCGCCTAAGCGGTCACTTCACGGCGGGGACGACCGTGTCCATCGCCGCTTCGACCTCCCGCCGCAGAGCGTCCGCCATCCGGCGTTCCTCCTGATACTGCGTCCAGAGCTTCGCCAGCTCCTCCGGCTTGCCCTGCTCGAAAGCCTCGAGCCAGGTTCCGAAGGTCCGCCAGGCGTTGTGGTAGACGGGGTTCTGCCGGAGGACTTCGCGACGCAACCCTTTGAGTCGCGCCTCGATGCTGAGCTTCACGGCCGGAAGAGCGCGATGCTTGGGCAGGTCGGAACCGGCGATGAGCTGGTCGCCCGCGCCGAGGTCGAAGACGAAGCGCGTGATGTCGTCGAGCGATTCGGCCGACTCCCGCAGGCCGAGGCTGACGGGCTCCCGGGACAGCAGGAGCTCCGCCCGCTGGAGCAGCCACCACTCGTCCGGTGATTTCGTGAGCGCGGCGAGACGCTTGAGCACCGGCTGACCGTGCGCCGAGGCGATGAGGCCCTTGGCCTGTTCCGGCGGGCCGCCGAGGGCACGGCGTAAGGCGCGCCAGAACAGCAACGCCTCCCGGTCCGGCGCGCGGCCGGCCGCGATCTCTTCGAGCGAGGAAGGGATCTCCCGCCGGCCTTCGCGATACCAATAGTCATTCAGCGACGGACGCAGCTGCGCGAGGATCTCACAGGCGAGCGCCTGGCGCGTCCACGGCTCGACGCCGGTGACGGGCTGCCCGCCCGCGAGGGCCACGCGGGCCAGCCAAGCCTGCGCGGCGGCCTGGGCCGCGCGTTCCGGCGCCTCATGGGGCGAACCGAGCCGGAGGATGAGCATGACCGAAGGGCCGACGCGGCGGGTGTCGATCGGCGACAGGCCGGCGACGTCGCCGATCTCGATGCGGGCGACGGGTCCCGGCACGGGCGGGAGGTTCAATGCGAACTCCAGATGCCGCTGCAGCGCCGCGCAATGCGCGGACACGAAACTCACCTCCGCGACGCGTTCGCCGGTCACCGTCGCGAGGACGGTGTCGCTGGAATAGACCTGCGGGGGCGGCGGCGGCAACGGGTCGGCCGCGGCCAGCCACGCGCAGAGGCCGAGGACGCTCAGCATGTCAGGCTCCGCCGAAGTGGCCTTCGTCGACCTCCACCGGTTCGCCGCCCGGCAGGTGCAACGCCTCGCCCATCGGCGATTGGTCGTTCTTCCAGACCTCGACCGTGGCCGGGGCTTCCGGATCGGGAGAGACCCACTGCCAGCGGCCGATGCCGAGGAAACTCATCGGGACGCCTTTGTCGCGGCTCAGACCGGGACCGGTGCCGCGCACGAAGGGCTTGTTGCCGATGCCGATCATGAGATTGACGATGAGCGCGGTGCCGGTGGCGCCGCCGGCGGATCCGGTCGCATCGGCCGGAGCCGGCGCGGCTTCCTCCGCTTCTTCCTCCTCGGTCTCGTCGATGACTTCTTCGTCGTCGGGTTCTTCCGCCGTCTCCTCGGCCGGGGCTTCCGGAGCGGACAGGGACACGGCCTCCGGCTCCGGCGCCGTCACGGACGGGCTGCTAGGAACGGAGGCCGCCGGAGGGTTTGCGCGGAGCGCGCGCACTTCTTCGCGGAGTTCCTCCAGGAGGGCTGCGAACTTGTCGGCGGATTTGTCGGCGGCCTTGACGGACTTCTTGAGCTCGTCGCGGACGGACTTCAGTTCGGACTCGAGGGCCTGCGCGGCTTCGGCGCGGGCCTTGCCGGCGTTCTCGGCGGCTTCGTCGGCGTCGGCCACGAGCGCGCGGACGGTGCCGGCGAGGCTCTCGACCTTGGCGGTGAGCTCATCGAGGGCATCGGACGAACCGGCGGCGGCCTCGGCGGCTTCGACCTTGCGGGTGAGTTCGGCGAGGGCGGCCTTGAGGGTGTTGATCTCGGCGGAAGCGCGTTGGGCGACGGCCGCGGCGGAGGCTTCGGCGGCCTTGCGCGCGCCCGTCTCGACCTCGGCGATCCGACGGTTCATGGCCTCGCTGCCCGCGCGGATGTTGTCGCGCTGGAGGTCGATCTCCTCGGCGAGCTTGGCGCGGAGGCGGGCCTGCTCGGCCTGGCGCTCGGCCTTGCCGCCGCCGTCCTTGAGCACCGGGATGACCACGATGAGCGAGGCGGCGAGGATCGCGCAGATGATCAGGAACGTGTCGAGGCCGTCGCGCTTGTCCGGCATGACGATGAGGATCGCCATCACCGCGATGAGGTCGGCGGCGACCAGGAACCATTTTTCTTTGAGCAGCTTCTCGAGTTCGCGGTTCATTGGGGGGTGCGGGGTAAGGGGGCGGCCTAGCGGGGCCGTTCGACGAAGCCGACCTTGCGGTTGACCTTCGAGAGCGTGCGGAACGCCGTGGCCTGCGCCTGTTCGGCGCCGGCCTTGAGGATGCGGTCGAGTTCGCCGCGGTCCTTGATGAGCTCGTCGTAGCGCAGGCGCACGGGGTCGAGCATCGCGACGACGGCGTCGGCGACGGCCTTCTTGAAATCACCGTAGCCCTTGCCGGCGAACTCGGCCTCGAGGGCCGCCACGGACCGGCCGGTGCAGGCCGACATGATCGACAGCAGGTTGGTGACGCCCGGCTTGTCGGCGCCGGCGCGCACTTCGGCGGAGGAATCCGTCACGGCCGACATGATCTTCTTCCGGACGTCCTCCGGGCGGTCGGTGATGAACACCGTGGCCGCGTGGTTGGGGTCGGACTTCGACATCTTGGCGGTCGGATCCTGCAAGGACATGATGCGCGAGCCGACCTTGGAGATGAAGGGCTCCGGGACCTTGAAGGTGTCGGAGTAACGATGGTTGAACTTCTCGGCCAGGTCGCGGGCGAGCTCGAGGTGCTGCTTCTGGTCGTCGCCGACGGGGACGAGCGCGGCGTTGTAGAGGAGGATGTCCGCCGCCATGAGCACGGGGTAGAACAGCAGGCCGGCGTCGACCGACTCCTGCTTGCGGGACTTGTCCTTGAACTGGGTCATGCGCTCCAGCTGGCCGAGCGGGCAGAGGCAGCCGAGGATCCAGGCCAGCTCGGTGTGGCCGATGACATGCGACTGCGCGAAAAGGCGGCTCTTGGCCGGGTCGAGACCGCAGGCGACATACTGTGCCAGGCAGGAATAGGTGTTCTCCCGGAGCTGGGCCGGGACGTAAGGGACGGTGATGGCGTGCTGGTCGACGATGCCGAAATAGCAGTCATGGTCGTCCTGCATGCGACCCCAGTTGAGCACGGCCCCCAGATAATTGCCCAGGTGGAGCCGCCCGGTCGGCTGGGCGCAGGTCAGGACCACGGGCTTGGCGGGCTTTTTTTCGCAGGTTTCGCTCATTCCGGTCTGGTCAGCGTGGCAAGGGGCTCGCCCCGCTTCAAGCGGATTGGGCATTCGGTGACGCTTGAAAACAGACCGAGGCCCTCCTACATATCACTTCCCCTTCAAACCCTGACCATGTTCTTAGCCCAAATCGCCCCCCTTGTCGCTCCTGCCGCCGCGGCCGCCCCCGCCGCCACCCCGACCAGTTATTTCATCGTCGGCGACATCAAGAACATCGTCGCGAAGGCGCCGGCAGACTGGGGCAACATCGCCGTCCACGCCGTCGGCTACGTCGCCCTCGCCTACGCGGCCGGCTGGGTCGCCGACAAGATCCTGCGCTGGATCTCCACGAAGTTCGGCCAGAGCCCGATCGCCGAAGCCTCCGTCGCCGCGGTGGGCAAGGCCCTGCCGCTCATCCTGCCCGCCTACACCCTGCTCTTCCTGATCAGAGGCAACAAGCCGGAGCTGGCGCACGTCGGCTGGCTCGACTTCGCCGCCGTCGCCGGGGCCTTCCTCTGCTCGATCGCCCACACGACCGCCGTCTTCCACCTGCTCGCCGTGCCGATCGCCTGGGCCCAGAAGATCGCCGACCGCTCCGAGAACAAGCTCGACGACATCCTGGTGCCGATGTTCTCCACGGTCATCCGTATCGCGGTCGTCCTCGTCGGCGCGTTCAAGGCGATCTCGATCGTCGACCCGAAGTCCTCCGACGCGATCCTCGGCCTCCTCGCGGGCGCGGTCGTCGGCCTGGCCTTCGCGTCCCAGGACACCATCAAGAACGTCTTCGGCGCGGTGATGCTGATCGTCGACCAGCCCTTCACGCTCGGCGACGTCATCAATATCGGTAGCCATGAAGGCAAGGTGGAGTCGCTCGGCCTGCGTTCGACGACCATCATGCTCCTTGACGGCCAGCGGCTCGCCATCCCGAACGGCGACCTCGCCACGCGCCCGATCGTCAACCTCACCCGCCGCGACTTCATCCGGGCCCAGGACCTGGTCCACCTCGAAGCCAACACGCCGGCCGACAAGGTCCGCGAGGCCGCCGAGATCATCCGCGGCCTGATCGCCGGGCATGAAGGCTACCAGGCGAGCCATCCGCCGCTCGTGCACGTGCATGATTTCAGCGAGTGGGCGGTCAACATCCGCCTGATGTACTGGTATTATCCGGCCGCCCCCGCCAAGCAGCTCGAGTTCAACCAGCAGCTCCTGCTCCGCATCTCCGAGAAACTGCAACAGGCTGGCATCCGCGTCGCCTCCCAGGGCACCCCGCAGAGCCGCTGACCCTCTCCTTCCCATGCCCCTCATCGAAGCCAAGCACCTGTCCAAGTCCTACGGCGCGCTCCGCGCCGTCCGTGATGTCTCGTTCACCGTCGACCGCGGCGAGGTCGTCGGCTTCCTCGGGCCCAACGGCGCCGGGAAGTCCACCACGATGAAGATGCTCACCGGCCACCTCCGCGCCGACGAGGGCGCCGCCCTCATCGCAGGGCTCGACGTCGCCGAAGAGGCCGTCCGGGCCAAGCAGCACCTCGGCTATTCCCCGGAAGGCGCCCCGGCCTACGGCGAGATGACCGTCCGCGAGTTCCTCCGCTTCGCCGCCGACCTGCGCGGCCTCGCCGATCCGGCCGAGAGCGTCCGCCGGACCCTCGCCCTCTGCCGCCTCGAAGAAGTCGCCGCCCAGAGCATCGACACGCTCTCCAAGGGCTACCGCATGCGCGTCGGCTTCGCCCAGGCGGTGCTGCACGATCCCGAGGTGCTGATCCTCGACGAACCCACCGACGGCCTCGATCCGAACCAGAAGCACGAGGTGCGCCGCATCCTCAAGGACATGGCCGCCCGCAAGGCGGTGATCGTCTCGACGCATATCCTCGAGGAAGTCGGCGAGCTCTGCACGCGCGTCGTCGTGATCGCGAAAGGCGAAGTCCGCTGCGACGAGTCCCGCGACAAGTTCCTCGCCCGCGGCGCCGACCTCAACGCCGTCTTCCGCCAGCTCACCGCCTGACCCCATTCCCCATGACCTCCCCTGCTCCCGCCGCCCCCGGCCTCAAGCCCTTCGCCGCGATGCTCCGTCGTGAGTTCGCCGGCTACTTCCGCACGCCGCTGGCCTACGTCTTCCTCGCGGTCTTCAACGCCTTCGCGGTGTCCCTGGCGTTCTTCGTCGGCGGACTCTACGAATCCGGCGTCGCCAGCCTGGACCGCTTCTTCCTCTACCACCCGTGGCTCTGGGCCTTCCTCGCCCCCGCCGCCGGCGCCCGCCTCTGGGCCGAAGAACGCCGCCAAGGCACGCTCGAGCTGCTGCTCACCTGGCCCATCACGGTCTGGCAGGCCGCGCTCGGGAAATTCCTCGCCGCCTGGCTCTTCCTCGCCTGCGCGCTGCTGATGACGCTGCCTGTCGCCTTCACGGTCGGCTGGCTCGGCGATCCCGACTGGGGCGTGATCGTCTCCGGCTACGCCGGCTCGCTGCTCTGCGCCGGCGCCTGCCTGGGCGTCGCCGCCGTCGCCTCGGCGCTCACGCGCAGCCAGGTCATCGCCTTCGTCACCGGCTTCCTCGCCTGCTTCCTCCTCGTGCTCGTCGGCTACGGCGTGTTCGACGAACTGCTCGCGGGCGCCTTCGGGTCCGCGGGGATCGACGAGATCCGCCGCCTCGGCCTCTGGCGCAACCTGGAGCCCTTCACCCTCGGTCTGGTCGACGCCCGGCCGGTCGCCTACTTCCTGTCCGTGGCCTTCGCCGGCCTGGGCCTGAGCACCATCATCGTCGAACGCCGCTGAACCGGACCCCGCCGCCATGAACCGCTCCCAAGCCCTCCTCGCCGCCGCCGCCGTCCTCGCGGCCGCGTTCTTCGTCAACCTGATCTTCGGCGCCTTCGGCGCCCGCGCGGACCTGACCGCCGACCGTACGTTCACCCTCTCGCCAGGCTCGAAGCGCATCGTCGCCCAGCTCGACGAGCCGGTGACGCTCGAGCTCTTCGTGAGCCGTTCCGACGTCAAGCTGCGCCCTTATCTGGAAAGCTATTCGCGCCGGGTCGAGACGTTGCTGCGCGAATACGTCGCCGCCTCCGGCGGCAAGGTGCGCCTCATCGTGACCGATCCCCGACCCGACACCAAGGAAGAGCAGCGCGCCCAGCGCCAAGGGCTCGCCCCGATGCGCGCCGCCCAGGGCAACGCCTACCTCGGCCTCACGGCCCAGCTCGCCGACACGATCCGCGGGATCCCGATGCTCGACCCGTCGCGCGAACGCTTCCTGGAGTTCGACCTGTCCAAGCTCGTCGCTTCCGTCGCCCGGCTCGAGCGCCCGAAGCTGGCGCTGATCAGCTCGCTGCCGATCTCCAACACCTTGCCGCCGGGAGGCGAGCAGTCGGCCGGTCCGGCCGACGCCCTGCTCGCCGAACTCGGCCAGAGCTTCGAGGTCGTCACGCTCAACACCACCGACCGCGCCTTGCCGAAGGACGTCACGGTCGTCGCGCTCGTGCACGCCCATCACATCGATCCGCAGCTGGCCTACGCGGTCGACCAGCACCTGATGAAGGGCGGCGCGGTCTTCGCCGCCGTCGACCCGCTCTCGCGCATCCAGAAATTCTCGCAGGGCAACATGCCCTTCATGATGGCGCCGATGGCGATGACCGCCGCGAGCGACCCCGCGCTGCTCCGCGGCTGGGGCGTCAACGTCGAGATGGACGCCGTCACCGGTGACGCCGCCGGCTCCGTCGCGATCCGCGGCTCGCGCGGCGACGCGGTGCAGTACCCCGCCGCCTTCGCCGCCGGCCCGGCGTCCTTCGCCAAGGACTCCCCGCTCGTCAGCGACCTGCGCGAGATGGCCTTCATGGAGGCCGGCGCGATCGCGCTGATCTCCGGCGCCGAGGCCCGCCTCAAGCTCGAGCCGCTGGTGACCCAGTCCGGCGCCGGCCTGGGCGCCGTGCCCACGACCGCCGCCAACGCCGGCCCTTTCGAGAAGGTGGCGCTGTCGTTCCAGCCTGACGGCAAGCCCCGCGTGCTCGCCGCCGCGGTCTCCGGCAGCTTCACCTCGGCCTATCCGAAGGGCGCGCCGGCGCCGGCCCCGGAAGAAACCGCCCGCCCGGGCGACGCCCCCAAGCCCCCCGTCCCGCCGCCCGCCGGCCCGCACCTCGCGGCCAGCGCCAAGCCGGGCCGCATCCTCGTGGTGGCGGACTCGGACTTCATGATGGACCCGTTCACGGTCCGCCAACGCCAGCTCGGCGGCCAGGTCGCCACCGAGGCGATCAACGATAACTTCGGCTTCGTGGTGAGCGCCCTCGAGACGCTCGCCGGCAGCGATGAGCTCGTCGGCCTCCGTTCGAAAGGCACGTCGCTCCGCCCGTTCAAACGCGTGCAGGAGATCGAACGCGTCGCCCAGACGCGCTACCAGGCCAAGCTCGACGAGATCGAACGCCGCCTCGAGGACGCCAACGCGAAGATCGCCGAACTGTCCCGCCAGTCGGGCGGCGTCACCGCCAAGGGCCTCGTCATCACGCCTGAGATGCAGCGCGAGATCGAGAAGTTCCAGGTCGAGGCCGACAAGCTGTCCGAGGAACGCCGCGTCATCCGCCGCGGGCTCAGCGAGGACGTCAACTCGCTCGGCCGCCGCCTCCAGGTCCTCAACCTGCTCGCCGGTCCCGCCCTCGCCCTGCTCTTCGGCCTGGGCTACGCGCTGCTCCGCCGTCGCAAGCTCTCCTGAACCGCCATGCGCAACAAGACCCTGCTCATCGCCACCCTCGTGCTCGGGCTCGTCGCCTTAGCCGTCGTCCGCCTGACGCGTGAGACCGCCGCCGCCGCGCCAGCCCAGCCCCCGCTCGTCGATCCGGCCGTGTTCGGCGCACTGAAGTCGCTCACGGTCAAATCCGGCCCACGCAGCGTGACGGTCGTGAAGAACGGCGAAACCTGGGCGGTCCAGGAACGTTTCGGCCTGCCGGCCGACGTGGAGAACCGCCTGCTGCCGCTCATCCGCGGCCTGCAGAAGGCCCGCCAGCACGGCCAGCTCACGGCCAACCCGAAGCGCCTCGAGAAACTCGGCCTGACCGAGTCGTCGGTGACGCTCGCGACGAACGACGGTCGCTCCGTGGCCATCGAGTTCGGCAAGCAGACCGAAGACGGCCTCGGCAACGCCGCCCGTCTCGGCGGCCAGGCCTTCGCGATCCGCACCGACTTCACCGCGCACCTCGAAGGCGACCCCGCGGCGTGGGTCGAACTCACCCTGTCCTCGGCCAAGCCGGCGGATATCCGGACGATCGCGCTGGAATGGAAGGACGGACGCGTGGAGCTGAGCCGCAAGGCCGCCGGCACCCCGTTCGAAGGCAAGGACGCCGACGCCCTCGAGGAACTCGCCGCGACGCTGGCGACCCTGCGCGCCGCCGACGCGGTCGCGAAGAACGACCCCGCCGCCGCCAAGGCCGCGAAGTTCGTGACGACCAAGCTGACGACGTTCGACGGCAAGGTCGTGACGACGACGTTCACGAAACTCGCCCCGGAGAAAGCGGGTGAGCCCGGCAAGGTGTTCCTCGCCGTCGCCCACTCCGACGCGACCCACCCCGCCAACGCGGCGGACAAGCTTGCGACCTTCGTGGCGCCGAACTGGCTGGGCGAACAACTCCCCGCATCCTTAGCCGACTTCCGCAAGGGCCCCGAACAGACCGCCCCCGCGGCGCCGTCTCTGCTGCCCATCCCTGGACCGGCCCAGACGCTGCCCAGCCCCTTGCAGCCCGGGAAGTAAGCCGGCTTTCCGCAAAAGCCCTTGCCTCCTCCGGCGAGGGCTTTTTTGTGTCCGCTACCGATGGCCGCCGCCGAATCCCAGTCCCTCAGCACCTACCTGCCCGTCCTCGTGCAGGTCGCGCTAGGTCTCTCGATCCCCGCGATCATCCTCATCGCCAGCCACGTCTTCGGCCAGCGCGCCAAGGGCAACTACATCAAGGACAAGGCCTATGAATGCGGCCTGCCGATGGAAGGTAAGCCCCACCCTCGCTTCGCCGTGAAGTTCTACGTGACGGCGATGCTCTTCATCCTCTTCGACATCGAAGTCGTCTTCCTCGTGCCCTGGGCCCTCGTCTACCGCGAGTTCCTCGCCGCCGGGATCGCCATCACGGCCGCCACCGCGGTCTTCCTCGGCGTGCTCGTCCTCGGCCTGGCGTACGAGTTCAAGCGCGGCGCGCTGGAGTGGGAGAAGTAAGCCCTCCGCGCGCCAGGACATTCGCCCTCGACCGAGGGTTGTTTATATTATAGGAGATTTGCGATGAATACCTCTATCGCCTCCCTCCTCGCCCAAGCGTCCGGCAACGAAGAAGCCGTCGCCGCCGGCATCGCCGCATTCGTAGCCGCCTTTGCCTTCGTCTTCATCGCCATCGCGGTGGTGGTGATCATCGGCATGTGGAAGGCCTTCGCCAAGGCCGGCCAGCCCGGCTGGGCCGTCCTCGTTCCGATCTACAATATCATCGTGCTTCTGCGCGTCGCCGGTCTCCCTTGGTATTGGGTCTTCGCTCCTTTCGTGGCGATCATCCCGATCCTTGGCTGGATCGCTTACATCGTCTGGATCGTCTGGATCCACCACCGCATCTCGACCCGCTTCGGCCAGGGCGTCGGCTTCACGATCGGCCTCACCCTGCTCGGCCCGATCTTCTGGCTGATCCTCGGCTTCGGTTCTTCGAAGTACCTCGCCGAGCAGCCCGCCCAGGCCTGAGTAAGGTCGCATCGACCATCGGAAAAGGCGCCCGCTCGGGCGCCTTTTTCTTTGACCGTGGACTCGGGCGGCCGGCCGCCTAGGATGGGCGCATGAACCTCGCCCCTGTGTTCGCCTCCCTCGCCGCCGATGTCACCCCCGTCGACTACGGTAAAATCTTCGGCGCGTGCTTCCTCGCCACGACGCTCGTCGGCCTGATCGCCTTCAGCCTGCGCGGCCTGTGGCTGATCTTCGAGAAAGCCGGCCTCGAAGGTTGGAAGGCCGTCATCCCGGTCTACCACCACGTGCTCCTCTCCCGGCTCGCCGGCCTGTCCGCCTGGTGGACGCTCCCGTTGCTCCTGATCATCCCGGTGCTCAAGGCGCAGGACAAGGGCGTGAAGCTGCTCTGCCTGCTCCTGCTCTTCGTCTGGTGGGGCTGGCTGTGCCAACGCATCGCCAGGCGCTTCGGCAAAGGCGTCGGCTTCGGCCTCGGCCTGACGATACCCGGGACCGACCTCTTCTTCCGGACGGCCTTGGCTTACGACAAGTCGACCTACAACCCGCAACCCTGAGGCCGGCTTCCTCCGGCAATGAAAAGGGCGCCCACTCGGGCGCCCTTTTCATTGCGAAGCGCTGACGCTCAAGGCCCGCAGATGCCGCACCCGCCGGGGAGCTCGCGGAAGAAGTCGTGGCCTTTGTCGTCGACGAGGATGAACGCGGGGAAGTCGACGACTTCGATCTTCCAGACGGCTTCCATGCCGAGCTCGGGATAATCGATGACCTCGACCTTGCGGATGTTTTCCTGCGCGAGGATCGCGGCTGGTCCGCCGATCGAGCCGAGGTAGAAGCCGCCGTGCGCCTTGCACGCGTTGGTGACGGTCTCGCCGCGGTTACCCTTGGCGATCATGACGAGCGAGCCGCCGTGCTTCTGGAAGAGTTCGACGTAGCTGTCCATGCGGCCGGCGGTCGTCGGACCGAACGAGCCCGAGGCCATGCCGGCGGGGGTCTTCGCCGGACCGGCGTAGTAGACGGGATGGTCCTTGATATATTGCGGCAGGCCTTCGCCCTTCTCGAGGCGCTCGCGGATCTTGGCGTGCGCGATGTCGCGGGCTACGACCAGCGTGCCGGTCAGCGCGAGCCGGGTGGTGACCGGATGCTTCGAAAGCTCGGCGCGGATGTCCGCCATGGGGCGGTTGAGGTCGATCTTCACGACCTTCGTGGCGTCGGCATGCTTACGCGCCTCGGCGGGGATGAAGCGGCCCGGGTCCGTCTCGAGCTGTTCGATCCAGATGCCGTCCTGGTCGATCTTGGCCTTGGCGTTGCGGTCGGCGGAACACGAGACGGCGAGGCCGATCGGGCACGAGGCGCCGTGGCGCGGGAGACGGACGACGCGCACGTCGAGGGCGAACCACTTGCCGCCGAACTGCGCCCCGATGCCGAGCTGGTGCGCGACCTTGAGCAGCTCGGCTTCGAGCGCGGTGTCGCGGAAGGCGCGACCATGCTCGTTACCCGAGGTCGGCAGCGCGTCGTAATAATGGGTCGAGGCCAGCTTCACGGCCTTCATGGTCGCTTCGGCGGAGGTGCCGCCGATGACGAAAGCGAGGTGATATGGCGGACAGGCAGCGGTGCCGAGCGACTGCATCTTCTCGGTCAGGAACCTGACGAGGGACTTCGGGTTCAGGACGGCCTTGGTCTCCTGATAGAGGTAGCATTTGTTCGCGGAACCTCCGCCTTTGGCGACGAAGAGGAACTCGAACTTCGAACCGCTCACCGCGGCGATGTCGATCTGCGCGGGGAGGTTCGTGCCGGTGTTCTTCTCGGTGTAGAGGTCGAGCGGCGCGAGCTGCGAGTAGCGGAGGTTGTTCTGCGCATAGGCCTGGTAGACGCCCAGCGAGAGCGCTTCGGCGTCGTCGCCGCCGGTCCAGACCTGCTGGCCCTTCTTGGCGGTGACCTGCGCGGTGCCGGTGTCCTGACAGAACGGCAGCACGCCCTTCGCGGCGACTTCGGCGTTGCGCAGCATGGCGAGCGCGACGGCGCGGTCGTTGTCGCTGGCTTCCTTGTCCGCAAGGATCGCGGCGACCTGCTCGAGGTGCTCGGTACGCAGGTAGAAGTTGATGTCGTGCAGCGCCTGGTTGGCGAGCAGCGTGAGCGCTTCCGGGGCGACCTTGAGCACCGGCTTGCCGGCGAACTCCGCGACGGAGACGTGCTCCTTGGTGAGCAGGCGATACTTCGTGGCATCGGGGCCCAGCGGGAAAGGATCCTGGTAATGGAAGGAAGAGGCCATCGCCGACACGATGAGGAACGACGGACCGCCCGCAAACGGAAACAGGTCAGCGCGCGGGCATCACGGCCGGGGCGCCGAGGCGCACGCCGCCCAGCTCCGCGCCTTCGGGTAGATCGACCGATACCAGGGCCAGGCCGACGTCGCCGGCGGCGGAACGGACCACGCCCGCGGTCTTGCCTTCCGGGGTCTTCAATTCCTGCCCGACCGTGACCGACCCGGAAACCCGGCGGAGGATGCGGCGTAACGAACCCATGGACTGAATGCGGGCCATGACCTCCTGTCCGAGGTAGCAGCCCTTCGTGTAACTCAACCAAACGTCGAGCCCGCACTCCTGCGGAAACTCGTTGGCCCCACAATCGGCCGGCACGGCAGGCACGCCGGCGCGGATACGGAGGGCCTCGAGCTCTTCGCGGCTTCCCGCCTCTCCCGGCATGACGGCTCCAGGAGGCGTGAGCACGTCCCAGGCGACGACGCCGAAGCGACGGGTCGGAAGAAGTTTCGCGTCGGCGACCACGGGCGCGTCGCCCCAGGCGACCCAACGCCCCCAGGCCGGAGTCTCGTCGGTGGCGACGACGTCGTCGGCGATGACGTTGGCGGTCACGACGGCGATGGTCTCCTCCGCGGACAGATGCGGACAGAGGAGCAGGAAAGAGCCGGAGGCTTCCTTGGAGACGATCGTGTGAGCGAGCACGCGCCCCTTGCGGTTGAGCCAGAGCGCGTCCGTCAAGGCGACCGTGCGCAGGTCCGCCGTGCATTGCCCCTGCAGGAAAGCCGCCGCGTCCTCGCCCGTCACCCGGACGACCGCGGCGTGCGCTGGCGCGTACCGAGTCATCAGACGAGGGAGGCCCAGATCCGGGCGACCGCCTGCAGCGCCAGGTTCGCGTAGATCGCGGCCATGACGTCGTCCAGGACGATGCCGAAGCCTCCGGGCAGCTTCTCGAGCGCCTTGATGCCGAAAGGTTTCGTGATGTCGAAGAGACGGAAGAAGAGGAAGCCCAGCAGGATCAGCAGGATCGAGGAGGCGCCGTCGTAGGCGTACGGGTTGAAAAGGAAGACCAAGGGCATCGCGGCGAACTCGTCGAGGATGACCTCGGACGGATCCTTCTTCCCGATGAAAGCCGCGGCCACGCCGCACAGCAGCATCGCGGTCAGGACGACCAGCGCGTCGAAGATGAATTCGTGGTGCCAGCCTTTCGCATGGGCGAGGCGCACGACCAACGCCCACCAGAGCAGACCGGCCGCGGAACCCCAGGTGCCCGGCGCCTTGAGGCGTCCGAGCGGACCGAGCGTCGCGATCTGGACGATCATGAGGACAGGCCGGGCAGATGCCGGCGATGCCGGATGAGGTAGCTGGCGCCCGAGACGACGGTGATCAGCACCGCCAGCCAGAAGAGGCCGGTGATGATGATCTCCCAATGCTGGTGCCACTCCGCCGAAAGTTTCCAGTGCGTCTCATAGGCGCGCAGACCGATGAGATGACCGATGGCGATGATCTGCAGGAAGGTCTTGATCTTACCGAGGCCCTCGGCCTCGAGCACCTGACCCGAAGCGGCGGCCACGAGGCGGAGGCCGGTGATGAGGAATTCGCGGATCAGGATGAGGATCACGCCGAAGGAGGTGAGGAGCACCGTGGAAGCGTCCGGCGAGACCGGCACGCCCGCGTCGTCCCAACAAGTGACGGGCAGGCAGTCGATCGCAGCCAGGCCGATGAGCAGGCCAAGGATGAAGACCTTGTCGACCAAGGCGTCCATCAGCCGGCCGAAGTCGGTCACGGCGTTCAGCTTGCGCGCGATCCAGCCGTCGAAGATGTCCGTCAGGGCCGTCAGGATGAACAGAGCGAGGGCGGCGCTGGCCCAAGGGCCGGCCCAGTAGGTCCAGACCAGGATCAGGAAGATGGCCGGCAGGCGGGCCGCGGTCAGGAGATTGGGAAGATGCCGAAGAAAATGCATGCGGGCTTGCGGAAAGGATGTTCCCGACCGAGAGTCGGTCGCAACAGGAAAACGATGTCCCGCTCCGTCCGCACCGCCGTCTATCCCGGCACCTTCGATCCGGTCACGCTGGGCCATCTCGACGTCCTGCGTCGCGCCTCCCGGCTCTTCGACCACGTCATCGTCGCCGTCGCACCCAGCGACAGCAAGAGTCCGTGGTTCTCCGTCGAAGAGCGTCTCGCCATGGCGCGCGAGGCCTGCAAGGGCATCCGCAACGTCAAGGTGCGCGAACTCAAGGGCCTCACGGTCGAGTTCGCCCACCGCCACAAGGCCGCCGCGATCATCCGCGGCCTCCGTAAATTCAGCGATTTCGAGTTCGAATTCGACCTGGCCCACGCCAACCGCCTGATGGCCCCCGAGATCGAGACGGTCATCCTGATGCCCAGCCAGGACCAGTTCGTGACCTCCTCCAGCTTCGTGAAGGACATCGCCCGGCATAAGCTCTCCCAGGCCGCGGCCTTCGTCCCTCGCTGTGTCCTGCCCCACCTGCGCAAAAGGCTGGCGGAAAAGGCCTGAAAAGGCCCGCCTCCGCTGTTGACCGTGGGGGGTAGTTCTATTTGCTCGGCCCTTCCCCCCGCGAC